>JBJTLX010000178.1:0-15346 GCA_046063245.1 Novosphingobium sp.
CGGCCGCGCCCTTGTCGACCCAGCGCTGGAAGCCCGAATGGAGCAGCGGGGTCAGCACGAAGCCCGGGTGCAGCGAATTGGCGCGGATCGGCCATTTCTTCTGCGCATATTCGAGCGCGATCGACTTGGTGAACAGCCGCACCGCGCCCTTGCTGGCGTTGTAGGCCGAAACCTCGGGATAGCCGACCAGCCCCATGATCGAGCTGACATTGATGATCGAGGAGCCGCCGCGGAACTCCTTGCCGCTTTCGGCAAGCAGCGTGGTCAGGGTCTTGACCCCCAGGAACACCCCGTCGACGTTGATGTCCATGATCCGCCGCCAGTCCTTCAGTGCCAGCGTCTCGACCGGACCGGTAAGGTCGGTCCCGGCGTTGTTGACCAGGATGTGGAGCTTGCCGTGGCGCGCCGCGATCTCGCCGCGGACGCGCTGCCAGTCGTCCTCGCTGGTGACGTTGGCCTGGACATAGCTGGCAGCCTGGCCCAGCCGGGCGGTGACCTCTTGAACCGCGTCGCTGTCGGCGGCGTCGAGGTCGGACAGCACCACTTCGGCCCCTTCGGCGAGGAACCGCTCGACGCAGGCGAGGCCGATGCCGCGCAGACCGCCCGAAACGAACGCGACCTTGCCGGTCAGCCGCCGTGAACCCAAATCGCTCATACGCCCATCATCCCTGCCGTTGTTGCCCCATCGATCACATATTCACTGCCCGAAACGAAGGCCGCCTCGTCGCTTGCCAGCCAGGCGACCAGCCCGGCGATCTCGTCGACATTGGCCATCCGCTTGAGCGGGGACATGCCTTCATAGGCGGCGCGGGTGGCGACGGGATCGCCCGATCCCTCGATCAGATTGACGATCAGCGGGGTTTCCACCACCCCGGGCAGCACCGCGTTGCAGCGGATCCGGTAGCCCTGGTTGCCGCAGTGCACCGCGACCGACTTGGCCATCGCGACCACCGCCGCCTTGGTCACCGAATACGCCATAAAGTTGCCCATCGCGCGGTGCGCGTTCATCGACGAATTGATGATGATCGATCCGGTCGGCCCGTCGGGGTTGCCCTGCATCATCCGTACCGCGGCCTGGCAAGTCAGCATCACCCCGGTCAGGTTGACGTCGATCACGTTGGACCAGCCGGCAAAATCGATACCCTCGATCGAACCGTCGCCGTGCTCGGTCCCGGCGTTGGCGAAGGCGATATCGAGCCGGCCATAGTCGGCGGCGATCGTGTCCATCAGCGGCTGCCACGCCGCCGGGTCCTGGACCCGGTGGGCGATGAAGCGCGCGCCGCTGTCGGCGCAGACCGCTGCCGCGGCCGCTTCGTTCGATCCGGTGAACACCACCTGCGCGCCTTCCGCGGCCAGCCGCCGCACGGTGCCCGCGCCGATTCCCGAAGTCCCGCCGGTAACCAGCGCGACCTTGCCTTCAAGCCGTTTGCTCAACGGACTCTCCCACATTGCTTCTGCAACCGGTTTGGCGGATTATCGCGGGCGTGCAACCTATGCTTTCGGCAAGGTGACGCGGCACCGCGCGCGCGCCACAACCGCCACGATAAGACACATTCCGGGATGAAGGATTCGCATGATGGCTGAGCAGGACCCCCAGATCGGCGGCGGAATGGCGCGCTGCCCCGGCACCACGTGGAACGACCTGATGGCGGGCGACTCCAAGACCGCCCCGGCGATCCTGACCGAGGAAAGCTATGCCTATCTCGGGTCTGAACCGCTCGACACCGCGCGTTATACCAGCGAAGACTTCGCCCGGCTCGAACGCGAGAAGATGTGGCCCTATGTCTGGCAGTTCGCCGCGCGCGAAGAGGATCTGCCCGAACCCGGCGATTTCGTGGTCTATGAAAACGCCGGCCGGTCGTGGCTGGTCAGCCGCCAGGACGATGGATCGGTCCGCGCCTTCCACAACGTCTGCCTGCACCGCGGACGCAAGCTGCGCACCGAAGACGGCAGCGCCGACAGCTTCGTCTGCCCGTTCCACGGCTTTGCCTGGAACAAGGACGGTGCCTATCAGGGCAATCCCTGTCCGTGGGACTTCACTCATCTCAAGCCCGAAGACCTGACCCTGCCCGAGGCCGAGGTCGGCCAGTGGGGCGGCTACATCTTCCTGCGCGAGGAGCCGGGCGGCCCCAGTCTCGAGGAGTTCCTCGCCCCGATCCCCGAACATTTCAAGCGCTGGCGGCACGAGGAATGCACCACGGTGATCTGGGTCGGCAAGGAGGTTCCGGCCAACTGGAAGGTGACTGCCGAGGCTTTCATGGAATCGTGGCACACGCTGGTCACGCACCCGCAGATCCTGCCCTTCACCGGCGATGCCAACAGTGCCTACTGGTTCTGGGGCGACAATGTTAACGTCAATCTGGTGCCGTTCGGCGTGCTCAGCCCGCACATCGATCCCACCGGCAAGAGCGAGCAGTGGATCGTCGACGAGTTCATCAAGTACAACGGCCGCTCTTCGGACAATTACGATCCTTCGGGCGATCCCTATGCGGTGTCGGTGCCAGCCGAGCAAAGCGCCCGCGAGGCGCTGGGCGCGGCAATGCGCAAGGCCTATACCGAGCAGAGCGGCTATGACCATTCCGAGGCGACCGACGCTGAACTGATCGACGCGCTGGTCTACAACGTCTTCCCCAATTTCGCGCCGTGGGGCGGCTTCATGCCCAACATCGTCTACCGCTGGCGTCCTGGAAAGACCCCCGACACCTGCCTGATGGAAGTGCGCATCCTGGCCCGCGTCAAGAAGGGCGAGCCGATCCCGCGCGGGGTGCCGATGCACTTCCTCACCCCGGATCAGAAGTGGACCGAGGCGGCCGAAATCGGCGGGCTGGGCGCGGTGTTCGAACAGGACATGGACAACCTGCCGTTCGTCCAGGACGGGCTCCACGCCTCGAAGAATGGCAAGGTCCAGCTGGGCGATTACCAGGAAATCCGCATCCGCCAGTTCCACCGGACGATGGACAAGTACATCAGCGGCGAACTGGGCGCCAAGGCATGAGCGAGGACAGCCATCCGCCGCGGATCGACTGCGTCCTGATCTGCGGCGGGGTCTGGCACGACATGGACTTTGCCCGGCTCGAGCTGCTCAAGCTGCTGGCCGAGGACGAGCGGGTGCGCACCCGGGTGTTCGAGGATTACGAGAACACCGCCGCGATCGCCGCGGCCGACATCCTGATCACCTACACCTGCGACGTCACCCCTTCGCTCAAGGCCCAGGAAGTGCTGCGCGACTGGCTCAAGGCGGGCGGGCGCTGGTACGCGCTGCACGGTACCAATTCGGTGCTGCGCCTGCTCGACAGCGGGCCCAATGCGGGGCTGTGGGAAGCGCCGCGCTGGACGCCGCTGCTGATGGATCTGCTTGGCAGCCAGTTCATCTCGCACCCGCCGATCGCGCCTTACCGGGTGACGGTGGCCGATCCGGCGCACCCGCTGGTCAGCGGGATCGAGCCGTTCGACACCACCGATGAGCTCTATCACCTCGAATGCCACGGCGATCTGCACGTCCTGCTCGAAACCGAATGCAGCGAGGAAGGCACCGGCTTCGTCGAAGCGGCGGACGCGCCCGGGACCCATCCGGTGATGTACATCAAGCGCCACGGCCAGGGGGCAGTGCTCTACAACACGCTCGGCCACTGCCGCGGGCATTACGATCTCCAGCCGATGCTCGACTGGTGGCCGGATGTCGATCGCTGCGCCTGGGACCTGCCGGTGTTCTATGACCTGCTGCGCCGCGGGATCGGCTGGATCAAGGATCGCCAGCCGGCCTGATCGCGGCCTTCAGGCGATGCCGGCAAAGCGGTCGAGCGCCGCTTCGGGATCGTCGGGCCAGCGCGACAGCACCAGCAGCCGCTTGTGGCCATGACCGATGCTCAGCTCGTCGGTCACGCCCATGCCGCCGTGCATCTGGATCATTTCGTGCCCCAGCGTCAGCGAGGTCTGCGCGACATAGGCGCGGACGCCGTTCACGGCACTGGCAAACTCCGCTTTGCCGCAAGAGACCTGGGCCAGATTGAGCAAGGCGCGGGTCTGTTCGATGACCGCGTACTGCGCCACCATGCGGTGCTGCAAGGCCTGGAAGCTGCCCAGCTTGGTGCCGAACTGCTCACGCGTGCGCAGGTATTCCAGCGTATCGGCGAAGATCTGCTCCATGATCCCCAGCGCCTCTGCGGCGCGGGCAAGGTTGGCCAGGTCCTGCGCATGCTCGATCGCGGCGGCGTCGCCGTCCAGCTTGACCGCCGTTGCCACGCCGTCGAGGTGGAGCGTGACCGCGCAGGAGCCATCCGCCATCTTCCAGCTTTCGATGGTCAGGCCGGGGGAATTCGCCGGGACGAAATAGAGCCCGACCCCCTGCGGATCGGCCGGACTGCCGTTCGAACGGGCGCTGACCAGGAACCCGTCGACCCCGCTGCCGGCCGGGACGCACAGCTTGCTGCCGCTGAGGCGCAATCCTGCGCCATTGGCATCTGCCCGCGTCTCGACCCACAGTTGCCCGTTCCGCCCGCCGCTTTCGGCATGGGCCAGGGCCAGCCTGCGCTGACCGGAAAGCAGCCCATCGAGCCATTTCTGGCGCAGGTCGGCCGGCGCCGTGCCGGCAAACAGGCGGGCTGCGACCAGGACGTTCTCGATCAGCGGCTCGGCCACCATGCCGCGGCCCAGCGCCTCGAACACGGTGGCAATTCCCGTGGCATCGAGCGCGAGGCCACCCGCCGCTTCATCGAACAGCGCGGCAATCAGCCCGAGTTCGCCCAGCATGCTCCAGTTGTGGGGATCGAAGCCGTTGCTTTGCGCAAGATAGCCGCGGCGGCGCTCGTTATCGTAGCGGTCGATGACAAAGCGCTCGGCCAGGGCCTTCAGCATCGCTTCGTCTTCGCTAAGTTCGAAATTCACCGCGGGTCCCCTCCGATCAGGCACGGCTCTATCATCGTCTCGGCGAATGCCACGCTGCGCAAAAGATTAGGATCGGGCGGAATCCAAAGCGTTTGGCGATACCGCCGTGACGCGATAGGAAGACCCAGGGGAGAGCGAGGTGCCAGTGCTGTCGCAGGAAAAGATCGATTCGGTTCGGATCACGTCGCAGCAGGACATCCGCCGCGCCGCCGAGGCCCTGCACGCGATCGCTGCCGAACACGCGATGCGCGTGGCGGTGGCGCAGGACATCGCCGACAAGCGCACCCCGGTCGATGCCGAAGGCAACATCCTGGCGGGGGAAGTGTTCGGCTGGTCCGAGGATGAACGCGTGTGGTGGCGCAATTCGCGGATCGCGCTGGATTCGCCGCTGACCACGGCCTGCCGGTTTGAAAGCGAACCGTTCTGGGTCAATGCCGAGGGTTTTCACACCCGCTTGCCCAACAGCTATCTCGGCTCGATCGATATGACCAACTTCGAAACCCGGGCGATGACCAAGTCGGCGATCGTGGTTCCGGTTCACCTGCCCTTCGGTCAGATCGGCGCGGTCAGCTTCAATCCCGTCGACAAGTCCAGGCTGGATCTGAGCGAAGAGTTCGCAGCGCACAGCGATGCCTTCGGGATCTATTCGCGGACCTTCATCGCCACCTATGTCCACGTGATGGGCAACGCCCAGGCCTTGCCAGCGCAATCGCGGCTGTCGAAGCGCGAAGTCGAATGCCTGCGCTGGGCGGCGATCGGCAAGACCGACCTAGAAATCAGCATGATCATGTCGCGCAGCCGGGCCACGGTGCGCTTCCACATTCACAACGCCGCGATCAAGCTCAACGCGGTCAATCGCAGCCAGACCGTGTTCAAGGCGTCCCAGCTCGGCTACATTTCGCTTTAGCAGCCGCCACGACCCACAGGGAAATCGATGACCCAGAAGCCTGCTTTCGATCCGGTCGCCAATTGGCAAGAGATGCTCCAGAAATGGGAGCATGAGATCAATTCGTGGTCGGGCAAATTGACCGAGACCGAACAGTTCGGGGCGGTGATGGGGCAGGCGACCAAGATGTCGCTGGTCGCGCAGAAGACCCTGACCGACCAGATGGAGACCTTGCTGCGCTCGCTCAACCTGCCGAGCAAGACCCAGGTCGAGGCGCTGGGTGAGAGGCTCGACGCGATCGAGGAAGCGATCGAGCGGCTGCGGCTGGCGCTCGAACCCGGTGCGGCGATCCCGGCACCGGCGCCCGCTGCGGCCGAACCGCGCCGCACCCGCAAGCCGCCCGCCACCCCGGCATGAGCGAGGCCCCGCCGCTCCCGGCCCCGGAGGAGGTTTCCGAGCGGGTCCGGATCGAAGTCGACCGCGCGCTCAAGCGCAACATCAAGGGGCTCGAGTTTCTCAATGCCGCGCGCGAGGATGTCGGCGCGATGGCCCGCGATCTGCTGTGGCGCGACGGCACCGCGGCGCTGTACCGTTATCGCCCGCTGCTTGACGAGATCTACCGCAAGCCGCTGCTGATCGTCACTCCGCCCAGCAACAAGGGCTATATCTTCGACCTCGCGCAGGGGCAGAGCTTTGTCGAATACATGCTGTCGCGCGGCTACGACGTGTTCCTACTCGACTGGCACACCCCGCGCCGCTCGGAAGCCGGGCTCGGTCTGACCCACTACGTCGAACACTTCGTCGGCGAAAGCGTCGCGCGCACGGCCGCGGCCGCGGGGGTCGAGGAGATTTCGCTCGCCGGTTACTGCATGGGCGGGGTGCTGACGACGATGTACGCCGCGCTGCATGCGGGCGAGGCGGTGAGCAACCTGATCGCCTTTGCCACCCCGATCGATTTCTCGCACATGCGGATGTTCCAGGTCTGGGCCGACCGCCGCCATTTCGATGTCGACGACCTGGTCGACCGGCTCGGGATCATCCCCCCGGACCTGATGCTGGGCGCGTTCGACCTGATGCGCCCGGCCAACCGCACCGCCGGCCAGCTCAACCTGTGGACCAACATGTGGAACGACGAGTTCGTCCGCTCGTACCGCATGTTCGACCGCTGGGCGGCCGAGACCCTGCCGGTTCCGGGCGAATACTTCCGCGAGCAGATCAAACACCTGATGTGGGACAACCGCCTGGTCGCCGGGACGATGGAACTGGGCGGACGTCCGGTCGATCTTGGCCGGATCACCGTGCCGATCCTCAATATCGTCGCGGTTCACGACCATGTCGTCCAGCACGCGGCGACCGGGCCGCTGATGACCCTGACCGGATCGGACGACCGCGAGGAGATCGTCTCCAAGGGCGGTCACGTCAGTCTTGTCGCGGGCCCCGCGGCGCTCCGGCGGCTGTGGCCGCACATCGATGCCTGGCTTGGCAAGAGGTCCCTATGACGATGCACAAGACTTTGACCCTGGGCGGCACCGCGGTGACCCTGCGCCCGCTCGAACCCGGCGATGCCGACACCGTCCGGCGCTTTGCCGAAGCGATGCCGCCGCACGACCTGCTGTTCCTGCTGCGCGATATTCGCAACCCCCGGGTGGTCGCCGCCTGGCTCGATCAGATCGCTTCGGGCCAGATCGAAAGCCTGCTGGCGCTGGGCGCGGACGGGACGCTGCTGGCCTGCACCGCGCTGGTCCGCGACGAGCTGAGCTGGTCGCCGCACGTTGCCGAGGTCCGCATCCTGATCGCTCCGGCGGCGCGCGGCACTGGGCTGGGCCGGCTGCTGGCGCTTGAATGCGTCAACGCCGCGCGGTCGGCCGGGGTTGAAAAGCTCTATGTGCGAATGACCCCGGACCAGTCCGCGGCGCTGCGGGTGTTCGAGGACATGGGCTTCCAGCCCGAAGCGCTGCTGCGCGACCAGGTCCGCGATGCCGGCGGCGAGGCCCACGACATCCTGATCCTCGCGCTCAACCTGGCCCGCCAGGGCCGCCAGCAGGATGCCTACGGGTTAGGGACTGTCTGACCGTTCCACACCCACCGTGACGGAGCCAAATTTGGCCCAGTGCAAGGCGCGAGGAGGGAGCCATGCCAACGCATAGTGACCGACGAGCAACGCAGCAATGGGCCAAATTTGACCCGCCCCTCGGGGTCGTCCTGTGAAGCCCGCTGGACTTCGTCGCGTGGCTTGCACGGGCTCCCGGCCCGCGCTGCACCCCGCTCCTCGCCAGCGGGCTTCACAGGACGATCACGGTGGGTGTGGAACGGTCAGACAGTCCCTAGGGGAAGAAGGCGGCGTAGGGGCCTGACGGGACGAACGGGCGCCAGTCGCCTTCGGGCTGGGCCAGCCGGTCGGCGGTCGCCCAGAACACCGCCGGGCTGGCGACCATGCCGAAGTGGCTGGCGTGAACCTCGATGTTCTCGGACAGTGGGCCGACTTCGCCCAGGCAATTGCGCCAGGCGGCGATCCCGTCGCTCTTGCTGTAGATCGCGCTGGTCGGAACCGGCAGCGGACGGTGCGATTCGGCATAGCGATCGCGCGTCGCGTCGGAGGTCACCTGGTTGCCGGTCAGCATTTCGTAGATTCCCGAGACGCTGGTCGCGCGGGGATCGCCGGTGAACGGGCTCGACAGGGTGATCACCTGGCGCAGCCCTGCGTGATCGCGCCGCGCCGCCTCGCGCGCCAGCACGCCGCCCAGGCTCCACCCGACCAGGCTGACCGCGCGGCCGGTAGCCTCGGCGATCTGTTCGATGCGGCGGGCGATGTGCTCGCCGTTTTCGCCGACGCTGTGCTGGTCAAGGTTCCAGCCAAGTTCCCACGGGAACACCTGGTAACCCATCATCGCCAGGTACTGGCGCAGCGCCACGGTCATCGCGTCCGAGGTGGCGAAGCCGGGCAGGACCATCACCGGATGCCCGTCGCCGCGCGGCGCGGTGGCGAGCGCCGGGCAGGTCGCGACCAGCATTCCGGTCTCGAACAGCACGCGCAGCGGCTCGAGCATGGTCCAGCCGAGCAGCGGCTTGCGGATCGGTTCCACCCGCTGCGGGTTCTGCGCCCTGGAATCGTCCCGCCGTGCGGTCATGGCCAATACTGCACCCATCGCTAACCCCTGTCCTCAAGAATCATTGCCGCCGCGCGCAGGCCGATCGCCATTGCCGGGGCGTTGGTGTTGCCGGTGATATGCGCGGGAATGACCGAACAATCGACCACGCGCAGCCCTTCGACCCCGTTCACCCGCAGCCGCGGATCGACCACGGCGCGGTTGTCGCTGCCCATCCGGCACGAGCGGATGGCGTGGAGCCCGCAGCTCGACAGGCGGCGGAACGCGTCGAGCAGCTCTTCGTCGCTCTGCACCGCGGCGCCGGGGATCATTTCGGTTCCGATCATGTCGCCCAGCGGCGCTGCCGCCATATAGGCGCGCATCGCCTTCATCATCGCGATTGCCGAGGCCCGGTCGTGTTCGGTGCAGAGCCAGTTGGGCAGGATCTCGGGGGTGTCGCCGCTGCCCGGGCCGGTAACCCGCAGCGAGGACTCGCTGGTCAGGCGCAGCAGCTGGCCATAGATCGTGATCCCCGGTCGCGGGTCGATCTTGTCGAGCGGCACCGGGTTGCCATCGTCGGACACGGCAAAGGTGTAGCCGCCGAGATAGAGCTGTGCGTCGGTCCGCCCGTCGGGATGGGCGACGTTGAGGAAGGCCCCGACCTCGAACGGACCGGTGGCGAGAATGCCGTCGCGGCGCAGCAGGTAACGCGCCATCGCCAGCGCCGCACCGATCCCGAAGAACTTGCGGTTGGTGCCGCTACCGCGTTCGAGTCGGTAGGGCATGGCGATCGACAAGTGCTCGATCATCCGCTCGCCGACGTCGGGCGAATTGGCGACCACCGCGATTCCTGCCGCGGCGAGCCGGTCGGCATCGCCGATCCCCGAGCGCTGGAGCAGCAGCGGGCTTTCCATCGCCCCGCCGCTGACGATGATTTCGCCGGCGCAGTCAAACCGCTGCAGCACACCGCCGACCTTGGCCTCGACCGCCACCGCGCGGCGCCCGTCGAACACGATCCGCTCGGCCAACGCGCCGGTGACGACGCGGACGTTGGGCCGCTTGCGCGCCGGGGCGAGGAAGGTCACCGCGGCGCTCTGGCGGCGGCCGTTCTTGATGTTGTGGGTGTAAAGCCCGACCCGCGGGCCGGTGCTGCCGTTGAGATCGTCGACCCGCTTGAGGCCGACCGCCTCGCCCGATTCGATCATCCGTTCGGCCAACGGGTAGGTATAAAGCGCCGGATCGACGTGGACCCGCCCGCCGTTGCCGCGCAGCGGCGAAGGGCCCGCGGCGTGATCTTCCAGTTCGAGGAAGGCCGCGGTCATCGCCGCGCCGTCCCATCCGGTCGCGCCGGCCTCGGCCCAGGCGTCGTAATCGGCGGGTTCGCCGCGGCTCCAGATCATCCCGTTGACCGCAGACGAGCCGCCCAGGCCCTTGCCGCGGATCCACACTTCGTTGGCCGGTCCGCCGGGTTCGCGCGGCTGGCTGACCGGATAGGCCCAGATATGCGCCGGGTTGGTGACCAGCTTGGCCACCCCCTTGGGCAGGCTGACCCAGAAGCTGTCGTTCTCGCCCCCGGCTTCGAGCACCAGCACGCGGCTGCGCCCGCCCGCGCTGAGCCGTTCAGCGACGACGCAACCGGCCGAGCCGGCTCCGACCACGATGTAATCCCAGGTCTCGCGCATGCCGATCCTTCTCCCCGCGCTTCGTGTCACAGCCTGACCCAAAGGCCAGCCTAGCGTTTTGATGAGTCGGAATGGATGCGGAACGGGGCATAAGGACGTCAGCTGAGCAGAATCGAACCGGATTGGGAGTGGAATGCGCGCGATTGCCGAAGGCCTGTTTACCGACGAGACGCCGGTCCGACTGGTCGGCGGGCGCGATCGCGTGACCGGGCGCATCGTCTTTCCGTGCCCGTCCGGCGGCGATTACGACGCCGTCCCGCTGTCGCGCCGCGGCACGCTGTGGTCCTACACGGTGCAGCGCTATCGCCCCAAGACCCCGCCCTATGCCGGACCCGAAGCCTTCCGGCCCTGGGCCGTGGGCTATGTCGAACTGCCCGGCGAAACCATCGTCGAGGCGCGGCTGGCCAATGTCGCGCTCGACGCGATCCGCATCGGCATGCCGCTCGAACTGACCCAGGTGCCGCTCGATCCCGAAGCCGCCGATCCGGTCCTGGTCCATGCCTTCCAGCCGGCGGAGGAACCAGCGTGAGCGATGTCTGCATCGTCGGCGTCGGGATCCACCCGTTCGGGCGCACCGACGGCGTTTCCGGGCTTGATCAGGGCGTCTTTGCGGTGCGCCAGGCGCTGTCCGACGCCGGGATCGAATGGCCCGACATCCAGTTCGCCTATGGCGGCTCGGACGCGGCGGGCAACCCCGACACCATGGTCGAACGGCTCGGGCTGACCGGGGTCCAGTTCATCAACGTCCGCAACGGCTGCGCGGCGGGCGGATCGGCGCTGTTTTCGGCGCAGATGGCGATCAAGTCGGGCGAGTTCGACATCGGCCTGGCGGTCGGTTTCGACAAGCACCCGCGCGGCGCGTTCAACGCGCTGCCGTCCGAATACAACCTGCCCGACTGGTACGGCGAAGCCGGCTACATGGTCACCACCCAGTTCTTCGGCGCCAAGATCATGCGCTACATGCACGAACACGGGATCAGCCAGACGACGCTGGGCCGGGTCTCGGAAAAGGCCTTCCGCAACGCGGTCCACGCCCCCCACGCCTGGCGCCGCGAGGCGGTCGATCTGGAGACCATCCTCGATGCGCCGCTCGTCTCCGATCCCTATACCAAATACATGTTCTGTTCGCCGGCCGAAGGCGGGGTCGCGCTGATCCTGGCCAGCGAAAAGAAGGCCCGCGAACTGGGCAAGACCCCGATCCGGCTCAAGGCGGCGACGATGCGGACCCGTCCGCCCGGATCGTTCGAGGTCTTCGCCCCGTCGATCGACGTGACCCGCGGCGGCTCGGCCACCCGGATCGCTTCTACCGATGCTTTCCGCCTCGCCGGGATCGGCCCCGAAGACATTGCCGTGGCGCAGCTCCAGGACACCGAGGCCGGGGCCGAGATCATGCACATGGCTGAGAACGGCTTTTGCCGCGACGGCGAGCAGGAAACCTGGCTGGCCGAGGGGCGGACCGAGATCGGCGGCGCCCTGCCGGTCAACACCGACGGGGGCTGCATCGCCTGCGGCGAACCGATCGGCGCGTCGGGCCTGCGCCAGGTCTATGAAAACGTGATCCAGCTGCGCGGCGATGGCGGCGGCCGGCAGGTTCCGGGCAATCCGCGGACCGCCTACAGCCACGTCTATGGCGCACCGGGCGTTTCCGCCGTAACGATCCTTGAGCGCTGAAGCGGCCGGAGCGACATGGACATCGACCTTTCCCCAGCTGACACTGCCTTCCGCGACGAGGTTCGGGCCTTTCTGCGCGACAACCTCAGCCCGGAAATCCGCAGCGGCACTGCCGCTTCGCCAACCGTGTTCGTCGAACCCGACGTGGGTCAGGCGTGGAACGCCGTGCTTCACGCCAAAGGCTGGCTGGGCTATCAATGGCCGGCCGAGGTCGGCGGAACCGCCTGGACACCGACCCAGCGCTTCATTTTCGAGAAGGAGTGCGCGCTGGCCGGCGCCCCGAACCTGACGGTGCTGGGCCTCAAGCTGGTCGCCCCGGTGATCTGGACCTTCGGCAGCGCCGAGCAGAAGGCCTATTACCTGCCACGCATCCTCTCGGGCGAAGACTATTGGTGCCAGGGCTTTTCGGAACCGGGTTCGGGCTCGGACCTGGCCTCGCTGCAATGCCGGGCGGTGCGCGACGGCGACAATTACATCGTCACCGGATCGAAGATCTGGACCACCCACGCGCATCACGCCAACCGCATGTTCTGCCTGGCCCGCACCGAAGTCGGTCCGCGCAAGCAGGCCGGGATTTCGTTCCTGCTGATCGAGATGAACCAGCCTGGTGTCTCGGTCCGGCCGATCCTGACCATGGCCGGCGACCACGAGGTCAACCAGGTGTTCCTCGAAAATGTCGTCGTCCCGGCCCGCGACCTGGTCGGCAGCGAAGGGCAGGGCTGGGAGATTGCCAAGTTCCTGCTCGAGAACGAACGGGGCGGCTCATGCCATGCGCCGAAACTGATCTACGATCTGAACGAGCTCGAAGCCGCGGCAGCCGGGGTGCCTGACGGCCGGGGCAAGACGATGGACCGCGATCCGCAATGGCGCCGCAAGGTGGCGCGGGCGCGGCTTTCGGCCCAGGCGCTCGAGATGATCGAACTGCGCATCCTGGCCGATGTGGCCAAGGGCAACGCGCCTGGTCCGCAAACCTCGCTGACCAAGCTGCTCGCCTCGAACCTGCGCCAGGACATCGACCTGCTGGCAGTCGACCTCTACGGAGCGGCCGGCCTGCAATTGCCCCCCGAGCGCCCGCTCTACGGCGAGAATGCGCCGGAACCGGTACAATCGCGCGCGGCCCAGATCGCCACGCCGCGATATTTGAACAGCCGTGCCTGGACGATCTTCGGCGGAAGCAACGAAGTCCAGGCCAATATTATCGCCCGGTCGGTCCTCGGCCTGTGAAGGGGAGCTGCGAAAAGCAATGCAACTGAGCCGTGAAGCGCTGCTGCGCGCCTACCGCCAGATGAAGGTGATCCGCGAGTTTGAGGAACGCCTCCATGTCGACATCCAGACCGGCGAGATCGCCGGGTTCACCCACCTCTACTGCGGCCAGGAAGCGGTCGCAGTCGGTGTGTGCGAGCATCTCGACAACGACGACAAGATCGTCTCGACTCACCGCGGCCACGGCCACTGCCTGGCCAAGGGCTGCGACCTCAACGGGATGATGGCCGAAATCTGGGGCAGCCGCGACGGGCTGTGCAAGGGCAAGGGCGGCTCGATGCACATCGCCGATGTCGACAAGGGCATGCTCGGCGCCAACGGCATCGTCGGCGCGGGCTCGCCGATCGGGGTCGGCGCGGCGCTGGCGGCCAAGCTCGACGGCAAGGGCAAGGTCGCGATCACCTTCTCGGGCGACGGGGCGTGCAACCAGGGCACCACCTTCGAAGCGATGAACATGACGGTGGTGACCAAGGCGCCGTGCATTTTCCTGTTCGAGAACAACCACTATTCCGAACACACCGGGTTCGAATATGCGGTCGGCACCCAAAAGGACATCGCCAGCCGGGCCGAGGCCTTCGGGATGAAGGTCTGGCGCGGCGACGGCACCGATTTCTTCGCGGTCCACGAGACCATGCGCGAAGTGCTCGACTATGTTCGCGCCGGCAACGGCCCGGCCGCGGTCGAGTTCGATACCGAACGTTTCTTCGGCCACTTCGAGGGCGATCCGCAGCGCTACCGCGGCCCGGGCGAACTCGACCGGATCCGCGCCACCCGCGATTGCCTCAAGAACTTCCGCAAGAGCGTGACCGAGGCCAAGCTGCTCAGCGACGCGGACCTCGACGCGCTCGATGCCGAAGTGCTCGAAGCGATCGAGGCGGCGGTGCAATATGCCAAGGCGGCCGACCGCCCGACCGCCGCCGACGTCCTCACCGACGTCTATATCAGCTACTGACAGGGACCCGCGAACCATGGCACAGATGATGTACCGCGATGCCGTCCTGACGACGATCGCCGAGGAAATGGCCCGCGACCCCAACGTGGTGGTGCTGGGCGAGGACGTGGTCGGCGGCATGGGCACGCCCGGCGGGCCCGAGGCGATCGGCGGGATCTGGTCGACTTCGACCGGGCTATTCGGCAAATTCGGTGCCGACCGGGTGATCGACACCCCGATTTCCGAAAGCGCGATCATGGGCGCGGCGGCGGGGCTGGCACTGGCCGGCAAGCGTCCGGTGGCCGAACTGATGTTCGCCGACTTCATCGGGGTCAGCCTTGACCAGATCTGGAACCAGATCGGCAAGTTCCGCTACATGTTCGGCGGCAAGACCCGCTGCCCGGCGGTGATCCGCATGGCCTATGGCGCCGGTTACAACGCCGCCGCGCAGCACAGCCAGTCGGTCCACCAGATCCTGACCGGAATGCCGGGGCTGAAAGTGGTCATGCCGACCACGCCGGGCGACGTGAAGGGACTGCTGCGCACCGCGATCCGCGATGACGATCCGGTGATCTTCCTGGAACACAAGGCGCTCTACGGGGTCAGCGGCGAGGTGTCCGACGATCCCGAATTCATGATCCCGTTCGGCCACGCCCGCCTGTCGCGCGCCGGCGAGGACGTGACCATCGTCTCGACCGGGCTGCTGCTCGGGTTCTGCGAGGCGGTCGCCGACAAGCTCGCCGCCGAAGGGATCGGCTGCGACGTGATCGACCTGCGCACCACCAGCCCGCTCGACGAAGAGGCGATCCTCGATTCGGTGGAAGTGACCGGTCGGCTGGTCGTCGTCGACGAAGCGCCGCCGCGCTGCTCGATTGCCGGCGACATCATGGCGCTGGCCGCCAGCAAGGCCTTTGCCAGCCTCAAGGCGCCGCCGCAGGCCGTC
>JBJTLX010000179.1:0-9925 GCA_046063245.1 Novosphingobium sp.
CCTGGTAATAGCACAGCTCAAAATGCAGGAACGGCTTGTCGACCAGCGCGCCCCAATAGCGCCCGTAGAGCGCGTCGGGCCCGATCAGGTTGAGCGCCCCGGCAATCGGCCGGTCGCCAGCGAAAGCCAGGATCAGCAGGATCTGCTCCCCCATCCGCTCTCCCAGCAGATCGAAGGCGGCGCGGGTCAGATAGGGCTGGCCCCACTTGCGCGCGCCGGTGTCCTGATAGAACTGCCAGAACGCGTCCCAGTGCTCGGGCTTGATCTCCGCCCCGGTGAGGTGGCGGATCGTCACGCCCTGCTGCGCCGCGGCGCGTTCCTTGCGCAGGTCCTTGCGCTTGCGCGAGGAAAGGTCGGCGAGGAAGCCGTCGAAGTCGGCATAACCGCGGTTGAACCAGTGGAACTGGATGTCACTGCGCAGCAGCCAGCCGGCCGCTTCGAACAGCGGCACCTGCGCCGGCTCGATGAAGGTCGCGTGCGCCGATGACAGCCCGTTCTGCTCGCACAGCTGCTCGGCGGCGCGCAGCAGCGGCCCGGCCAGCGCTTCGTCCGCCAGCAACAGCCGCGGCCCGGTGGCCGGGGTGAACGGCGCGGCGATCTGCAGCTTGGGGTAATAGGACCCCCCGGCGCGGTGCCAGGCATCGGCCCAGGCATGGTCGAAGACGTATTCGCCCTGGCTGTGATCCTTGAGATAGGCGGGCAGCGCCGCGATCAGCCGGCCCGCAGCATCGTTGATGGTGATCGGCGCGGGGGCCCAGCCAGACCCGGGCCCGACACTGCCTGAATCCTCCATCGCGCTGAGGAAGGCATGGCTGACGAAAGGATTGCCCCCGGCCAGCGCATCCCACTCGCCCGCCGGCAATGCCCCGACCGATGGCCAGACCTGCGCTTCGATCACGGAACCCCCGCGCCCTCCGCAATCGGCGCATCGGCGTACAGCGCGGCGCGTTCCCGCAATTCCGGGCTGCGCACCGTCCAGGTCAGCAGCGGCAGGCCGCGCTTGCGCTGGGCGGCGGCGAAGCGGCTGGGCAGATCGCGCACGTCATAGGCGAGGAAATCCGGCCGGGCGTGCCACAGCGCCAGGCGGCGGCGGATCATCCCGGGCAGCGCGGTGTCGTTTTCCTCGGTCACCACCAGCCCGCGCACAGTCAGCGGCGAACGATCGGCGAACCAGCGCACGATCCGCGGGTCGAAGCTCATGATCGCGTGCGGCCCGGTATAGCCTTCGAGCACGCGGCGCACCGCCAGGCACAGCGCGCTGGTGCGGGCATGGCTTTTGCGCGGCGACTTGATCTCGATCAGCAGCGGCACCCGCCCGCCGACCTGGTCGAGCAGCTGGCGCAGCGTCGGGATCGTATCGCTCCCGCCCGCCAGCACGATCTTGCCGAGCTGCTCGGCGCTGCGCTCGGCAAGCGCGCCGCTTTCCGCGGTCAGCCGGTCCAGCGTCGCATCGTGAAAGACCATCGCCTGCCCGTCGAACGAACGCTGGACATCGCATTCGATCCCCATGTCCCGCGCGATCGCCGCGGCGAAGGCGGCGGGGCTGTTTTCCGGCACGCCTGCCGAATGCAAGCCGCGGTGGGCATAGTCGGCGCTGCCCAGCCACGCGACCTTGTCCGGCCTGGGCGCCGGGGCGCGCCAGCGATCAAGCAGGGCGAATGGCGACAACGGCATCGACCTCTACGGCTACCCCCAAAGGCAGGCTGTTGGCACTGACCGCGGCGCGGGCGTGTTTGCCCGCTTCGCCGAACACCGCGACCATCAGTTCCGACGCGCCGTTGGCAACCTTGGGCTGGTCGGTGAACGTGTCGGTCGAATTGACGAAGGCGCCCAGCTTGACCACCCGTTCGACCCGGTCGAGCGAGCCGAGCGCGGCCTTGAGCTGGGCGAGGATCATCAGGCCGCAGCCCTGCGCCGCCAGGATGCCCTGCTCGACCGAAACGTCTGCGCCGAGCTTGCCCTTGACCAGCTCGCCGTCGACGAAGGAAATCTGCCCCGAAACGAAGGCCATGTTCCCGGTAATCACCACCGGGACATAGGCCGCGACCGGCGCGGCGGCGGCGGGGAGAACGATGCCGAGTTCGGCCAGGCGTGCGTCGATGCTCATGGGCTTACATCCTACAATCGCGAGAGCAGCCAGGGCAAGGCATGCTCCCAGGTGTCGATCCGGGCGTGGGCGTGGCCCGCCTCGAACCCGCAGGTGATGTGCGGGGCCAGGGTCGGCTCACCACATAGGTGAAGCCGGTCGATATGAGGAACCATATCGGCGGCGGAGCCGTGATGCTGGGCGAGATCGTCGATGAATACGGCGTGGCTTGGCTGATACTCGTCGAGGATCGCCTGCAGCGCCGGGCCCTTGGGGCCCTGGTTGGTGAAGACCCGCACGTCGATCCCGTGATCCAGCAATTGCTGGCGCCGCGCGGCGTTGTGCTTGTCCGACAGGTTGGTCAGGACCACGACGTCGGCGTGGTCCTTGAGCGTGTTGATCGCCCCCACCGCCCCGGCAATCGGGGTCTGGCGGCCCATCTCGTTGTCGAAGAACAGGCCGAGATAGTGCCAGATCTCCTCGGGTGGGATCGGTTCTCCGGTAGTCTTGTCGCGGATCGCCTTGCCGAAATCATTGCCGACCAGCTTGAACGAAACCGGCTGGGTTTCTTCCAGCCATTCGCCGAACGGCACGATCATGTGCAGCAGCACTTCGTCGCAATCGCTGATGATCAGCGGCCTTGCCATGTCTCTAAAGCCTTTCCCGTGCGGCCATCAGCGCGGCCGGCGTAACGCCCAGATGGTCGGCCGCGGCGACCAGATCGGGCTCGTGCTGCCCCAGGAATTCCAGCACCGCGTCCAGCACCGCCGGATCGCCCAGCCCGGCGCGCAGGGCATCGGCATCGAGCCCGGTCAATGCCAGCAGACGCTCGGCCCGGCCCTGGTCGGCCAGCACCCAGCCCAGCGCGCCCAAGGCCAGGGCGGCGGGATCGGCAGCAGGGGACGACGGTTCGCGCAACACTAGTCAGGCACTCGGAGTTTGGGCTAGGGCTCTGCCCATGGCAAAGCGCATCCTTGTTGTCGAGGACAACGACCTCAACCGCAAGCTGTTCTGCGATGTCCTGAAAAGCCAGGGCTACGCGGTCGAACCCTGCGCCGACGGGCTGGAAGCGCTGGAACGCGCCCGCCAGTTCGTCCCCAACCTGATCATCATGGACATCCAGCTGCCCAATATCAGCGGCCTCGATCTGATCGAGGCGGCCAAGGCCGACGCCACGCTGCGCGCGATCCCGGTGCTGGCCGTCACCGCCTATGCCGGCAAGGGCGACGAGGAGCGCATCAGGGACGCGGGGGCGGAGGGGTATCTGGCCAAGCCGGTGTCGATCGGGCCGTTCATGGCCGCGGTGCGGGGACTGGTGGAGAAGGCTGCGGTCTAAGCTGCGCTGACGGAATTGGGCCTGCGCGGCTGTCCGGTTTTGAGACGCGGTTCAATCCGCTCGAACGACAAGAGTCTCCAACTTGGCGGACCTAAGGTCGGCGAATTTCAACTTCGCCTTCCACAATCACCGGTGCATTCAAAGCCAGTTCCGCTGCCCCTATGACTGTCCGCGGACAGACTGCTGCTTCATATCCGAACAGTTGGATCATTATATCGGTAAATCCGTCAATTACATGCGGCAAGGCAGTGAAGCCTGGAGCTGCATTGACCAAACCCTGCACGCGCACCCAAGCCACGACTCGATCCAGATCGCCGATCGCCCGCTTGAGATCGCCAAGCACTGCCAAGGCAACACTGGCGGCGGCAGCCCGACCCTGATCCAACGTCAAATCGCTCCCGACTTTTCCCGCCGGAAGTGCAAACGCGCCATCGAGCGAGCGAGGTCCGTGACCGGCAATAATTGCGCGCGTACCAATAATACGGACCTGCGCCCACTTTGCTTCAAACCCTGGCGGCGTCTTCATCTCGTCCGGGAGCTCTAGACCCAGCTCCCTGAGTTTGGCATCGACCTGCATATTCTGCCCCCGCAAAAGCCAATCTCACACCGCAGCCTACAACGGCTGGACGAGACCGCAATGTTTTGTGTCCGGGAGGGCGACATCCCGGCAAAAATGGCGGATAGCTGGCGTTCCGGCCATCGTGGCAATTGTCCACGCGCCTTGCCGCGAAGTTTCGCCTATATTCCGCCCCATTCGTCGGCCAAAGGGCCGGCAACACTTACCGGAGTACCCCAATGGACCGCGCCGAAACCGCCGCAAAGATCGCCGTGCTGATCGAGCCCTTCAACAAGAAGGGCGTGGCAATCACCGATGCCAGCACCTTTGCCGGCGATCTGGAATTCGACAGCCTGACGGTGATGGATTTCGTCGCCGCGATCGAGGACGAGTTCGACATCATCATCACCATGAACCAGCAGGCCGAGATCGAGACCTATGGCCAGCTGATCGACGCCGTGGTCAAACTGCAGGCTTGATCTCCCCTCCCCTTCAGGGGAGGGGTCGGGGGTGGGGACCATCCGAAAAGGACCACCCGGCCGAGACTCCCCA
Source organism: Novosphingobium sp. (assembly GCA_046063245.1). GTDB lineage: Bacteria > Pseudomonadota > Alphaproteobacteria > Sphingomonadales > Sphingomonadaceae > Novosphingobium. The sequence goes on from JBJTLX010000179.1 coordinate 4,531, forward strand.
CCCCTACCCCTACCCTGAAGGGGAGGGGCTTATGGAAAGACCGAGACTATGAGCGAAGGCATCGACGAAGCCGACCGTCCGCAGGTGCTGGAAGGCCACGGCACCGACCTGTTCAGCAAATTCGATCCGCTGATCGAGACGCGCCGCGCGCTGCTGGCGACCGGGGTGACCGATCCGTTCAACCTGGTGATGGAGCGGGTGGTCAGCCCAACCGTGGCGGTGTGCAACGGGCGCGAGACGATCCTGCTGGGCACCTACAACTACATGGGCATGACCTTCGATCCCGACGTGATCGAGGCGGGCAAGCAGGCGCTCGACGATTTCGGCAGCGGCACCACCGGCTCCCGCGTGCTCAACGGCACCTATGCCGGGCACCGCCTGGTCGAAGAGGCGCTGAAAGAGTTCTACGCGATGGACCACGCCATGGTCTTTTCGACCGGATACCAGGCCAACCTGGGGATCATCAGCACCATCGCCGGCAAGGGCGATTACATCGTGCTCGACATCGACAGCCACGCCAGCATCTGGGATGGCTGCAAGATGGGCGACGCCGAGGTGGTGCCATTCAAGCACAACGATATCGAGGCGATGGAAAAGCGCCTCAAGCGCATTCCCGAAGGCGCCGGCAAGCTGGTGATCCTCGAAGGGGTCTATTCGATGCTGGGCGACGTCGCCCCGCTCAAGGAGATGATCCGCGTCGCCAAGGAAAATGGCGCCATGGTTCTGGTCGACGAGGCGCACTCGATGGGCTTCATCGGCCCCAACGGGCGCGGCGTGGCCGAGGACCAGGGCTGCCTCGAAGACGTCGATTTCGTTATCGGCACCTTCTCCAAGTCGGTCGGCACGGTTGGCGGCTTCTGCGTGTCCAACCATCCCAAGTTCGAGATCATGCGGCTGGTCTGCCGCCCCTATGTGTTCACTGCCAGCCTGCCGCCCTCGGTCGTCCACACCGCCGCGACCAGCATCCGCAAGCTGATGCACGCCGGCAACAAGCGCGCGCACCTGTGGGAGAATTCCAAGGTGCTCCACCAGGGGCTGCGCGATGCCGGGTTCCAGCTGGGTACGGAAACTCCGCAGTCGGCGATCATCGCGGTGATCATGCCCGATCTGGAGCGCGGCGCGATGATGTGGGAAGCGCTGCTGCACGAAGGGCTCTACGTCAACCTGGCCCGCCCGCCGGCGACCCCGGCCAACATGACCCTGCTGCGCTGCTCGCTCTGCGCCGAACATTCGGAGAGCCAAGTCCAGACGATCATCGGCATGTTTACCCGCGCCGGCAAGGCGGTCGGGATCATTGGCTAGGTGGCTGCTTGGCGCCGCGCTGTTGGCTGCCAGCGTCGCCGCTCCCGCCGTGGCTGATACGCCGCCCAACCCCTACCCGCCCGCCGGGATGAGCGAGGCGAGCTGCCCGGCCAGCCGCGCGGGGCTGCATGCGCAGGATCCGCGCGTGGTTCAGAGCGACTGGGCCTGGCTATGCCGCTACCGCGCGGAGAACGCCGCGATCGATCCGGCCCACCCGCCGCGGGTCGTGTTCATCGGCGATTCGATCACCGAGAACTGGCTGGGTGCCGACGGCGACTTCTTCGCCCACGGCAATCTGGGTCGGGGGATTTCGGGCCAGACCAGCCCGCAACTGCTGGTGCGCTTCTGGCAGGACGTGGTCGCGCTGCACCCGCGCGTGGTCCACATCATGGCCGGGACCAACGACATCGCCGGCAACACCGGGCCGACCACCCCCGAAGCCTACCAGAACGCGGTCCGCGCGATGGTGGCCTTGGCCAAGGCGAATGGCATCGCCGTGGTGCTGGGCTCGATCCCCCCGTCGAACCGCTTCGACTGGGCCCCCACGCTGAAGCCCGCGCCATGGATCGACCGGCTCAACCTGTGGCTGAAGGACTATGCCGCGGGCGAGGGACTGGTCTTCGCCGATTATCACGCCGCGCTGGCCGGCCCGGACGGCGAGCTGCCGGCGCAGTACGGACCGGACGGCGTCCACCCCAATGCGGCCGGCTATGCCGTGATGCGGCCAATCGCCGAACGCGCGATTGCCGCGGCGGAGCAGGGCCGCAAGGCGGAGCCCTGAGCGCCGCAGCGTGACACGGGCCACGCTTTCTGCAACTCTTCCGTATCAAGGGGGAACACTGATGCGGCGCACTTTCACACTGGCACTGGCGGCCATGCTGGCCGGGACGGCGCTGCCCGCCGCGGCGCAGGACGTGCACGATCACGCGGCGACACCGGCGGTGCCCGCGATCAAGGCGGCAGAGGCCCGGCACGAAGAGCATAACCATGCCGACACCGCAGCGCCGCGCACGCCGACCCTGCTGACCGGCTATGGCGACGGCGGCTTCGCCATTTCCGGTGCCAATCCCCAGGCCCAGGCGTTTTTCTCCAACGGGCTGGAACTGCACGCCGCCTTCGCTCACCGCGCCGCGGTGCTGGCAATGAAGGAGGCGGCGCGGCTCGATCCCGCCTGCGCGATGTGCAAGTGGGGAGAGGCTCTGACCGACGGCCCGACGATCAACTACGGCAAGGATGCCAAGGAGCGCGTCCCTCTGCTCGCACTGGCGCGGCAGGCCGAAGTGGCGGCGAAGAGCGGCAGCGCAAAGGAGCGCGCGCTGACTGCGGCGCTAGTCACCCGCTATCGCCCCGGCGACACCCACAAGGCCGACCAGGCCTATGCCGCGGCGATGCTGACTGTCGCGAAGACTTTTCCCGCCGACAACGAGATTGCCGTGCTCGCTGCCGATGCCCAGATGGTCTCGGCCTTCAGCGAGGACAGCGACGATTTCGACCATGCCGCGATCGACCGGGCGATCGCACTGATCGAACCGGTGCTGGCGCGCGCGCCCGATCACACCCCGGCGATCCATTTCTACATCCACGCCAGCGAGGTCGCGGGCAGGCCGGCGCTGGCCGAACCCTATGCCGACAAGCTTGCGGCACTGGCCCCGCGCGCCAGCCACCTGGTCCATATGCCCAGTCATACCTTTTATTGGGTCGGCCGCTATCAGGACGCCGCCGACACCAACCGCCGCGCGGTCGAGATCGGCAAGGCCAATGCCCGGGCGCTCGGCAACCCCGATCCCAAGGGGGTGTGGGACCTGCCCTATCACGCGCACAACGTGATCTACGGCCTGGGCGGGGCGCTGATGGCGGGGGATTCGCGCACCGCACTCGATCTCGCGCGCCCGCTGGTCGAGGCCTCGATGGCGCGGGAAAAGGGCGGGCCAGGCAGTCAGCTGCTCAGCGCCTCGGGCTATTTCGCGCTGGCCCGGTTCGATCCGGCCAGCGTGCTGGCGCTGGGTGAGCCGAAACTCGATTATCTCAAGGCGGCGCGGCATTATGCCCGCGGCGAAGCGCTGGTCTGGCAGGGCGATCTCGCCGCCGCCAGGATTGAGCGCAACGCGATCCCCGAACAGATCGCCAAGGGGCCGCGCAAGGACTGGCCCAAGGACGCGACCGTCGCCGCCGAAGCGATGCTGGGGATCACCCGCGCGGTGCTCGATGGACGGATCGCCATGGCGGAAAAGCGCTGGGCCGATGCCGCCGCCGCGTTCCGCACCGGTGCGGTGCTGGAGGAGACCAAGGACTTCTCCGACTTCACCGATCCTCCGGCGTTCTGGTACCCGGTCCGCCGCGACCTCGCCGCGGCGCTGCTGGCGTCAGGCGATGCCAGTGGTGCCCAGCGCGAAGCCGAAGCCGCGCTGGTGCTGCGCAAACACGATCCGGTGGCGGAGCAAATCCTCGCCGCAGCACGGGCGGCGCTGGCCAAGGATTCGCCGCTGGTCAGGTAGCGATCGCGCCCTCGCCCTGCGCCGCCTTCGCCCGCTGGAACGCGTCGCGCATGCTAAGCCTCTCGAAATAGGCGCGCATCCCTGGCGTCACTTGCGCTTCCAGTCCGATGCTCAGCGCCAGCATCACCGCGTAGCCCAGCGAAATATCCGCCATGGTGAAGCGGCCGGCGCAGGCGTAGTCGCCCTGCATCATCCCCTCGGCATTGCGCAGGCGGCTGCCGAACCATTCGGCGTAGTCCTGCGCCGCCGCTTCGGCGCGGCCGGGCTGCAGGCGGGTGTAGCGCAGGTGGATCGTCTGCGGGAAGGTCAGCGTTGCCTCGCCCATGTGGAGGAAGTTGAGGTAGGCGGGATAGGCCGCCTCGTCCGGGCCGACCGCCAGAGCGCTGGGGCCATAGCGGGTGGCGAGGAAGTGCGGGATCGCCGCGCTTTCGGTCATCAGCTGGCCGTCCGCCACCAGCGCGGGCACGGTGCCGAGCGGGTTGATCTGCTTGAACCCCTCGGCCCGGGCGCGCGGCGGGAAGGGCAGCACGTGCAGGTCGTAGTCGAGCTCCAGTTCCTCCAGCGCCCACAGCGCGCGGAACGAGCGCGCGTCGCGGCAATGGTACAGCGCGATCACGCCGCGGCAACCTGCGCGGCGGCGGCGGCGCACTTTTCCTCGGTCTTGTGATTGCCGCCGCTGAGCATCACCGCGGCAACAAATCCGCCGACGACGAGCACGGCGAAACCGGCGGTGGCCAGGCCAAGGTACTTGTCGATGAACGCCTTGATCGGCGCGCCGAAGATCCGGAACAGCACGCCGACGATCATGAAGCTGATCGCCCGGCTGACCAGGCTGGCGAGCACGAAGGTGACCAGCGGCATCGAAATGAACCCGGCGGTGATCGTCAGCAGTTTGAACGGGATCGGGGTGGCGCCCTTGATCATGATGATCTCGGCCCCGTATTCGCGCAGATAGCACGCCGCCTTGGGGAAGCTTTCGGTCAGCCCGAGCAGGCGGAGCAGCTGCGCCCCGACGGTGTCGTAGAGGAAGTGCCCGATGGCATAGCCGAGCAGGCCCCCTGCGACCGAGGCCAGGGTTGCGACCAGGGCAAAGCGCACCGCCTTCTTCGGCTGGGCCAGGCACATCACCCCCAGCACCGGGTGCGGCGGGATCGGGAAGAAACTCGCCTCGACAAAGGCGAACAGCGCCAGCCACCATTCGGCATGGCGATGCGCGGCCTTGTCCATGGTCCAGTCGTAAAGGCGGCGCAGCATAGGATGGTCCCCGGTCGTGTCGAACCGGGCTGCTTTGTCCGACGCGCGGCGCAACTGCAAGCGCTAGCGCCGCTTCCCCTCGATCAGCACCGCTTGTTGCCACTTAGAAGGGACATTGTCGGTGCGGTGAATGCATCCGGCCCAGCAGCACGGGCGGCGCTTGCCTTCATGCAGTTCCTCGCCGGTGCGGAGAATGCGGCGCTGGCGGGTGGCGGCTTGCTTGGCATCCTCGACCCAGCAGATGAATTCGTTGCGGCCCAGCGGGGTGAGGCCTTGCCACAGCTCCAGCAGTTCGGGAGCGGACTGGATCGCGTCGCGCAAATCCTGCGGTGCCTGATGGACGG
>JBJTLX010000180.1:0-3430 GCA_046063245.1 Novosphingobium sp.
GGTGATCCTTCCGGCTTCGCGGCCCGGGTTAAGCAGGTCGAGCTGGCGCAGCAGTTCATCGGGGCTGAGCGAAGGGCCGCACTTGAAGCCCAGCGGGTTGCCGACGCCGCGCAGAAACTCGACGTGCGCCGATCCTTCGAAGCGGGTGCGATCGCCGATCCACAGCATGTGCGCGCTGGTGTCGTACCAATCGCCGGTCAGCGAATCCTGGCGGGTCATGGCCTGCTCGTACGGCAGGTGCAGCGCTTCGTGGCTGGTGTAGAAACTGGTGCCCTTCAATTGCGGCACGGTCTGCGGATCGATCCCGCAGGCTTCCATGAAGTCCAGCGCCTCGCCGATGCGGGTCGACACTTCCTCGAACTTGGTCGCCCACGGGCTGCGGCCCATGAAGTCCAGCGTCCACTGGTGGACCTGGCGCAGGTTGGCATAGCCGCCACCCGCAAAGGCGCGCAGCAGGTTGAGCGTCGCCGCGCTTTGCGAATAGGCCTGGAGCAGCCGCTGCGGATCGGGAATGCGCGCCTCGGGGGTGAAGTCGATCCCGTTGATGTTGTCGCCCAGATAGCTGGGCAGCTCGACCCCGTCGATCACCTCGACCGGCGACGAACGCGGCTTGGCAAACTGTCCGGCCATGCGGCCGACCTTGATCACCGGCTGCTTGCTGGCAAAGGTCAGCACCACCGCCATCTGCAGCAGCACGCGGAAGGTATCGCGGATGTTGTTGGGGTGGAACTCGGCGAAACTCTCGGCGCAGTCCCCGCCCTGCAGCAGGAAGCCCCTGCCCGCCGCCACTTCGGCCAGATCGGCTTTCAGCGCGCGGGCTTCGCCGGCGAAGACCAGCGGGGGAAAGCTGGTCAGCGTGTCGGTCACCTTGGCCAGCGCCGCGGCATCGGGGTACGACGGCAGGTGCCGCGCCTCGTGCGATGTCCAGCTTTCGGGGGTCCAGGGTCCGCTCACGTCTCAGGCTCCAATAATTCAGGCCGCGCGCCATAGCCCGCTGGCCGCGCGAATGCAAAGAGCGAAAAGGCGGCCGGTACAATCGCGCAATATTGTTACAAGTGCAACGATCCGCGGTTCAGCGCCCCGCCCCCGGCAGCGTCGTACCCTTGGGCAGCTCGGTCGCCAGCTTCTGCCCGGCGGGGATCACCGCCACGCGCCAGCTCTTGCCCGGGCGCAGGTATTTTGCCGCCAGCGCCTGCATCGCCGCCGGCGTGGTCCGCGTCATGTCGGGCAGCAGGGTGCGCAGCGCGGCGAACTTGCGCGGATCCTCGCTTGCCCCTTCGAGCTGGTTCATGAAGAACGCGCTGGAGGTATAGGCGCGGGTCAGTTGCTGCTTGAGCGGCTCGGTCACCCGAGCCAGTTCGTCGGCGGTGGGCGGCGCGGCAACCAGCTGCGCGGCGATCTCGTCCGCCGTGGCGAAGAATACCGGCACCGCCTTGGGCTGGAGCTGCGCCAGGGCGAAGATCGCCCCGCCGTTGTCGAGGTCCTGCGGCCACGAATTGGCGACATAGGGCGAATAGCTCGCCCCGAGCTTTTCGCGCATCGCGTCGAGTAGCCGGTTGGAGAACAGCTGCGAGAGGATTTCGAGCTGACGCCCTTCGCTGATCTGCGCCACGCCCCCGGCGGTCGGCCAGTTGATCACCGCCGCGGCCTGGCCCGGATCGCCGCGATGTTCCAGCACGATCGGCTGCGCGGTCGGCGGCAGATCGGGGAAGCCCGAGGCGAGCAGTTCCTGCGGCAGCGGCGCGCGGCGCGGCAGCGCGCCAAAGGTCTTTTCCAGCGCGGCGACGGCATCGGCGCGGTTGAAATCACCGAACAGCTGGACCTCGATCGGGCCATCGCGCAGCACCGGTTCCCACACCTGGCGGAAGCCCTGCGGGGTCGCCGCGTCGATCTCTTGCGGGGTCGGGGTGCGGAAACGCGGATCGCGGCCGTGCTGCAGGAAAGCCAGATCGCGCTGCATCACTCCCTGGGGCGAGGTCGCGAAACTTTCGTATTGCAGCTTGGCCGCGGCCTTGGCGCGCAGCACTGGGTTGACGTCCCAGCGCGGCATCGCGAGCTTGGCGGCGAACAGGTACAGCTGATCGGCCAGATCGGCATTGCGGGTATTGGCGGACAGCTGGAACGCGGCGTCCTCGATCGCGAAATCGAAGCCCATCTTGCGCCCGGTCGAGATCCGGTCGAGCTCTTCCTGGCCGAGCGTGCCGACCCCCGATCCGACCAGCGCGGTATCGCCCAGCGCGATATAGGCCGCATCGCCCGACTGGAAGGCGCGGTAGCCCGCCCCCCAGCGAACCTTGGCGGTGACCCGGCCGGGCTCGTCGGTGGTCGGCCACAGCAGCACCTTGGTGCCGTTGGACAGTTCGAGCTGTTCGATTTCCAGCACCGAGGTCGGGCTGGCGGTGACGACCTTGCCCGGCGTCCCGATCGGCGGCAGTTCGGCAAAGGAAATCGGCTTGCTGTCGAGCCGCGCCTTGCCGTCGGCCTTGACCGGGGCGGCCAGCGCCATTTTCAGGCTGGCGGCGTCGCCCTCGCCCGCCTTCGGCGTGACATAGACCCCGCGCGTCACCGTGCCCTGGAACAGCGTGCGGGTGTGATCGAGGACCGCCTGCGGGGTGAACAGCGGGCGCGACAGGTTGAAGATCTGCAGCACCGTTTCGGGCGAAGCCACCGTCTCGCGGATGTCCAGCGCGGTGACGATGTCGTCGGCCAACCGCGATCCCGGCTGCAGACGGCGCTGTTCGACGCTGCTTTCGAAGGCGACGTTCATTTCGGCGACCTCGCGGTCGATCTCGTCCTTGGTCGGCGCGCCGGCCATGGCATCGGCGATCACCGCGCGGACATCGCCCAGCGCGGTCTTCCAGTCCTCGCCCAGCGGGGTCACCGAAACGAAAGTGGCGTCGGCGCTGCGGCTGACCTTCTCCTGGTTGACCTGGGCGACCAGATAGCTGCCGCCACCGCGGGCGCGCGCCTCGAGCCGGCGGTTGATGATCGCCTGGGCCAGCGCATCGACCATGATCCCCTGGTTATAGGCGACCGTATCGTTGACCTTGCGCCACGGCCGCATCACCGCATAGGTCAGCCCGCGCGGCACATCGGGTTCGACCACGACCCGGGTCTCGCCGATCCCGCCCGCGGCGCTGCCAGCGGGCGCGACCGGATCGCCGAAGGATGGCGCCGGGGTGAGCTTGCCGGCCGCCTTCCACCCGCCGAAGTACTTGCGCACCAGCGCCGCCAGCTGCGCCGGATCGGCATCGCCGACCGCGATGATCACGGCATTGTCGGGCCGGTACCAGCGGGCATGGAAGGCGCGGACCGAAGCCTGATTTGCCGCCTGGAGCGTTTCGTTGGTGCCGATCACCGGGCGCGCCGCCAGCCGCTGCCCGGCGAACAGGGTCTGCTGGGTCGCATCGGCCAGCCGTTCGGCTGTGCC
>JBJTLX010000181.1:0-5504 GCA_046063245.1 Novosphingobium sp.
ACCGGGATCGCCGCGCTCAAGATCCGCCACAACGGCGTGCTCGGCTATTTCATCGAGGTCCCGGCGGGGCGCGCCGATGCGCTGATGGCGCCCGACAGCGGCTTTACCCCCCGCCAGACCATGGCCGTGGCGGTGCGCTTCCACGCGTTGGCGCTGCCCGAGGCGGCGAGCCGGATCGCTGAGGCTGGCGGCCACGCCCTTGCGGCGGAAGAGGCGCATTTCGAGGAGCTGGTTGCGCGTGCCGTCGCCGCGCGGCAGGAAATCGCCGCGACCGCCCAGGCGCTCGCCCGGCTCGACGTTGCTGCCGGCCAGGCCGAGCGCGCGGCGGAAGGCGGGTGGTGCCGGCCCGAGGTGGTCGAAGACTCGGTGCTGGCGATCGAGGGCGGGCGTCATCCGGTGGTCGAAGCGGCGCTGGCGGCAAGCGGCAAGGGCGGCGGCGAACGCTTCGTCGCCAACGATTGCCGCCTCTCCCCGCAGGACCGCCTGTGGCTGGTCGGCGGACCCAACATGGGCGGCAAATCGACCTTTCTGCGCCAGAACGCGGTGATCGTCCTGCTCGCCCAGGCCGGTGGGTATGTTCCGGCAAGCAGCGCCACCATCGGCCTGGTCGACCGCCTGTTCAGCCGGGTTGGCGCTTCGGACAATCTGGCGCGCGGGCGCTCGACCTTCATGGTCGAGATGGTCGAAACCGCCGCGATTTTGGCCCAGGCGACGACCCGCAGCTTTGTCATCCTCGACGAGGTCGGGCGCGGCACCTCGACCTATGACGGCCTCGCGCTGGCCTGGGCGGTGGTCGAGGCGGTGCATTCCGCCAACCGCTGCCGCTGCCTGTTCGCGACGCACTATCACGAGCTCGCCCGGCTGGCGGAAAGCTGCGAGGCGCTGTCGCTCCACCATGTCCGCGCGCGCGAATGGAAGGGCGATCTGGTGCTGCTGCACGAGGTTGCCGAGGGCCCGGCGGACCGTTCCTATGGTCTCGCCGTGGCCAAGCTGGCGGGGGTGCCGGCACCGGTGGTGGCGCGGGCCCGGTCGGTGCTCGACCGGCTGGAAAAGACCCGCGCTGAAAGCGGCGGGCTGGCCGCGGGGCTGGGCTTCTGCCGCTGTTCGCCGCGGCGGCGGAAAGCCGCGAAGACGCCCGCGACGGCCTGCGCGAGCGGCTGGCGGCGATCGATCTCGACGCGCTGACCCCGCGCGGCGCGCTCGACCTGCTTTATGAGCTGAAGCGCGAGGCGGAGAACGTTCCTTAACGCCTTCGTGGCAGGGTTCCGCCATGTTCGGGCCCAGCATCTTTTCGGTCTTCCGCAGCCGCTGGAAGGCGCTGTGGTGGGCCGCCGGGATCCTGCTGACGGCTTATTGCACCGTCCCTTCGCCGGAAGAGAGCGCCTCGCAAGCGCAGCCGCAGGCCAATGCGGCAGACCTGAAGGCCGTGCAGGACGCGCTCAAGGACGCGGAAAACGCCTCAAACGAGTGAATCGAGCGCCGCGCCCCAGCGTCCGATTATCGCATCCTTCTGCCAGCGCGCGGCGGAGCGGCCCAGTGCCGCTTTGCCCAACGCCGCGCGGCGCGCGGGATCGTCGGCAAGATCGGCGATGGCCTGCGCCAGCGCCGCGGCGTCGCCGGGCGGGGTGATCACCCCGCAGCCATCGACTTCGCCGTAGAGCCCGGTGCCCGGCTCGGTCGTCGCCACCACCGGCCGGGCTGAGGCGAGTATGTTGGTCAGCTTCGAGGGCAGGACCAGGTCGGCAGCCCCGGCGATCTGGGGGAGCAGGTGGAGGTCGGCCATGGCGAGCATCGCGCCCATCCGCGCCACTGGCTGCAGATCGCGCAGCTGGACATTGGGCAGGCCCGCGGCGCGTGCCTCGAGCACGGCGCGGTTCGGCCCCTCGCCGCAGATGACCACGGCGATGTCGGGGCGGTGCTGCAACAGCCGGGCGGCGTCGACCAGCACCTCGATCCCCTGTTTCAGCGCGATATTGCCCGAATAGAGCGCGACGGTCTTGCCCGTCAGTCCCCATTCGCTGCGCAGTTGCACCGCGCCCGCGGGATCGGGGGCAAAGCGCGCATCGGCCCAGTTGCGCAGCTCGGTCACCCGGTTCGGCGCGACCCCCTTGGCCACCAGCCGCGCCGCCATCTGCGGGCTGATCGTCGAGACGTGGTCGGCCAGGCGAAGGATCCGCCGCTCGCACCACAAGGCCAGCCGGGCGGGCAGGCTGCCGGGGCGGAGCAGGCCGGTTGCCACGGCGGCCTCGGCCTCGAAATCCTGGACATGAACCCACAGCCTTGCCCCGGCAAACCGCGCCGCAAGCCAGGCGGTGACGACGCTGAGCAAGGCCGGTGCGACCGCAATGACCACCTGCGGCCGCATGCCGCCTGGGCGGAGCACCGCGGGCAAGGCGGACAGGGCAAAGCTGGCGAGGTGGACGATCCGGCTCAGCCCGCCGGGCCGCGCGGGGATGTAATGCGGGCAGCGGGTGACCCGGACGCCGTCTTCCGCGCTCTGCGACCAGCCCGCCGAAAAGCCCGGATAGCGCCGCCACTGCGGATAGTACGGCTGGCCGCAGATCACCGCGACATCGCGGCCCTGCTTCGCCAGCGCCTTTGCCAGGCCCTGGGTATAGGGGCCGATGCCGACCGGTTCGGGCGCATAGTTGAGCCCGACGATCAGGACCCGCTGCGCCGTCACGCGTCGAACCAGCAGCTCAGCCGGGCGAGGTTGCCGGCCTGGCGGCGGACGTCGGCACCCGCCAGGTCGCGGGCGACCTGCAATGCGCGTCCGCTCGCCCAGCGCAGGCCGCCGCCCGGGGCACGGGCTGCAGCTGCGGCGGGTTCGCCCGCAACCGTGCGGCGGCGCAGCATCCGGCCGAGCAGCGCGCTCGGCCCGCCCTTCAAGGCCGCGGCGGCCACCCCGGCGCTGGCCCGGCGGTCCTGGTCGATCAGCAGCAGCTCGATCGCGCCGTCGCGCACCGCGGCGGGCACCGGCTTGCCGGCGTCGGGGGCGAAGTCGATTTCCACCCCGGCGCGGTTTTCGGTCACCAGTTCGAGCACTAGCCGCGCCCCGTCGCGCCACCCTTCGCGCGCCGCCCGCGGCCAGAACGCGCGCCAGTCGATCGCCTCGCGCCGCAGCAGGAAGTCGATGTCGGCCAGCACCCGCGGTCCGCAATCGAGCCGGTGGCTGTAGGCGGCATGGACGATCAGGTGGATCAGCATGTCCGTGCCGCAGGGATAGCGCAGCCCATCGATCGTCACCGCGCGGGCGCGCACCGCATCGTCCTGCCCGGCCGGGGACAAGTGATCCAGGCGGCCCGGCAGTTCCCACAGCCTTTGGTGCAGCTCGACCAGGGTGCCGCGCGGGCTGAGCAGCGGCGGCAGGTGCTTGTCGAGGCGGAGGATCTCGGCCAGCGGCATTTCCGCCTCCATCACCTCGGCATAGCCCTGCGCGCGGAGCAGATCCCACGCCGTCATCACCGTCGCCGGGTCGAGCAGCAGGTCGATGTCGAGCATCGGGCGCTGCGCCGCTTCGGGATAGGCGTGGCGCGCCAGCCACGCGCCTTTCAGCGCAATCGGCTGCAAGCCGGCGTCGGTCAGGCTGGCGACGCAGGCCTTGAGATCGGCGTCGCGCGACAAGGCCTGTAGCGCGGCGGTGCGATAGGCCGCCTGCCAGCGAGCCGCGATGTCGCCCGGGATGCGCGTGTCGCCGCGGTGCTGGGCATGGAGCAGCGGCTGGAGATGGGCGGCCGCGGCCATCGCGTCGAGCGCTTGCCAGTCGCGCGCGTCAAGTCCGGCAAGATCGGGGAAGCGGGCCGTGCCATAAAGGTCGAACAAGGCGCGCCGCAGCGCGGAAACCTGCATCGCCGGCGCGGCTTAGTTCGACTTCTTGGGTACCGAGAACGTCCCTGTCACCCGTCCGCCGCCGCTCGACGAGCCGACCGGTGCGCCGACCGCGGAAGAGCCGCCGCCGGCGCGGCCGTCGACGCTCGACACGCCGCTGGCCAGGTCGATCGTCAGGCGCCCACCGTTGAGCGTATCCGAACCGCGGCGCAGCGCGACATTGCCGGCCATGGTGATGATCCGGCGGTTGAAATCGTAGATCGCGACATCGCCGCGCGCGCTTTCGCTGCCGCGGGTCACCTCGACCCCGCCGGTCGCGTCGATGCGCTGGATCTTGAGACTGCCGGCGTCGCTGTAGGCGACCGTGGTGCGCGCCGCGCGCAGGTTGAGCCCGGCCTGGTTGATCGCGACATTGCCCGACAGGACCACGCGGTTGTCGCGGTCCTGCAGCTCGATCCGGTCGGCGGCGTAGCTGACCGGGGCATCGCTGTTGTGCCCGGCGATCGCCTGGGCGTCGGTCCGCGCGACCGACAGCATGGCAACCGTGCCCAGGGCAAGTCCGATGCCCAGCGAGCGCAGCGCGGTGGAGATCAGCGAGCTTTCGAGCATCACGGCATCCTGAGCTTGCCCGGTGCCATCAGCAGGCGGGCGTTACCTTCCAGCGCGACGGTGCGCGCGCCAAGATCGGCCACTATCGAATTGGCGCTGAAAGTGCCAGCCGGAATGGAGCCGCCGACCCCGCCGCCGCCAACCACGCGGCGGGTCTTGAGGTCGATCGAAACGTTGCCCGCGGACAGCCGGTAACCGTCGGCGGCGGTGAACAGCACTTCGCCGGGAACGGTCACTTCCTCGCGATCATAATCATAGGCGCCGGTCGCCGCGGTCAGCTCGGCTGGGCCGTCGCTCATGCGGATGCGCGCGGCCAGATCGTCCATCCGGACCACCGGTTCGCGCGCGCTTTGCTGCACGGCGTTGCCCGCGGTCACGGTAAAAGGGCGGCCCTGGTTGTCGATCCCGCGGTACATCGCGTCGGCTACGCGGACCCGGTCCTGGGTCACCGCCACCTTGGTCCGGTCGAGCAGGAAGCTGACCTCGCCGCGCGGGAACAGCGGCTGGACGATCATTGCTGCCACCACCACCCCGACCATGCCCGGCAGCCAGCGCGCCAGAATCCGTACGCGGCGATCGTGCGATCCGCCGGGCGCGGCCCATTTGCGGCGCTTGTCGCGGTTGAGATCGGCGGCCTGGCTCATGGTGTCGCGCTATTCCCCCGCGCTCATGACTCGTGGCTGAAGATGTCCTTGTCGGGCCAGCCGGCAAGGTCAAGCCGCGCGCGGGCCGGCAGGAAATCGAAACAGGCCTGGGCCAGCGCGGTGCGGCCTTCGCGTTCCAGCCGTTCGGCCAGGATGGTCTGCATCGCGTGGAGGTAACGCACGTCCGAAGCGGCGTATTCGCGCTGTGCCTCGCTCAATTCGCTGCCGCCCCAATCGCTCGACTGTTGCTGTTTCGACAGTTCCTTGCCCAGCAGCTCGCGGACCAGGTCCTTCAGGCCATGCCGGTCGGTATAGGTGCGGGTGAGCTTGCTGGCGATCTTGGTGCAGAACACTGGTGCCGCGACCACGCCGAGGTAATGCTCTATCATTTCGCGCGGTTCGATCTGGCCGCGATCGAGCATT
>JBJTLX010000182.1:0-3608 GCA_046063245.1 Novosphingobium sp.
CCCGGCTTGCCGATCAGCTTGCGGCGCTTGACCTCTACCACCACCTTGTTGGTGCGGCCGTGGCTGAAGGTCTGCTGGACCTGTCCGGCTTCGACCGACTTCTTCAGCCCCAGCGGCTTGCGGCCTAAAGTCGGTTTGTTATCGCTATCGCTCATCTGTCTTTACCAGCCCTTCAAAATCTCAATTCGTCGTCGCAGCGGCTTGCCCGGCCTGATCGGCCGCAGCATCGCCACTGTCCTGCGCTATGTCCGTCGCGGCTTCCCGCGCCGGATCGTTATCCCGTTCGTTCGCTTGGCCCTGCCCCAGGAAGCGCAGCAAGCGCCGGAGCGGAACTTCGACCCTTTCGGCCGACCGGGGATCGGTCAACGCCAGGTGGACGACATTGTCGCGGCCCAATGCCACAGACAGCGCCGCCCGGTCCAGAGGCAAGGTTACCCCGGTCTCGCCCGAACCTTCGCTTTCGCGCCCGACCCGCCACGCCTGATCGAGCTTGCGCGAACCGTCTTCGCTGGCGTCGGCCGCGTGGGCCAGCCAGGCGACATTGCCCATCCGCGCATTCTCGGCGATACGGTCGGACCCGAGCAGCAGCTTGCCGCTCTTCATCTCCAGCCCCAGCCGATCGGTGAAAGCGCGCAGCAAGGCAGCTTCGCAGCGTTCGGGCAGATCGTCGGGAATGGTCAGCGCGGCGCCCTTGAACGCGCGCGCCAGGGCTCCCTTAAGCTGACCCTTGGCGAGCGCTTTTTCAAGCACCCCCCGCGACGTGCCGAGCCACGCCCCCCGCCCCGGCGCCCGCGCCAGGGCATCGGGCAGGACCAGACCGTCGGGCGAGATCGCCAGGCGCAGCAGGTCGCCGCGGGAACCGTGATCCCCGGTCAGGATGCAGCGGCGCTCGGGTTCATCCGAGGCCGGCTGCTTCGAGGTGCCGGAACCTAGCGGCTCATTGCGAGGAATCCGCATCAGCGGCCTCCTCTGCTGCTGGCTCATCTTCGAACCAGTGCGCACGCGCGGCCATGATGATCTCGTTGCCCTGTTCTTCCGACAGGCCGTATTCGCCCAGCACGCCGCCCTTGTCTTCGGCGCGTTCGCTGCGGCGCGGCGGGGCGCTGCCATCGCGGCGGCGCTGTTCGGCGCGCTTCTTGGCGATCAGTTCGTCGGTGGCAAGATCGGCCAGATCGTCGAGCGTCTTGATCCCGGCCTTGCCCAGCGTGACCAGCATCTGCTCGGTCAGGTGCGGAATTTCGGCCAGATCGTCTTCCACGCCGAGGCCCTGACGCTGTTCGCGGTAGGCGGCTTCGCGGCGATCGAGCGCTTCCTGCGCACGGCTCTGCAGTTCCTCGGCCAGCTCTTCGTCGAAGCCTTCGATCGTGGCCAGTTCGGCCAGTTCGATGTAGGCGACTTCTTCGAGTTCGCTGAACCCTTCGGCGACCAGCAGCTGCGACAGGGTTTCGTCGACGTCGAGCTCTTCCTCGAACATCTTCGAACGCTCGGCGAATTCCTTCTGGCGCTTCTCGCTCGATTCCTGCTCGGTCATGATGTCGATCTGGCTTCCAGTGAGCTGGCTGGCGAGACGGACGTTCTGGCCGCGGCGACCGATCGCCAGGCTGAGCTGATCGTCGGGCACCACCACTTCGATGCGGCTTTCTTCCTCGTCGATCACCACGCGGCTGACCGTGGCCGGCTGCAGCGCGTTGACCACGAAGGTCGCGGTGTCTTCCGACCAGGGGATGATGTCGATCTTTTCGCCCTGCAGTTCCTGCACGACGGCCTGAACCCGGCTGCCCTTCATCCCGACGCAGGCACCAACCGGGTCGATGCTGCTGTCGCGGCTGATCACGCCGATCTTGGCGCGGCTGCCCGGATCGCGGGCGGCGGCCATGATGGTGATGATGCCGTCATAGATTTCGGGCACTTCCTGCGCGAACAGCTTCTTCATGAACTCGGGGTGCGAGCGGCTGAGGAAGATCTGCGGGCCGCGGTTCTGGCGCTCGACCTTGCTGATATAGGCGCGGACGCGCTCGCCGGTGCGGGCGACTTCGCGCGGGATCTGCTGATCGCGGCGGATCACCCCCTCGGCGCGGCCCAGGTTGACGATCACGTGGCCGAATTCGACCGACTTGATCACCCCGGTGACGACTTCGCCGGCGCGGTCCTTGAACTCTTCGTACTGGCGATCGCGCTCGGCATCGCGGACCTTCTGGAAGATCACCTGCTTGGCCGACTGCGCGTCGATCCGGCCGAGATCGACCGGGGGCAGCGGATCGACGATGAAGTCGCCCAGCTTGGCATCCTTGTCGAGCTTCTGCGCGGCCTTGAGGTCGACCTGCTTGAAGTAGTCGTCGACTTCCTCGACCACTTCGACGACGCGCCACAGGCGCAGGTCGCCGGTGCGCGGATCGAGCTTGGCGCGGATGTCGTTTTCAGCACCGTAACGGTTGCGCGCGCTCTTCTGGATCGCTTCTTCCATCGCCTCGATGACGATCGACTTGTCGATCATCTTTTCGGTGGCGACCGCATTGGCGATCGCCAGCAGTTCAGCGCGGTTGGCGGAAATCGGACTGGCCATCTTCAGTCTTCCTGTTCTTCGAGAATGTCATCGACGCCGCTGGTATCCAGCGGGCGGGTTGCGGCGATCAGCCGGTCGGTCAGGACCAGCTTGGCGGAATGAATATCGGACAGCGGGAATTCGACCCGGCCGCTTTTCTTGTCTTCAAGGGCAACGCTGTCCCCGTCGATCCCGATCAGATCGCCCTGCAGCGAGGTGCGGTTGCCGTCGACCGGGTTGTCCAGCTGGACGCGGGCTTCGTGCCCGGCCCAGTTGGCAAAATCCTGCGGCCGGGTCAGCGGCCGGTCGATCCCGGGCGAGGAGACCTCGAGGCGGTAGGCGTCGGCGATCAGCACTTCGCCCTTTTCCTCCAGCGCATCGATCGCGTCGGAGACGCGGTGCGACAGCGCGGCGCAATCCTCGATCACCAGCTGCCCGGTATCGGGGCGCTCGGCCATGATCTGCAGGGTATATTCCTCGGCGTCGGACAGCGGACCGATCTCGCCGCCCTTGAAATAGCGCACACGCACGAGGTCGAAGCCCAGGGCCGCGGCCTCGGGCTCGACAACTTCGATGATGCGCGCAATATCCGCCATGCAAACTCCGTTAGCCCCTCGCTGTGACAACGAAGTTTCGCGCCGGCCCCTTCCGGCGCCAGCCCCTTCGTTGCGTCACAATGTCGGGATGAGCGCCAAATAGGCGCGCGGCCGGGCAAAAGCAAGCCTGTTTGCCAGCGCGATTGCAATTCCGCGCAATTGCCTTATATAGGGTATCGCTAACGTCGCCTGCGACGGAACTTCTCGGTCTCTTAACCGGCCCCTTCGTTCCCAATCTCGCCACTAATGCTCCTGCGGCCACTCGGGTCGCGGGGTCACCTGTTTCGTGAAAGGAACATCTCATGCCGGTAGGCACCGTAAAGTTTTTCAATTCGACCAAGGGTTTTGGTTTCATCGCGCCTGATGGCGGCGGGGCGGACAGCTTTGTCCACAGCAGCGCCGTCGAAAAGGCCGGGATGGCCACGCTCGACAAGGATCAGCGCATCAAGTTCGAGATCGAGACGGACAAC
>JBJTLX010000183.1:0-6112 GCA_046063245.1 Novosphingobium sp.
GTTCGGTGCAAATCATGCAACACAAGTTGATCATCGCGCTGCGCGAAGGGTACGACGCCCAGCGCTTTCGTGCCGATGCGCGGGCCGGCATGACCGTTGCCATCGTGGCTCTGCCGCTGGCCATGGCGCTGGGGATCGCCAGCGGCGCTTCCCCCGACAAGGGTCTGGTCACGGCCATCGTCGCCGGTTTCCTGATTTCGGCACTGGGTGGAAGCCGGGTTCAGGTTGGCGGGCCGACTGGCGCTTTCGTCGTGGTGGTCGCCGGGGTGATTGCCGCGCATGGTTACGCCGGGCTTGTCCTGGCAACTGTGCTGGCCGGGATCATCCTGGTGATCGCTGGTTATGCCGGGATCGGCAAGCTGATGCGGTTCGTGCCGATGCCGGTGGTGACCGGATTTACCGCCGGTATCGCGGTCATCATCGCCAGCAGCCAGGTCGGCGATTTCCTCGGACTCAAGGCAGGCAAGGTTCCGGCCGAGTTTCTCGGCAAGTGGCAGGCCTATCTGAGCGCGCTGGGCACGGTTTCGTGGCCCACCCTGGCCCTGG
The DNA here is from genome assembly GCA_046063245.1 of Novosphingobium sp. Lineage (GTDB taxonomy): Bacteria > Pseudomonadota > Alphaproteobacteria > Sphingomonadales > Sphingomonadaceae > Novosphingobium. The sequence goes on from JBJTLX010000183.1 coordinate 547, forward strand.
GCGGCGCCACACTGGCCACGATCCTGGGCCTGCGTCGACTTGCCCCGCGCTGGCCCGGCTATCTGATCGCTGTCGTCCTTGCCGCGCTGGCGGTGACCTTGCTCCACCTTCCGGTCGAGACCGTGGGGGAGCGCTTTCCCTTAATGCCGACCGCGCTGCCCGCGCCGCACCTGCCGCAGTTTTCGCTGTCGCTGCTGCGCGAGGTGCTGCCTTCGGCTTTCACCATCGCATTCCTGGCCGGGATCGAAGCCTTGCTTTCTGCCGTGGTTGCCGACGGCATGACCGGATACAAGCACCGATCGGGTCAGGAGCTGGTTGGCCAGGGTATCGCCAACCTCGCCTCGGCGCTGTTCGGCGGGCTGCCCGCCACCGGGGCGATCGCGCGGACTGCAACCAATGTTCGCGCTGGAGCCAGGACTCCGGTCGCGGGAATGATGCACGCGGTGTTCCTGCTGGCGATCCTGCTGATCGCCGGAAAGCTGGTCGCCTATGTCCCGATGGCCGCGCTGGCGGCGATCCTGCTGATCGTGGCCTGGGGGATGAGCGAGTTCGACAGATTTCGCAGTCTGATGCGGATGGACGGCGGCGAGCGGGCGATTCTGCTGCTGACGTTCGGGCTCACCGTTCTGGTCGATCTGACGGTTGCGATCGGGGTTGGCGTAACGCTTGCCTCGCTGCTGTTCATGGCGCGGATGAGCGAGGCTACCGGGGTTCTGGGGGACGATCAAAGCCTCGAGGATCCGCAGCAACGGGCCAGCCTGCCGGTCGGGGTCGAGGTGTTCCGCATCGCCGGCCCGATGTTCTTCGGCGTGGCCGGCGAGATGCTCGATGCCCTGGGACGAACCGGAACGACGCCGCGCGCGGTGATCCTGCGGCTGGACCGCGTACCCTATATCGATTCCTCAGGGGCCTATGCGCTTGACGGGTTCGTGCGCGAAGCCCGGTCGCGCGGCACCCGCGTGATCCTGTGCGAAATGCCGCGCGCGGTTTGGGAGACCCTGGCCCGGTCGACGCCGCGCTTTGCCGGAGCCGAACGCGTGGCGAGCCTTGCGGCCGCGCTGGCGCGCCTTGCCCGCGGCGGTATCAGCTGAGCCTGACCAATTTGTCGCGTCCAGTTGCGCCGCGCAACATTTCAAGCCGTGACGGGGCAATGCCAAGCGCCTGGGCCAGCACGGCCAGGACCGCGGCATTGGCCTTGCCGTCTTCGGGTTTGACCCGAACCTTGATGTGCACCTTGCCGTCCGCGACCGCGACTGCCTCGCTTCGTGCGCCCGGGGTGACGCGCAGCGCCAGCCGGCCTTCGCCGTCGATCAGCGCGCGGATCGCCTCTGGCGGCGCAAGATCAGCCCTGGGTCTGGCCATCGTCCATGGCAGCAATCGCCGCGACGTGGTGCCGGGCGTTTTCGACATAGTGCGCCACCCCCAGCTGCAACCCGGCGAGCATCCGGTCGTCGAGATCGCGCATGAAGACGGCGGGCCGGCCGCTCCACAGTTGGCGCGCAGGGATCCGCTTGCCCGGGGCCAGCAGCGCCCCGGCAGCGAGCATGGCGTCGACATGAATCACGCAGCCGTTCATCGTCTGGGCGGCAAAGCCGACGAAGCCGCGGTCCTCGATCGTGGTGCCGTGAATCATCGCCATGTGCCCGATCAGCACGTCCTCGCCCAGGATCGTGGGGAAGCCGTCCGGGGCACCGGGCATCGGGCCGTCGCAATGGATCACCGTGCCGTCCTGGACATTGCTGCGCGCGCCGATCACGATCCGGCTGACATCGCCGCGCAGCACGCAGTTATACCAGATGCTGGCATCGGGCCCGATCTCGACATCGCCGATGATCCGGCAACCGGGGGCGACGAAGGCGCTGTCGTGGATCCGCGGTGTCTTGCCGTGGATCGGGATGATCGAAACGTCGGGTCGGTTCACCGGTGCGCTCCCCAGATATTCTGCCACTGGACATAGGGCAGGATCGATGCGTGATCGTCGGTCCAGACGGCCTTGGCGGGCCGGCCCAGCGGCTGCCAGACCGCATCGCCGCTGTGCTGGCGCAGCGCGGTCAGCGCCGCCGGATCGCGGCTCAGCACGACCCACAGCGATCCGGTATAGGGGCCGTCGGTCGGTGGCTCGTCGTTGCGCGCGGCGGCGGCCAGGCCGCGCTTGGCCGCGGCCGAGGACAGCACCGGTGCAAGATCGATGAAGCGGTTGGAAATGTGGATCAGCAGCAGCCCGCGCGGCGAAAGCGCGCTTTCGTAAACCCCCAGCGCCTCGTCGGTCATCAGGTGCATCGGGATCGCGTCCGAGGAAAAGGCATCGATCGCCAGCAGATCGAACGAATTGGGCGCGGCCCTGGCCAGCTCGATCCGCGCGTCGCCCAGCACCACCCGTGCCGCCGGGGCACAGTCCTGCAGGAAGGTGAAGGTGCGCTTCTGCGAATAGGACAGGACCAGCGGATCGATCTCGAAGAAGGTCCAGGCCTCGCCCGGCTGGTGGTAGCAGGCCAGCGAACCCGCCCCAAGGCCGACCACGCCGAGCCGCGCGCCCGGTCCATAGATCGCCTGGGCATGGGCAAAGGCGAGCCCCGCGCCGGAGGTCGGTCCATAATACGACAGCGGCTTGAGGCGCAGCGCCGGATCGGTCGACTGCATGCCGTGCAGCGTGGTGCCGTGGACCAGGGTGCGCAACTTGTCGGCGGGCCGCTCGTGCACGGTATAGATCCCGAAATAGCTACGCTGGCGCAGCCCATCGAGCGATTCGCGCAGCGTCAGAAAGCCGCCTTGCGCCAGCATCGCCCAGAGCATCACCAGCAGCACCATGCTGCGCCACTGGCTGACCAGCAGGCCCGCGGCCATGACCCCGCCCATCCACATCGCGGCGGCGGCGCGATCACCGCCATCGCGCACGATCAGGAAAATCTGCCACGAGCAGAACAGCGCGAGGACCAGGGCCGACAGACGCATCAGGTGGTGCGACGAGGAATCGAGCCCGGGCAGGCGGCGCCAGTCGAACCGCTCCGAGGCCGGCATCAGCAGCGCCGCGGCGAGGACCAGGATCGGATGCTCCCACGCCCAGTCGAATGCGAGCGGCGCAATCAGTGCGGTGAACAGCCCGCCCAGCACCCCGCCGGCCGACATGACCAGATAGAACAGCGTCAACTGCGAAGTCGCGGGGCGCAGGTCATAGAGCCGCCCGTGCAGCGCGACGCAGATCAGGAACAGCAGGGTCACGGCAGCGATCACCGGGAACAGCGCGCTCGATCCCTGCGAGATCATGGCGAGCGCACCGGCTGGAAACAAGGCAAGCCAGCCAACCAGGGTGAGGATCCGCGCCGGGCCGCGCCGTTCGGCAAAGGCGAAGACGAAGCTGAGCAGATAGAGCCCGAGCGGGATGACCCACAGCAGCGGCATGGCGAACAGATCGGTGGTGAGGTGCGTCGTGGTTGACAGCATCAGCCCCGATGGCACCGCCGCCAGCGCCAGCCACAACAGGATGCGCCGGCGCGGAATCGGCGGAGCGGCCGCGTCCGTCGTTTCGAGGGGGGACGGGGCCGCAGCAGCGGCACCGCGCCGCGCCAGCGCGCAGAGCCCGACCAGGGCGAACAACAGGCCATAGCCGATGCTCCAGGCCCAGGCCTGGGCGAGAAGGCTGAGCAGCGGCTCGGCCAGCAGCGGATAGGCGACCAGTCCGGAAAAACTGCCGAGATTGGACGCGGCATAAAGCGCCCACGGCTCGCCCGCGCCCGAATCGGCGGCAAACCAGCGCTGCATCAGCGGGGCCTGGGCCGATACCAGCAGGAACACCGGGCCGATCGACAGCCCGAGCAGGGCCGGGACCCACAATGCCTCGAGACCGGGCTGCGGCGGCGGCAGGCTGGCCAGCCCGACCGGCAGGGTCAGCGCCGCCAGCGCCAGCAAGCCGAGGTGGATCTGCGCCTGGCGGCGCAGCGGCAGCGCGCCCAATCGGTGGGCGTAGTAATAGCCGCCGAGCAGCAGCGCCTGATAGACCAGCATCGCGCTGTTCCAGACGTTGGGCGCGCCGCCCAGCCGCGGCAGCGCCATGCGCGCGATCATCGGCTGGACCAGGAACAGCAGGAAGCTGCCGGTCAGGATCGTCGCGACGAACAGCGGTCGGGCGGCCTTTTGCGGTATTCGGGTACCAGTCAAGCGATGCACTCCAGCGAATAGGTGACATGGGCGCACAAAGGATCGCCTTCCGGGACATTGGGATGGTCGAAATCGAACTCGGGCCGATAGACCATGCCAAGGCGATCCATTACCGCCCGGCTGCGCAGGTTGTCGACCGAGGTTATGGCCCAGACCGTCCGGTCGTCGAGGTTCGCGAAGGCCCAATCCACCACCGCACGGGCGGCTTCGCTTGCCAGCCCCAGCCCCCAGCAATCGCGCGCCAGGCGCCAGCCGATTTCCGCCTTGCCGTCGACCGGGCCGGCCGTGCCCCGAATCGCGCCGCAAAAGCCGATCATGCGCTGGTCCGCGCGGTGCTCCACCGCCCAGAAGGTGTGACCGTCACGCGCTTCCAGCCCGCGCAGGCGCGCGATCAGGGCGGCAGTCTCATCGCGCGTCATCAGCGGACCCAGCGTCGCCATGACCTTGGGATCGGCGCTCATCGCCGCGAAGGGTTCGAGGTCGTCGTCACGCCACGAACGCAGCACCAGCCGCGCGGTTTCGATCATGCGCCCAGCAGCCGCGCGGCATGGGCGGCGTGATAGGTCAGCACGCCGGAACAGCCGGCCCGCTTGAAGGCCAGCAGCGTTTCCAGCACCAGCGCGTCGCGCTCCCCCGCGCCGGCCGCGACCGCCGCCTCGATCATCGCGTATTCGCCGCTGAACTGGTAAGCGAAGACCGGCACTTCGAAGGCGTCCTTCACCCGCCGGACGATGTCGAGATAGGGCAGGCCGGGCTTGACCATCACGCTGTCGGCGCCCTCGGCCAGGTCGAGTTCGACCTCGCGCAGCGCTTCCTCGGCGTTGGCCGGGTCCATCTGATAGGTCTTCTTGTCACCTTTCAGCAGCCCGCGGCTGCCCACCGCATCGCGGAACGGGCCGTAGAAGGCGCTGGCGTACTTGGCGGCGTAGGCCATGATCTGGACATTGGCGTGGCCGTGTCCCTCCAGCGCCTCGCGGATCGCCCCGATGCGCCCGTCCATCATGTCGCTGGGGGCAATGATGTCGGCCCCGGCGGCTGCCTGATTGAGGCTTTGCGCGACCAGCACCGCGACCGTATCGTCGTTGCCGACATAGCCCGACGCGTCGATCAGCCCGTCCTGGCCGTGGCTGGTATAGGGATCGAGCGCGACGTCGGTCAGCACGCCCAGGTCGTCGCCGCAGGCCTGCTTGATCGCCGCGATCGCCCGGCACATCAGGTTGTCGGGATTGAGCGCCTCGCCCCCGTCATCGCTGCGCAGCGCCGGCGGGGTATTGGGAAACAGCGCCACCACCGGGATGCCCAGGGCAACGGCTTCGCGGGCGCGTTCGACAATCCGGTCGACCGACCAGCGCGACACGCCGGGCAGCGAACCGATCGGGTCCTCCACGCCGCTGCCTTCGGTGACGAACAG
>JBJTLX010000184.1:0-9512 GCA_046063245.1 Novosphingobium sp.
TGGGGCAGTGCCTTCAATCCCGATCTGCAGGGCAAGATCCGCGTTTCGGTGGTCGCCACCGGGATCGAGCAGAGCGCTGAAATGGCCGAACAGGCATCGCGCCCGCTCAACCTGACCGCCTCGCGCGGGCCGGTACGCCCGGCGATGGCCGCCCCCGCAGCGGCGGAACCGCTATTCGAGCGCAACCCGCCTGTCGCTGTGCCCGAACCGGTCGAAGAGCCTGCCGCGGTGGAGGAACCCGCGGCGCAGGATTTTGCGGACGATGATTGGGATATGCCGGCTGCCGCCGCAACCGCGGCCGACGATCCGCTCGAGCTCGATCTCGATGCGGCCGACGCGGTGGATGCCGGCGAAGTTGCCGGCGAAGTTGCCGGCGACGGTGATGGCGGCGCGGGCGACGAACTGCTGCTCGATGCCTCGCGCCTGCACGAGGAAGATGGCCCGCTCGGCGGTGCGCTGCCCGGGCGCCGCCGCGGCCTGATCGCCAGCGATAGCGACGAAGGGGTTGAGGCCGGGGCAATGCCGGGCGGAGACGCCGACGACGACGCTGCACCGGCCGTGGCAGCACCCGTGGCCGCTCCTGCCGCAGGCGGCGGTGGACGCGGTGCCGGGGCGACCCTGTTCGAACGCATGGCCAACCTCTCGCGCGGCGGCCGCGCGGCGAGCGAGGATGAGGACGAAGACGGCGACGGGGACGGCGATGGCGGCGGTGCCTCGCTCAGCATTCCGCGCTTTCTCGGACGCCAGAACAACCAGTAGTTTCCGCCTGCCGGGCCGGGTCGTTTCGTTCGTGCAGGGTTAAGGCGCAGCGCTTTAGCCCGGCGTGCTTGGCGGCCGATCCGGCGGCCCATTCGGTAGTGCCAGATGCCTTCAGTCCGCTTCCTGCTGATCCCCTGCGCGCTGGCTTCGGCCGGATTGGCGGTGCCGCTGGCGGCGCAGACCGGCCGCCCGGTGGTGCAAAGCGTTCCCGGCGACGGGCTCAACGCCGCATTGAGCCGCCTGGCCCGCAATCCGCGCGATATCGATGCCCTGATCGAAGCCGGGGTCGCCTCGCTGGCCGCGGGTGACGGCGATGCGGCGATCGGATTCTACCAAAGGGCCGACGCGCTTTCGCCCGATACCGCGCGGATCAAGGCCGGTCTGGCCGGGGCCTATGTCCTGACCGGCGATCCGGCCAGCGCGATCCCGCTGTTCGACGCGGCGGAAAAGCTGGGCATGATCGACGGCGCGCGGGTGGCGGATCGGGCGCTGGCTTTCGACATGGTCGGGGACGCGGTGTCGGCGCAGCGCTATTACCACGAAGCGCTGATGGCCGGGCCGAACGACGAGACCAGCCGCCGGCTGGCGCTCAGCCAGGCGATTTCGGGCGATCGCCGCGGCATGGAAGTAACGCTGGGGCCGCTGCTGCAGCGCCAGGACAAGGCGGCATGGCGCACCCGCGCCTTCGCGCTCGCCATACTTGGTCAGGGCGACGAAGCCGAATCGATCGCCCGTTCGACCATGCCCGCCGACATGGCCGCGGCGATGACCAATTACCTGCGCTACATGACCAAGCTGACCCCGGCGCAGCAGGCGGCGGCGGCCAATCTCGGCCAGTTCCCGCGCGCTGCCGAGATCGGCCGCGACGATCCGCGCTTTGCCGCGCTGGTCCGCACGCGCCCGGTCCTGGCCAGTGCTGCGCCGCTGCGCGCGGCTTCGACCAAACCTGCCAAGCGCGATGACAGGAAGGACCGCAAGGCCCCGCCGCCCGCGGCGCCGGTCGATCCGGTGGTGACCCGGGTGGCAAGCACGGCCCCCGCCGCGCCGCAGCCGGTCCCGGTCCCGGTCGCGCCTGCGGGCGAGCTGCCGCCGCTACGCACCGCAACCCTGGCCATCGCGACGCCCGCCCCGGCCAAACCGGTCTTCGCAACTGTCCAGCCAACGCCGCAGCCGGCACCGGCCGAGATCATTGCCGCCCCGGCACCGCCGCAGCCGGCGCCGATCGTTCCGGTGGTGACGACGACGGTGCCCGCCGTCACCCCGGCCAAGGCCCAGCCCGGCTTTGCCAGCCTCGAAAATCCGGCACCGCGCTTCGACCTGAAGCCTTCTTCCCCGGCGCCGGTCCCGGTTGCTGCCGTCCCGGTCACGCCGCCCGCCCCGGCACCCGCACCCAAGCCGGTGCCCGTTGCCAAGCCCGCCAAGGCGCCACCGCCGGCCAAGACGCGCAGCCTGGCCGAAGTCTTTGCCGATCTCTCCCCGCCCAGCCGCGAGGCCGAGCCCAAGGCCGGTGCGGTCGACCTGCGCAAGATCCGCACGGCCGGTCCGGCGGCAAAGCCGGCCGATGCCAAGGCGGGCAAGCCGGGCGAAACGACCTGCGACGTGCCCGATCCCAAAGCCGTCAAGCCGGTCAAGGGGAGCAAGACCAAGCCCGCGGCCAAGACGCCGGCTTCGGCCAAGGCGCTGGCCTCGCTCAAGGCGCTGCCCGCGGCGTGCAAGGACGCCAAGGACGACAAGGGCAAGACCCCCAACAGCCCCAGCCGGATCTGGGTCCAGGTCGCCACCGGGCGCGACCGCAAGGCCCTGGCTTTCGACTGGCGCCGTCTGGCCAGGGACGAGGCTGCGCTGTTCAAGGCCCGCAAGCCCTTCATCAGCGCCTGGGGCCAGACCAACCGGCTGCTCACAGGCCCGTTCGAGACCGCGGCCCAGGCCAATGCCTTTGTCGCCCAGCTCAAGAAGGCCGGGGTCGACGGGGCCTTCGCGTGGAACAGTCCGGCCGGCCAGGTGGTCGACGCGCTGCCCGCATCGTGAGCGCGGCGCGGACCGGCGCGGCCTTTTCCACACCTTGTAAACAGACTTGTCGAGTTTTGCGCAGCCGCGCGCCGGCTGCGGATTGTCCCGCGCCCCCTTGCCGACGCATCCACGGCGCATGATGCAAGGCCACCGCGACTACGACCGGGATGAAGACGACGCCGCACCCGTCGACATGCTTGCCAGCCTGTTCGAAGCGCGCGGCTGGCCGTGCGAATTCGTTGGCGAGGACGAGATTTCGGGCGAGATCAAGGGCAGCTGGGCCAGCTATACCCTGCGCGGGGTTTGGCGCCGCGAGGATCACGTGCTGCAATTGCTGTGCCTGCCCGACATCCGCATCCCCGACGACAAGCGCGCCGCAGTCTACGAGCTGCTGGCGCTGGTCAACGAACAGCTGTGGGTCGGCCATTTCGACATCTGGTCGAACGGCTCGGTGCTGCTCTATCGCCACGGCCTGCTGCTCGGCGACGATGGCCTGCTCAGCCTGGCCCAGGCCCAGGTCGCGGTCGAAGCCGCGGTCGAGGAGTGCGACCGCTTCTATCCCGCCTTCCAGTTCGTGCTGTGGGGCGACAAGAGCCCGGCCGAAGCCCTGACCAGCGCGCTGGTCGACGCCGCGGGCGAGGCCTGAGAGTCTGCGTCCAGACCGATCAAGGCTCACCCATTCCAACCCAGTCCCGTTCGCATCGAGCGAAGTCGAGATGCCGCGCTCGGGTGTCTCGACTACGCTCGACACGAACGGTTCTTTGGTTATCAGCGTGATCTCAACCGCTTTGGGAGTGCCTTCAGATGTCCGATAGCGCGATCCTCATCCTCGGCTGCGGCAACATGGGCGGGGCGATGCTGGCGGGCTGGCTCGCCGGCGGGATCGATCCGGCGCGCTTTACCGTGGTCGATCCGGCCCTGGCCGAGGCACCGGCGGGCGTGCGCCTGCTGCGCAGTGTTCCGGACGAGCGCTTCGCTGCCGTGCTGCTGAGCGTCAAGCCGCAGTTGCTCGATGATGTGGCACCCGCGCTCGATGCCGTGCTGGGCGCGAAAACGGTGCTGCTGTCGATCCTTGCCGGGGTCGAGCTCGACAGCCTGGCGCAGCGCTTTCCTGGCGCCGGGGCGGTGGTGCGGGTCATGCCCAACCTGGCCGCAGCGATCGGCAAGTCGCCGATCGCGCTTTTCGGCCGCGGGCTCGGCGATGGAGGCCGCGTGCAAGTTTCCGAACTGATGCGCCCGCTCGGCCCGGTCGAGTGGTTGGCCGGCGAGGATCAGTTCGATCTGGTTACCGCGCTGTCCGGTTCGGGCCCCGGCTTCGTCTACCGCTTCATCGAGGCCCTGGCCGAGGGGGCAGCCGCGCTCGGGCTCGATCCGCAGCTGGCGGAGCGACTGGCGGTGGCCACGGTCGAGGGTGCGGCGCAGCTTGCCGCCGCCGCGCCGCACGGCCCGACAGAGCTGGCCCGGCGCGTCGCCAGCCCCGGCGGCAGCACGCAGAAGGGGCTCGATGTGCTTGACCAGGACGCGGCGCTCAAGCGCCTGATCACGGCGACTTTGCGTGCCGCGCGCGACCGCAATGCCGAGATGGCGGCGGCGGCGCGGCGCTAGGTTACACATCGTTACGATTGGCGCTGTCCGGTTTTACTTGAAAGCCGGAGCATTCGCCCCGATATTCGCTCCATGCCCTATTTCGGGCACAAGGAGCTTGACTATCATGGCTGACTGGAACGATCCGCAGTCGACCCGCACCGGATTTGGCGGAGGCCCGGCCCTCAACGGCCAGGTTCTTGGCGCCGACACGCGTGACCAGGGTCTGCGTCGCTACATGCTGTCGATTTACAATTACATGGCCTCGGGCGTGCTGCTCTCGGGCGTCATCGCGCTGCTGTTCGCGACCTCGGGCATGGCCGCGGCAACCTTTGCCACGCCGCTGCGCTGGGTCATCGCGCTGGCCCCGCTGGGCTTCGTCCTGGCGATGAGCTTTGGCCTCAACAAGATGCAGACCAGCACGCTCAAGCTGCTGTTCTGGGGCTTCAGCGTGGCCATGGGGCTGTCGCTGTCGTCGATCTTCTTCGTCTACACCGGCGCGTCGATCGCCATGACCTTCTTTGCCACGGCGGGGGCCTTTGCCGGCCTCAGCCTCTATGGCTACACCACCAAGCGCAGCCTTTCGGCGATGGGCAGCTTCATGCTGATGGGCCTGTTCTGCATCGTCATCGCCATGCTGCTCAACCTGTGGTTGCAGTCGAGCGGGCTGGCCTTGGCGATCTCGATCCTTGTCGTGCTGATCTTCGCCGGGCTGACCGCCTGGGATACGCAGCGGCTGAAGGACCAGTACGCTCAGGTCGCCGGCACCGACATGATCGGCAAGGTGGTGATCATGGGTGCGCTGTCGCTCTATCTCGACTTCATCAACCTGTTCCAGTTCCTGCTGCAGTTCATGGGTGACCGCCGCTAGGCCTAGGTGCCGCTGAACGCACGCAGAGTGCAAACAATCGTGCCCGGCGCGCTTCATCGCGCGCCGGGCATTTGCTTTGCGCCGCACCTGGGCTAGAAAACGCAGGGCATGAACAATGGCGCCGCGGGCCTTGCGCCTGCGCGCAAACAACGGGTTGATCGATGAGCCAATTACGACTGTGCGGATTTTTCGGGGGCCTTGCCGTCGCCGCCTTGCTGGCATCCGCGCCGGCAATTGCCGGAAAGAAAAAGCCGCCACCGCCGCCGCCGGCACCGCCGGCACCGCGCATGGTCTATGTCGCGTGGAAGCCGATCCCGCCCGAGCACGCCGCGCCGACGATGGCCTATCCGCCGCTCGGCGCCGATGGCTTGCGGCCCAGCGTCAACCGCAACATCTCCCCGGCCCAGACCACCTGGAACCTGCGCTCGGGCTATAACGTTGCCGCGCTTAACTGCCAGAATGCCCGGCACGCGGCGATCGTGGTCAATTACCGCGCCTTCCTCAAGGCCCACGCCAAAACGCTGCGCGCCGCGAATGCCAAGATCGATGCCGAATGGCGGGCCAAGTACGGCGCAGGCTTCATCCGGGCGCGTGAGAAGTACATGACCGAGGTCTACAACCACTTTGCCATCCCGCCGATCCAGCCGGCGTTCTGCGATGCCGCGCTGGCGATGAGCACCGATGCCAAGGCGGTGAAGCCGGCCGGACTTGGCGCATTTGCCGCACGCTCGCTGCCCAATCTGGAAATCGTTTTCGACGATTTCTTCAAGCGCTACGATCAGTACCGGCTCGACATGGCCGCCTGGGAAGCACAGTGGGGCAAGGACGCCGTGCCGGGCACCCTGGTCGTTGCCACCCCGCAGAATTCGCCGCCCGCCGTGGCGGCAGCAGCACCCGTGCAGGCCGCGGCCAAATAGTGCAGATTGTTCTTCCAAGCGTGCGGCCTCTTCGCTAAGGGGTCCGCTCGCGCGGGGGCTCACCCCCTTGCACGCGCACTGGAACGGGGCCGTAGCTCAGATGGGAGAGCGCGTCGTTCGCAATGACGAGGTCAGGGGTTCGATCCCCCTCGGCTCCACCATTCCAGTGCACTGATAATTGGCACATCTTGGCCTGCGAACGGCAGCTTTCTGCGCTTCCGGTGCTCACGGCCAGCAGGCCGCTCCGCTCCGGTTCTCGAAAGCCACCCTTCTCGGCTCAAGCTGAGCCAATTCTCAGCACACTGGATCTGCCGGCAAGGTTTTCCCTTGCCGCAACAGACGCCAGGCTCGTTCGTGTCGAGCCCTTCGGCTTGCGGATTAGCAGCCGCTGCTCAGGATAAACTTCGGCCGTTTGGCCGAAGTCGAGACACCCCACGCGACATTCGCGCAAAAAGACGCTAGTTCCCTAACCATGCATTTTCTCGACCAGGCCAAGATCTATATCCGTTCGGGCGCGGGCGGGCCGGGGGCGGTCTCGTTCCGGCGCGAAAAGTACGTCGAATACGGCGGGCCTGACGGCGGCAACGGCGGCAAGGGCGGCGACATCGTGTTCGAAGCCGTGCCCGGGCTCAACACCCTGATCGACTTTCGCTATACCCAGCACTTCAAGGCCCCGCGCGGGGTCCATGGCTCGGGCAAGAACCGCAACGGCGCGGCGGGCAAGGACCTGGTGATCAAGGTCCCGATCGGCACCCAGGTCATTTCCGACGAGGATGGCGAAACCGTGCTGGCCGATCTGACCGAGGCCGGGCAGCGGATTGTCCTGCTCGAAGGCGGGATGGGCGGGCGCGGCAATGCCAGCTACAAGACCAGCACCAACCGCGCCCCGCGCCAGCACCAGCCGGGCATTCCGTTCGAGGAAATGTACGTCTGGCTGCGCTTGAAGCTGCTCGCCGATGCCGGGCTGGTCGGGCTGCCCAATGCCGGCAAGTCGACCTTCATCAACCAGATCACCAACACCAAGGCCAAGGTCGGCGACTATGCCTTCACCACGCTGCGCCCGCAGCTGGGGGTGGTGCGCCACAAGAACCGCGAATTCGTGCTGGCCGACATCCCCGGGCTGATCGCCGGCGCGGCCGACGGCGCCGGGGTGGGGGACCGTTTCCTTGGCCATATCGAGCGCTGCCGGGTGCTGATCCACCTGATCGACGTCAACGGCACCGACCCGGCCGAGGCGCTGGAGATCGTCGAGGAGGAACTGGAAGCCTATGGCGCCGGTCTCGAAGACAAGCCCCGGCTGATCGCACTCAACAAGATCGACACGGTCGACAAGGAACTGATCAAGGCCTTCAGCGCCGAGCTGCGCGCCGCGGGCGCGACCAAGGTCTTCCCGATTTCCGGCGCGACCGGCAAGGGGATGAAGGCGTTGCTCGACGCGGTGATCGAATACCTCCCCGCCGCCACCGGAACCGAACGCCCCGCGGGCGAACAGGAAGCGGGCGAGGAGAAGCCCTGGTCGCCGGTTTAGGTGAGGGCCTTGATAGTCGGCTGTCGGACGGCTGAAATTTCAGGCAGAAGGTCTGATTTATCGGGGTGAGCGGCAGCTAGACGGGGCGCTCCCGTCTCGCCAGCAGCCGATCCCATTTCCGGCCATAGTAAACCTCGACCAGCACCAGTGGCAGAACCCAGGCCAGCCAGTCGCTGTGCGCATTCGCGGCCGCGGGCTCACTTGCGAAGGGGATGATCAGGCCCATGCCCCAGGGATCGATGAGGCGAACCAAAATGAAATAGAATGCGATGACGAAAGCGCGCGTCATGTTGTGCTGATGAGTCAGAAATCGCTTGCGCCGCGCCGCGACGACTGCCGCCGCCATGGCGGCCATCCACAGGCAGATGGCAACAGTTTGGCTGAGGAAGAATGTGTCCGCTTCAGTGGGTTGGATGAGCCAGTACCCCACGAAAGTCAGCAAAGATCCGGCGACGAAAGTGTAGCCCGCCCAGCGATGATATCGACGGAAGCGGGTGCGGATCGGGGCAATAAACTGAAAAGGCGCAACCAGCATGACAATGCTGCCGCCAATGATATGCAAAGCGTAGCGCCACTCTTTCGCCGCGCCATGCCGCGGAACGTTCGGGATGTCCCGGCTCAGAAAGAACGCGACCCCACCGAGAAGAGCGGCGACAAGGAGTGCGGTCCCCGCCGCGCTCCACGAAAAACGCATCCACGATGTCCTGCTTGTCGTCGCCATGGCTTAAGTCCCCCAGCACAAGCATCTCACCTCCCGTCAGCGTCCGCAATGTTGTCGTGTCCGACAGCCGAAAATCGATGGCAAGCTGAAGCGCTCGAAGGCCGCTGGCCTGCACTCGCAACGCCCGTGCAAATCCACGCCCCGGTTGCATCCCGTCCGCAAATCCGTAAGCGCCTTTCCATGACCATTGCCCGCCTGTCCGACCTTGCCGACAAGGCCGCCTGCCCCCGGCTGGTGGTCAAGGTCGGCTCGTCGCTGCTGGTCGGGCGGGACGGGATACGGCGCGATTGGCTCGAAGGGCTGGTGGCGGAAATCGCCGATGCCCGGAAACGCGGACAACAGGTGATCGTCGTCTCGTCGGGCTCGATCGCGCTGGGCGCGGCGCGGCTCGGGCTCGACAAGGGCGGGCGCGGATCGCTGGCCGATGCCCAGGCCGCTGCCGCGGTAGGCCAGATCGCGCTGTCGGGGCTGTGGGCCGATCTGCTCAGCGCTCATGGGATCACCGCGGCGCAGCTTTTGCTGACGCTGGAAGACCTGGAAGATCGCCGCCGCTACCTCAATGCCACGGCCACCCTGACCCGCCTGCTAGATGCCGGGGCGGTGCCGGTGATCAACGAGAACGACAGCGTCGCGACGCAGGAAATCCGCTTTGGCGACAACGATCGGCTGGCGGCGCGGGTCGCCCAGGCGGCGCAGGCCAGCGCGGTGTTGCTGCTGTCCGATGTCGACGGGCTGTTCGATCGCAACCCGGCCGATCCCGGCGCAGTGCGGCTGGAACAGGTGCGCGGGGTGACGGCCGAGATCCATGCCATGGCGACCGGGGGCAGTTCGTCGGGCATGGGATCGGGCGGCATGACCAGCAAGCTGCAGGCGGCCGAGATCGCCGAACTGGCTGGGATTGCGCTCGCCATCGCCAACGGCACCCATCCCACACCGCTCGCCCGCGCGTTCGGGCAGGAAATCGGCACGCTGTTCCTGCCCCGCGAGGAAAAGCGTGGCCGCAAGGCTGGCGCGCGCAAGGCGTGGCTGGGTGGCCGTCTGCGCCTGAAAGGCGCGCTGGTGGT
Organism: Novosphingobium sp.; assembly: GCA_046063245.1. Classification (GTDB taxonomy): domain Bacteria; phylum Pseudomonadota; class Alphaproteobacteria; order Sphingomonadales; family Sphingomonadaceae; genus Novosphingobium. Next base: position 9,455 of record JBJTLX010000184.1, read on the forward strand.
CGACGACGGCGCTGCTGCGGCACTCGCCCGCGGCGGCAGCCTGCTGGCCAAGGGGGTG
>JBJTLX010000185.1:0-5963 GCA_046063245.1 Novosphingobium sp.
TTCCTCGGAGATGAACCGGTCGAACAGCAGGGCATGGCGCGCGGGATCGACCGCAGTGATCTCCTGGCAATAGCACACCGCCGAATTGGCCGCCGACCCGCGCCCCTGGCACAGGATCGGCGGATCCTGATTACGCGCAAAATCAACAATATCCTTTATGGTCAGGAAGTAGCGTGCGAGGTCGAGCTTGCCGATCAGCGCCAGCTCGCGGCGCAGGGTATCGGCGACGCTGTCCGGCACGCCCGAGGGATAGCGCCGCGCCGCCCCCTCCCAGGTCAGGTTATCGAGATGCTGCTGCGGATCGAGGCCATGGGGGCAGGTTTCTTCGGGGTATTCGTAGCGCAGTTCCTCGAGGCTGAAGGTGCACAGATCGGCCAGATCGCGCGCCGCCTGCAGTGCCTGGGGCCAGCGCGCGAACAGCCGGGCCATCTCCTCCGGCCCTTTGAGGTGCCGCTCCGAATTCGCCTCGAGCAGATGCCCGGCAGCGGCCATCGTAGTCTTGTGGCGGATCGCGGTCATCACGTCGTGCAGCGGGCGGCGCTGCGGGGCATGGTAAAGCGGCAGGTTGGTGGCAAGCAGCGCAAGCCCGTTGGTGCGCGCCAGATCGTCGAGCCGGGCGATCCGGGCGAGATCGTCACCGGTGTAGAGATAGCTCGCGGCAAGGTGGCGCAGCGTGGGAAGCTGCGCGGTCAGGTGGGGAAGGAGATCAGGGAGCGCAAGAGTCAGATCGGTTTCGCGCAAAGCCCGCAAAGGCCGCGAAGGTGCCGGATCGGGGGCGAAGCCGGCTCTTTCATCGGCAAAGTTATCCGGTTCGCCTGCGGCGATTGGAATGCCTTCTTCGTGGTCTTTGCGGGCTTTGCGCGAACCGAAGTCAACGACATTGCTTTCAACCCGGATCGTGATTTCCGTGTCCAGATCGTCCGGCGGCACCAGTACCAGCTGGATGCCTTCGCTATGCGCTGCGAGCATCGCCAGTGTGATGTCGCAGGCGCCCTTGTCCTGCCATTCGCCCGCCGGCGTCGCCATGCGCCCGGCCGAGATCAGTCGGCACAGCCGGCCATAGGCCTGGCGGTCCTGCGGATAGGCAAGGAATGCCAGCCCCTCGGTGGTCTCGATCCGGCAACCGATGACCGGGCGCAGCCCCAGCGCGCGCGCCTCGCCGTGCAGCCGCACCACTCCGGCCATGGTGTTGACATCGGCGATACCCAGCGCGTCATAGCCCAGCGCCCGCGCGGTGACGGCCAGATCGACCGCGTCCGATGCCCCGCGCAGGAACGAAAAGCAGCTGACCAGCCCCAGCTCGACGAAGGGCGCCGGCGCAGCGGGCGGCGGCAGGGTCTGGCTGGCCCGGCGACGTTCTGGGGTGAGCGCAGCCTCAGGCATAAAGCCCCTGCAGGTACCATTCGGGATTGCCGCCGCGGCCGTCGCCGGCCAGCCCGTGGCGGTAGATCCAGTAGCGCCGCCCCTCCCCGTCCTCGACCCGGTAGTAATCGCGCAGCCGCACGGCAGAGCGTTCGCGCCACCATTCGGGGGCGATCCGCTCGGGCCCTTCGGCGCGCGCCACTTCGTGCACCGCGCCGCGCCAGCGGAAGCGCCGCGGCAGGCCGTCGGGACTGGCATAGAGCACCGCGATCGGCTCGGCCCGGTCGAGCAGCTTGAGCGGACGGGCGTTGAAGGCCAGGCATTCCTGCTCGGCCCCGCCCGGATCGAGCGGCGCGCCCCAGCGCTGGGCGCGTTCGGGAATGTGGCTGGCACGCAGCAGCGGACGCTGCACCGCCCCCGCCCCGAGCCGCACGCTGAGCCGGTCGATGCAGGCGGCCAGGCTGGTCCCGCGCGCCTCGGCCGCGGCCTCGAAATCCTTCTGCGCCAGTGCCACCGGCTGGGTCCACGGTGCGCGCAGGCGGGCCAGTTCGATCCCGAACCCGGCGTCGACATCGTCGAGCTTGCGGGCGAACAGCCCGGCGATATGCGGCCCGTCGCGGCTGGCGGCGGCGAGCTCGAGGTGCCGCACCACCACCTCGCCATCGACCTTCCACAGCCCCAGTTCGAGCCGCCGCGCGCCCTCTGCCCGCCCCTCCAGCAGCCGCGCCATGTCGGCGCAGAGATCACCCAGCACCCGGTCGAGCAAGGGACGGTGGCGGATCGGCTCCATCAGCCGGCGCTGGACCAGCGGCACCGCCACGCTCACCACCGGCAGCAGCGGTTCGGGCACCCGGCCGAGCAGCTGGTCGAGCCGGATCAGCGGATTGGCCGCGGGCGCGTGTGCGCTGCGAAAGCGCCGCGCCAGGGCATCGCGCGCCACCCCGGAAAGATCGCCGATCCGCTTCAGCCCCAGCCGCCGCAGCACGGTCAGCACGGCGGGATCGAGCCGCAGCGCCGCAACCGGCAGATCGCCCAGTATTCCTCCCCCATCGGGGGAGGGGGACCATGCGCAGCATGGTGGAGGGGTACGTGCGGGTGATCCTGACGCCGAAAGGCAGGGATCACTCGCACGTACCCCTCCACCACCTACGGTGGTTCCCCTCCCCGTTCCGGGGAGGATCGCGCAGTCAGGCCCGTGATGCGCCAGTGCCCAGGCCGCCCCGGCGGTGGGGGCGATTGCCAGCCGCGCCGAGAGGCCGCGCGCCGCGAGCCGCACGCGGGCATCGTCCAGCAGCGCCGCTTCGCCGCCGAACAGGTGCGCCGCGCCGGTCACGTCGACCAGCAGCCCGTCGGGCGGATCAAGCGCCGACCACGGCCCCCAGCGCTGCGCCCACAGCGCCAGGTTCTCCAGAAAGGCCAGATCCCCCGCCGGATCGGCCGACGCGACCGCCAGCGAAGGACACAGCGCCCGGGCATCGGCCAGCATCATTCCTGGTCGCGCGCCGGCATCCGCACCGGCCCGGGTCGCGGCGGTGATCCGCGGCCCGTGCGCGGTATCGGCGATCAGGACGAGCGGGGCGGTCTGCGCGGGGGAATTGTTCAGCGCCCAGCGTTCGATCGCCAGCCGGGCGAGCCAGATCGCCATAATGCGCCGCGCCATGGCGGGTCAGGACAGCTGGCGCGTTGCCGCAGCCGGATCATGCCGCAGCGCCAGCCGCCCGCCGGCATCGTCGAGCAGCCATTGCCCCGGCGGATGAGCCCGCGCGCGGAACAGTTCGGCCTGCCACGCCGCATTGCCGGGGGCCTGCGGGTTCCAGCGCGGCGGCAGGCTGGGCGCAGCCCGCGCCTGCCAGCGCTGCCGCGCCGAGGACAGATCGCGCGCCGCATCGAGCCGGACCAGCCACAGCGGCACCCCGTGACGCTCCGCAGTCAGGCTGAGCCGGCGCGAGGCGGTGAAATCGAGCGCGCGGGGATTGCCCGCCACTTCGCCGATGACGAAGGCCAGATCGCGGCAGCGCAGCCCTTCCTCGAGCGCGAACAGCGCGTCCTCGGAGCTTTTGGCAGCAACGTGGATCAGTCGGTGACGCAGCCCTGCCGGCAGGCCGGGGCGATAGGGCCGCCCGGTCAGCCGCAGCGCCTGGGCATCCTGGACCCACAGCCAGGCGCGCTGATCGGGCGCGTCGGCGCAGGGATCGGCGGCCTGCGCGGCGATCCGGTCAAGCACCAGGGCCAGGGCCAGCGCGGCCCCGCCGCCCTCACGCGCGGAGGCAAAAATCTCTCCGTGCAACGCGCCCTCGGCCAGCCCCGGCTGCCAGCGCGCGATGGCCGCAGGCACGGCTCCGGCAGGCGGCAAGGATGGACGGCGCGCGAAGGCGGCAAGGGGTGTGGGCGTGGTCATGGGCGAATCTATGTTCGCTTTATGTTCTCACACGAAGCGATTCGCAAGGCCGCCTTGCCCGGCCCGACCTGTCCCAAGGGTCATGCCGCGCCGCCGCGCTGCCCGCCGCGACATAGGCGACAGCCCGGAACCGAAAAAGGGCCGCCTCCGGCATGGAAGCGGCCCTTTCCAGGGGTCAGGTTACGCCGATCTAGTCTTCGTCGCGCAGCGACGGGACCGGCGGCACCGGCTGCTGCGGCGCATCGGCATCGGCCTCATGCACCTCGACCAGGCCGCGGCCGACATGGCTGCGGCTGCGGCTGTAGCCGAAGTAGACCAGCAGCCCGATCACCGCCCAGACAACGAACAGCATCTGGCTCTTCACGTCGAGCTTGTAGAACAGGTAGAGGCAGCCGAGCAGCGACAGCGGCGCGGTCAGCATGATCATCGGGGTCCGGAACGGACGGTGGCGGCTGGGATCGGTGCGGCGGATCACCAGCACCGCGATCGATACCGCGGCAAAAGCGAACAAAGTCCCCGAGTTGGAGATGTTGGCCAGCAGCCCGACCGGGAAGAAGGCCGAGAACAAAGCCACGGCAGCCCCGGTGATGATCGTGATCGTCGCCGGGGTGTTGTAGCGCGGGTGGATCTTCGAGAACACTTCGGGCAGCAGCCCGTCGCGGCTCATCACGAAGAAGATGCGGGTCTGGCCGAACATCATCATCAGGATCACCGAGGGCAGCGCCAGACCGGCGGCCAGGCCGATCAGGTTGCCGATCTGCGGCCAACCGATTTCGCGCAAGGTCCAGGCCAGGGCTTCCTTCGAACAGACCACCGCCTGATCGCCCATCGCGGCGCACTGTGCGGCCAGTTCGCGGCTGCCCGGCTCAAGCCCGACGCCCGGCCCGCTCATCACCGGCTGCGCGCCGACCGAACCGATCACGCCGGCCGCGACCAGCAGGTAGAAGATGGTGCAGATGCCCAGGCTGCCGATCAGCCCGATCGGCATGTTGCGCTGCGGGTTCTTGGTTTCCTCCGCCGCGGTCGAAACCGCGTCGAACCCGACATAGGCGAAGAAGATCGAAGCCGCGGCAGCACCGATCCCGCCGAAGCCGAGCGGCGCGAACGGCTCGAAGTTCTCCATCTTCATCACCGGCAGGGCCAGGATGACGAAAACCGTCAGCGCCAGCACCTTGATCGTCACCAGCGCGGCATTGACGGTGGCGCTTTCCTTGGTGCCGATGACCAGCAGCCAGGTGACCAGGCCGGCGATCAGCATCGCCGGCAGGTTGACCATGCCGCCATCGTAAGGCCCGCGGACCAGCAGATCCGGAATGTCGATATGAAAGGCGTTCTCGATCAGCCCGACGACATAGCCCGACCAGCCGACACTGACCGCGCCGGCGGCAACCGCATATTCAAGGATCAGCGCCCAGCCGACCATCCAGGCGATCAGCTCGCCCATCACCGCATAGCTGTAAGTGTAGGCAGAGCCCGAAACCGGCACCATCGCCGCCATTTCGGCGTAGCACAGTGCTGCCACGGCGCAGACGAAGCCGGCGATGATGAAGCTGACCATCATCCCCGGACCGGCCTTTTGCGCGGCTTCGGCAGTCAGAACGAAGATCCCGGTGCCGATCACCGCACCGATGCCCAGCATCGTCAGCTGAAAGGCGCCCAGCGACCGGTGAAGTGACTTCTTTTCGGCGGTTGCCAAAATGGCATCCAGCGATTTTACGCGGCCGAACATGCAATTCCCCTAATCTGGCGGACGCATCGTCGGATTTCCGCGCGCGACCGCTTGTCATTTCCTGGTCGCGGAAGCTAGCGCCGCGCCCCGGTATGGCAAGCGTTAAACACCAAGCCTTCCCCAGCTTATCGGCCTCGGCTATGGCCCCTGCCCATGTCCACGACCTATCAGCTCGACACGGCGACCAGCCGCGCGCATCCCACGCCCTCTCCGCTGCGGCGGCTGTCGATCCCGACGATCCGCCAGCGCAAGCAGGACGGTATCACTGCAGATCCGGTCGTGATGCTGACCGCCTATACCGCGCGGCAAGCGCAGTTGCTCGATACGCACTGTGACCTGCTGCTGTGCGGAGATTCCTTGGGCCAGGTGATCTATGGACTGCCCAGCAGCCTTCAGGTCACGCTCGATATGATGATCGCCCACGGTGCTGCGGTGGTGCGCGGGTCCTACCACGCTGCGGTGGTGGTCGACCTG
>JBJTLX010000186.1:0-6547 GCA_046063245.1 Novosphingobium sp.
CCGGGCGGCAAGGCGGCTTCGCGCCGCGCGATCCCGACGATACGGATATCGCTGCGCCCCACGGCCAGACGGATCAGGCTCATCCCCACCAGTCCAGTAGCGCCGACCAGCGCGATGCGGGTTGGTTCAGACATTCCTCAAGCCCTCCGGCGTGCGGCCATAGATCTTCGCGTGCGCGGCGATAGCAAAGCGGTCGGTCATCCCTGCGATGTAATCGGCCAGATGGCGGCTGCGGGCCGGTTCCTCGATCGGCAGCGTCGCCAGCCAATCATCGCCGATCAGACTGGGATCCTGGGCATAGGCGGCATAAAGCTCAGCCGTAACAGCCCGCGCCCGCTCGGCTGTGTGCAGCTGCTGCGGGTGATGATAGAGCTTGTCGTACATGAAGCGTTTGAGGCCGCGCTCCTGCTCGGCCAGCGCCGACGAAAACGCCGCGGTCGCCCGCCCTGCCCCGCGGACATCGGCGGGCGAGGCCATGTCCCGCGCCCGCGCCGCGGTCTCACCCACACAATCGTTGACCATCATTCCGATCTGGCTGCGGACCAGTTCGCGCAGCATGCGGTCGCGCGGTGCGGCGGGAAACTTGCGTTCGATCGCGTGCCACTGATCGGCGACGAAAGGCAGGGTCAGCAGCTCGTCGAGGCTGAGGAACCCGGCGCGCAGCCCGTCGTCGATGTCGTGGTTGTCATAGGCGATGTCGTCGGCCAGCGCCGCGACCTGTGCCTCAAGCGAAGGCCAGCTGGTCAGCGACAGCGGAAACGCCGCGTCGAGCTCTTCCAGCGCCCAGTTGACCATCCCGACCGGGCCATTGTGCTTGGCCAGGCCTTCCAGCACTTCCCACGACAGGTTGAGCCCGTCGTGCTCGATATAGGGGCTGTCGAGCCGCATCAGCGTGCGCAGCGCATGGGCGTTGTGATCGAACCCGCCACGCGGCTCCAGCGCCGCATGCAGCGCATCCTCTCCGGCATGGCCGAAGGGCGGGTGGCCGATGTCATGGGCCAGACACAGCGCCTCGGTCAGGTCCTCGTCCAGCCCCAGCGCACGGGCGATGACCCGGCAGATCTGTGCCACTTCGAGGCTGTGGGTCAGGCGGACGCGGTAATGATCGCCATCGGGCGCAATGAACACCTGGGTCTTGTGACGCAGGCGGCGGAAGCTGATCGAATGGACGATGCGGTCGCGGTCGCGCTGAAACGCGCTGCGCGGACCGCGCGCCAGCGCCGCCTCCAGCGGAAACTCGCGCCCGCGGCTGCGTGCGGGATCGGATGCGAAGGGGGCGATCACAACTCCTCCCCATCTGGGGAGGGGGACCACCGCAGGTGGTGGAGGGGTACGGGCGAGTGGTCCTGACAGTGAGTGGTCGCGATCACCTGCGCGTACCCCTCCACCATGCTGCGCATGGTCCCCCTCCCCGTACCGGGGAGGATCATTCGCCCATGATCCATTCCACCGCGGCTTCGGCGTGGATCCGGGTGCAGTCGTAGATCGGCAGGACGTTGGCATCGACGTCGACGATCATTTCCAGCTCGGTGCAGCCCAGCACCACCGCCTGGGCCCCGTCCTGGGCGACATTGGTGATGATCGTCTTGAGCTCGCGCTCGGCCTGGCGGGTGACCTTGCCCTTGAGCAGTTCGTCATAGATGATCCGGTCGAGCGTATCGACGAAGGCCATTTCTGGCGGCAGCAGCTCGATGTCGCGGGCGATCAACTTCTGCCGATAGAAACTTTCCAGCATGACGTTGCGGGTGCCGATCAGCGCCGCCTTGCGCACCTTGGCCGCGGTCATCCGTTCGGCCACGCATTCGGCGATGTGGATCACCGGGACCGACACCGCCCCGGCGACCTGATCATAGACCTTGTGCATCGAATTGGCGCCGATCAGCAGCGCGGTTGCGCCGGACTGTTCCAGCCGCCTGGCGGCCTCGGCCAGCACGTCGGCCGCGCGGGCCCACTCTTCGGCGCTCGACAGCCGGGCGAGCGGGGCGAAGTCGAGGCTTTCGATCACCAGCGGCGCGCTCGACGGGAAGCCGGCGCGGGCCTGGACCAGCTTGTTGATGTGATCGTAGTAAGTACGGGTCGACAGCCAGGACATGCCGCCGATCAGGCCGAATTTGCGCAAAAGATAACTCCCCGGGACAGCCCTGTTTCGCAGCGTCCATTACGCAAGTGCAGCAAGCAGGTCCAGCGGCGGGTTCACCGCATCATCGTTATCCACGCGCGGACTATCGCCAGACCGGCGGGATCGACGCTGGCACGGCCGAGTTCGGGCATCGCCACCCCGCCTTCCAGACTGGCAAGGCGGTAGGCCAGGATCGAATGATCGGGATCGCCGGGGACCACGTCGAACGCGAAGGTGCCCGATCCGCGCCCGGCAGCAACCGGCCGTTTGTTGATGCCCAGCGCGGCGCGGTCGGTGACGTCCCAGCCCAGATAGAGCCCGGAATTGGAAGCCGCGCCATCGGGCTTGTGGCAATGGGCGCAATTGGCATCGAGCCAGCCGCGCGCGGCATCGGCCACCGGCACTTTCGCGCGGTCTTCCCATAGCGGCACGCGGCGGCTTACCGCGGGCACCTTGTCGAGCCTGCCCGCCTTGCGGAAAGCAGTGAGCCATTCGGCCGCAAGGTTGCGCGCCTTGGGCCCGATCGGGGTCACCGCGCCGCCGCTGGCGTGGCATTCCTTGCACTGGTTCTTGTTGGGGACGGCGTAGTCGATCGCCTGGCCCCCCGGCCCGGTCAGCGTCAGCCGCGCCCCGGCCAGCACCAGCCGCGCCTCGGTCTGCTCGGCATTCCACAGATAGGGCAGCCCGACCCAGCCTTCGGCGCGGTGCAGCAGCACCCGGGTCTCGATCAGCCGGCCGTTCATCTTGAAGGTCTTGACCAGCGCCGAACCGACCGGAAGATCGAGCAGGCCATCCCCCTGCGCCCGCGCCTTTTGCCCCGGCGGGACATAGACGAAGCGCAGCTTTTCCGCGCCATCCGACCACAGCGGGGTCTGGATGCGGTAAGGGGTCACGCCGGCCGCCGGGCGCTGGGCTGGGGCATCGGCGAAGAAGCGATAGTCGGACAGCTTCGGCGCGAAGACTTCGCCGCCGATCGCCGACGCGGCGACCGTGGCCGACGGCGCGGCATTTACCGCGGCCGAGAGCGCGGCCAGCAGCGCGGCGGCGCCGAGCAGCCTCATCGCGCGATCCGCGCCTCCAGCGCTGCGGGCGCGCCGACATTGCCGGGCACCACGATCATCGGCGGCGAGGCGAATTCGAGCACGGTGGGCTTGGCCTGATCCGGCCCGGCGCCTTGTGCGGGCAGGTTGAGGTTGAGCACCTTGACGTCGGCGCTGGGCAGCAGCGCCTGGGCCCCGCCCAGGCCGTCCCACATCACCGGGGGCAGCGTCCCGCCGAATGCCTTGGCGAGCTGCGCGCCGCCGGGAAAATCGGGCGCATTGCCGCCGCCGACATAGGTGTTGTAGCCTAGGCTGATGCTGCGCGGATAGGGGTTGTAGCGCGGATCGGTGAAGGGCTTGGGATAGGCCACGACCATGACCTGCGCGGTGGCATGGTTGGTCAGGGTGTTGCCGATCACCTTCACCCCTTCGTTGGCCATGACCATCACCCCGGTGCCGCGCGGCACCCCGGCAACGATGTTGCCCTTGGGGGCGAAGTTGGGGGTATCGTTGTCGATCACCAGGTTGCTTTCGACCACGGTGTTGCCCCCGCCCATCACCGGCAGGTTGGGCAGGTCAAACACCAGGATCCCGCCGGTGTTGCGCGTCACCAGATTGCCGGTGACCAGCGCATCGCGGCTGTTCTCGATCTCGATCCCGGCGACCGATTGCTCGACGTAGTTGAAGCGCAGGGTGATCGCCTTCGACTGGCCGACATAGATCCCGGCGTCCGACGCGCCCGAAACCTTGCAGCCATCGACCAGCACCCCGGTGCTCTGCACCGGATAGATCCCGTAGGCGCCATTGGTTTCCTTGGGCCCGCCGGTCCAGGTCACGCGCAGGCGGTAATAGACGATGTTGTCCGCGCCCTTCGACTTGATCCCGTCGCCGCGGGTGTTCTCGATCGCGAAATCGCGCAGGGTAACCTCGGGCGCGGTCACCAGCAGTCCCTCGCCCGCACCCTTCTGGCCGGAAAAGTCGAGCACCGTCGCGTCCATCCCGGCACCGCGCAGGGTCACCCCCTTGACGTCGAGCGAGAGCCCGTCGGTCAGCACGAAGCGCCCGGCGCCAAGCTGCACCGCATCGCCCGGCTTGGCCAGGATCAGCGCCTCCTGCAGCCGGGCCTGCGCGCCCTCTCCGGCGGCGACCTCGATGGTCTTGGCAAAGGCGGGGGCAGCCAGGGCAAGCGCCGAGGCCGCAGCGATCATCAGGGCGGGCATCCTCATGGCAGCGAATGAAGGCCGACCAGCCGAACAAGTCAATCCCGGTCGAGCGGCGCCTACTTCTTCTCCGCCGCCAAACCGCTGGCGCACAGTGCGGCGCTGCTGGCTGTCACCGACAGCGCTTCGGCATCGCCGACCCGGCGCACCGCGGAGAGATAGTCCCACAGCGACTTCTTCTCGCCCTTGAGCTGCTTGAGCTTTTGCAGCTGGCCTAGGCTCAACCGGTCGGTCATGCGGGTGGCCATGCAGGCGGCGTTGGGCTCACTCAGCCCGGCGTCGATCATCGCGCTCTTGACCTGGCCATAGGCCAGCTTGCTGGGCGCGCAGCCGGCGGCAACGACGATCAGGGCGAAAGCGGCAGTGGTCCGGATCACGCGGGTCAGTCCTTTTCGAGAATGTAGGTCATCGTCGCGGGCCCCAGTTTGTCGCGCAGACTGCGCCGCCAATAGCGCATGTTGAAGCCGAGCACGCGGCTGAGCGCCGCATCGACCCGCACCGCCAGGGCCGAATTGGCATTGAGCCGCAACGTGCCCAGCAGCTTGGCAAAGGCGCCGACCCGCATCGGCGCGCGGCGCAGGATCTTGAGGCCGTTGGCGGCGAACATCGCTTCGAGCAGGTGCGGGGGAATGCCGCGTTCGTGCGCGGTCAGCCCGACTCGCGGCTGGGTAAAATCGCCCATCGACACCGCCGGTTCGCGCAGCAGCATCTGCCCGCCGCGGCGCAGCACCCGCGCCAGTTCGCCCACCACCGCGGTCACATTGGGAATATGGTGGAGCACCGAATAGACCGTGACCAGATCGACGCTGCCGTCGGGCAGATCGATCCTGCCGTCGCTGCGCGGCGCCATGAACCGGGCGGGTTTGCCGCCGATCGCATCGCGCCACCAGGCCCGCGCCGGCTCGATCGCGATAAACTTCCCGACCCGCGGTGCCAGCACTTCGACATCCTTGGCGTCGGCGCAGCCAAAGGCCAGGCAGGTGGTCCAGGTCTTGCCCGCCAGATGGCGGTAGAAATGATAGGCGTCGCTGTGCAGGCTCTCGAACGGATCGTCCGCCGCGCCCTGGTAGATGGTCGTCGCCAGCGCGTGATAGCCCGCTTCCTCGTTGGCGAACCACCGCGCCATCTCTTCGGGCGTGAAGGCATCGCCGTAGAGCGCCCGGCCTTCCCGCTCGTCGCACGTCGGCTGCGGCAATCCGTATCGGGTCAGCGGCGCGTTCATGCCGGCAGCCTTAGTGGGCAAGCCCCTTGTTGATGTCCTCGACCATCTTTTTCGCGTCGGCCAGCAGCATCATGGTCTGGTCCATATAGAACACATCGTTGTCGACCCCGGCATAGCCGACCCCGCCCATCGAACGCTTGATGAAGAACACCTGCTTGGCCTTGTCGACATCGAACACCGGCATGCCGTAGATCGGCGATGTCTTGTCGGTCTTGGCCGCCGGATTGACCACGTCGTTGGCGCCGATGATGAAGGCGACGTCGGTCTGCGCGAACTCGCTATTGATGTCTTCCAGCTCGAACACTTCGTCATAGGGGACATTGGCTTCGGCGAGCAGCACGTTCATGTGCCCCGGCATCCGCCCTGCCACCGGGTGGATCGCGTATTTCACCTCGACCCCCTTGGCTTTCAGCAGGTCGGCCATTTCGCGCAGCGCGTGCTGCGCCTGGCTGACCGCCATGCCATAGCCGGGGATGATGATGACCTTCTCGGCCTCACCCAGCATGTAGGCCGCATCCTCGGCGCTGCCGCGTTTCCACGGGCGCTGCTCTTTCGCCTCGCCCGCCACGCTGGCCTCGGCGCCGAAGCCGCCGGCGATCACCGAGAGGAAGCTGCGGTTCATCGCCTTGCACATGATGTACGAAAGGATCGCACCCGAGCTGCCGACCAGCGCCCCGGTGATGATCATCGCGGTGTTGTGCAGCGTGAAGCCCATCGCCGCCGCGGCCCAGCCCGAGTACGAGTTGAGCATCGAGACGACGACCGGCATGTCCGCCCCGCCGATCGGGATGATCAGCAGGAAGCCGAGCAGGAAAGCGAGGCCGGTGACCAGCCAGAAGTCGATCGGCGACTGCGAATGCCAGAAGCCGAAAGTGAAGAAGCAGACCGCCAGCAGCAGCGCCAGGTTGATCCAGTGTCGCGATCGGCGCGGTGACGTTCTCCGGCT
>JBJTLX010000187.1:0-9370 GCA_046063245.1 Novosphingobium sp.
CGCGCCCGGTCAGCTCGGCCATGATCACCTTGGGATCGATGCCGTAGGCGAGCATGTGGCCATGATCGCGGTAGCCGGTGATGACGCTGTCCTTGTCGCCGTCGAGCGCGCTCTGCAGCCCGACCGCGACCGCTTCCTGGCCGATGTAGAGGTGGCAGAACCCGCCGATCAGGCCGAGGCCGTAGAGCTGCCCGGCCTTCTCCTCAAAGCGCCGGATCAGCACCATCTGCTCGTAGAACTTGAGCAATTCGTCGTCGCTGGCGTCAAACCGCGGCTTGGCTGCGTGCGCTTCCTGCAGGCTGCGCAGGGCAAAGTCTGCGGAACTTTCGCCCGCGGTTGCGGCGCGCTTCGATGCTGTCGGCGATTTGGCCAAAGTCTGGTCCCCTGGGGATAGGTTATGTCGCCGCCTATAGGACCAAGCATCCGTAAGGGAAACACTCCCATACGTATTTTGTGATCGCACTTTGACAGAACCGATGCCCTGCCGCGGATGGCACGCTCAGTTGAGCAGCATCACCATTTCGTCCGGGTGGACGACATTGAGGTTGCGGCGCACCAGTTCACCGGCGATGTCGGGATCGACGTGGCTGGGATCGAGCAGGGCGACCCGGTTGCGCAGCTCGTCACGCCGGGCGCTGAGCAGCTTCACTTCGTTCTGCCGTTCCTGCAGCAAGCGGCTGTTTTCGCTCCATGCGAGAAGTCCCGAAGGCCCGGCCAGCGTCAATCCGGCCAAAATAAGCAAGCAGCACAGTGCAATAGCCTGCGTCTTCTGTTCTTTGGCCAGTCTCGGTGTGTATTTGCCGCCCCGCATGGTCCCCAAGAATCACAAATGATTCAGCGATTCAAGCGGAAAACGTCGAATCGATGGAAAAGTTGCGCCCGGACCGATGGGGTCCGGGCGCATTGCGGGAGCGGTCGAGGGTCGGGAGGAGGGAGAGCGGCCGCCCCGCTAGAGGTTGGTCAGTTCGACGGCTGGGTCGTGGTGGCACCTGCCGCATCGCCCTGGGTAGCCTGCTGAGCCGCAGCGTTCTCGATCTGGGCGGTGCCCATCGCCGAGACGAGGGTGCTGCCATCGGCCGAGAAGTTGCTTGCCGGCAGCATCGCCATGGCGTCACCCGACTTGACCAGCAGCCCGGTCACCCGGCCCTTGGCATCGGTGAAGACCTTGCGGACCTTGCCGATACGTTCGCCGGCGGCGTCGAACACCTTGGTGCCGGGGGTTACCACCAGTGAACCCGCGCCGCTCACCGCACCTTCGGCGCTGCCGGCGACATCGTAGGTCGAACCTTCGTCGCCGACCGAACCCGAGCCCGATCCAGCGGCGCTGCCCGAACCGCTGCCGGCGGCATTCCCGGTCAGCCCGCCCAAGCGGCTGCCCAGCCCGCCAGTGGCCGTGCCCAGCTTGTCACGGGCCGATCCCAGCGCATTGCCCGGCAGCATGTTGCCGTTGCTGGCAGGTGCGGCGCCGCCGCCAGCCGAGCCGTTGGCCGAACCGTTGGCGCTCCCGGTCCCCTGAGCCGAACCGGTCAGTCCGCCCAGAGACTTGGTAAGAGAAGCACTGCCGTCACCGCTGGCTTTGCCGGCGAGCGAACCACTGGCCGAGTGCACCTTCGAACCCGCACCCGCCGCCTTGTCCTTGACCGTGGCAACGGTCGTAGTCGCCCGATCGCTCAGGGCGCCCTTGGCAGCCGTTGCGTGATCGCGGGCACTGTTGGCCGTCTGGGCGAGGTGGTCGCGGGTTCCGCCAAGCGCGCCGCGGACGGCATCGGTGCCGATCAGCTGCGCTTCACCGCCGCCGCTGGCATGGCCCTGGGCACTGCCGCTGGCCGAAGTGGTCAGGCTGCGGGTCGGGGTTGCGATGGCCGTGTCGAGCACGCCCGAAGCCGAGCCGTCGAGCGAACCCCAGGCACCGGCCTTGCCCGAGCGCGGGTCGACCGACTTCGAGATCGATCCGTCGAGCGTCCCGGCACCGCGGCCGATGATCGCGGTGTCGAGCGGGGCGTGCGGCATGGCCGGCATCGACGGCAGCGAGGGGAGCCCCCCGCCAAGGCCGCCCAGCAGCTGGGCATTTGCAGAAACAGTGGTGGCAAGCAGGGCAAGTGCCGAAAGCGAAATGAACTTGGTCATGGTCGTTGTCCTTCTTCTGATCTTGCAGCGCCCGGTCGATTTCCCGACGCTCAAGGGGACAACGAGTGGTCTTTCGAAAAAAATTCAGCGCCGCGCAAAAATATCTCAGCGGCAGGTTTCGCACAGCAGGCCGCGGCCGGTGCGCGGATCGGGCAGCTTGCGGGCCAGCGGGCGCGCCTCGGCGTCGAGCGCCAGGCCGAGCCGGTCGAAGGCGACCCCGCGCTGCAGGACCGCAGCAGCACGCGCGGCGACCAGCGGTACCGCAAAGGAGGTGCCGCGCACCGCCGTCGCACGGCCCCCGGCATCGAGCGCGGCGATGTCGGCCCCGGGGGCGGCATAGTCGAGGTGGAGCGCCCGCCCGGCCTCGATCAACGGGCGGTTGCGGCGATCGACCGCGGTCACCGCGACAACCCCGCCATAGGATGCAGGATAGGACGGCGGGGCCGCCGGTCCGTCGTTGCCGACCGCGGCGACGACCAGCACCTGGCGCGTCCGCGCCGCGCCGACCGCGCGTTCCAGCACCGGGTTGCGCGGTCCGACCAGGCTGATCGAGATGACCCGTGCGCCGCCGGCGATCAGCCAGTTCATGCCCCGGGCAATGGCCAGCGCATTGCCTCCGGCGGGATCGCTGCCATAGACATCGGCCACGCGGATATTCCGCACCCCGGCCCGCACTGCCAGCGACACGATGGCGCTGCCGTGATTGCTGGGCAGCGGCGCGCCGGCGGCAAATCCGCGCAGCGCGCCGACCGGCTGCGCCGGGGCCCCGTCGATCAGGCCGATCGGGGTGGTGATGGCGCCCTGCCCCGCACCGATCTCTGCCGCGGCCAAGCTGGCGGCCCCGCCGCTTTGAAAGTGCAGCGGATCGCTCGACACGGTCAGTCCCGGCAGGGTCCTGGCCACAAGGCGCTGCGCCGCGGCAAGGTCGAGCCCGGCAGGAACCGCCAGTTCGACGACCGTCATGCCCAGATCGTCAAGCCGCTCGCTGCTGCGCGGGGTAAAGCCAAGCGCCGCCAATCGGGCGCTGTCCGATTCGCCCGGATCGAGCACCAGCAAGGTCCCGCGCCGCGCCGGCTGGCCATCGGCGTCGCGCTCGATGGTGGCGCGATTGCGCCGCACCAGCGCGTCGATTCGCGCAAGCCGGGCCTGGCGCAGCGTCGCCGCGGCGTTGGCCAGGGTGCTGTTGGTCAAGTCGCCGGCCCGCGCCGCAATCCCGCCGATCGTTTCGCCTACTGCGGGAACCTGGGGCAATTGCGGCAAGGCCAGCTGCGCCGCGAGCGGGACAGCCAGCGCGGCGAAAAAACCGGCGATAACCATGGAATGAAAACGGCGCATACTGCCTCTTAGCCAAAAAAGTGCTTAATCATGGATGAAACGAACGGGGCCGCTCGTTTCATCCAGGAAAGGCCGAATTGGCACACGAAGACGACTTTCTGGACGGCATGACCGCGCTGCTCCCCCGTTTGCGCCGCTTTGCGCGCGGGTTGGCGCGTCATGGTGCCGATGCCGACGACTTGTGCCAAGCGACCATCGAACGCGCGCTCGTTTCGCGTCAGCAATGGCAGGCGGGTACGCGACTGGATAGCTGGATGTACCGGATCATGCGCAACATATTCATTGACCAGGCCCGCAGCACCGCGCGGCGTAACCAGACCTTCGTCGATCCCGACGCCGGGCTGGCCGTAGGCAGCGATGGCAATCAGGAAGCGACGGTCGAATTGTCGATGGTCGACCGCGCCATGGCCAGCCTGCCCGATGAACAGCGCGAGGCGGTCCTTCTGGTAATGGTCGAAGGCTACAAATATGCCGAAGCGGCGGAGATCGTCGGGTGCCCGGTCGGAACCCTGACCTCGCGGTTGCTGCGCGGGCGCGAGGCGCTGATGCTCAAGCTGGGAGAGCGGCCATGACCATTTCGCAAGAGATGCTGGCTGCCTATGCCGACGGCGAACTCGACGAAGTCAGCGCTGCGCGGGTCGAGCGCGCGCTGGGCGAGGATCCCGTCCTGGCCGACCGGCTCGAAGCCATGCTGTCGCTCAAGTCGGTCCTTGCGGCGCATTACGATCCAGTGCTGACCCAGCCGCTGCCTGAGCGCCTCACCGAACCGATTGCCGATGCGGCCAAGGTGGTAGATCTGGCATCGGTGCGTGCGGCCCGGCAACGCTGGAGCGAACGCCCTGCCCTGCGCTATGGCGGCGGCGCGATTGCCGCGGCGCTGGCGCTGGTCTTGCTTTTTTCGCTGAACCGTCAGGACGCCGGCAGCGGCGACCTCGCCGGACCGCAGCTGGTTGCCGCGCTGGACGGCCAGGCTTCGGGGATCATCGGCGCGCAGGGGACCAAGGTGCTGCTGTCGTTCCGCGACAAGGCAGGGACGCTGTGCCGCGGCTATGCCGACAAGGCCGCGTCGGGCATCGCCTGCCGCGAGGGCGCAGGCTGGCAAATCCGTTTTCGCGGCGCTGCACAGGCCAATGCGCAGGGCGACTATCGCCAGGCCGGCAGCGGCGATGCGGCGGTGATGGCCGCGGCGCAGGACATGGCCGTGGGCGACGCGCTCGATGCCGCGCAGGAAGCCCGGGCGATTGCGGACGGCTGGAAGCAATAGGTGGTGCGCCCGACGGGATTCGAACCCATGGCCCCCAGATTAGGAATCTGGTGCTCTATCCTGCTGAGCTACGGGCGCCCGCGCTTCCCCTAGGATAGGGCGACGGTCGACGCAATCAGTTGAGTTCGTCGGGCGGCGCGACCGGAAAGGGCAACGGCATCACGGCGATGCCTTCCTCGATCAGGGCCCGCGCTTCGGCCGGGCTGGCCTGCCCGTGGATCGTTTCGTGCGTCCGCTCGCCGTAATGCATTTCGCGCGACTGTTCGGCAAAGTCGCCGCCGACCCATTTCGATTGCTTGAGCGCTGCGGCCTGCATGACGGCCAGTTTGCTCATGACCTCTTGCATCGCCGGCGGGATCGCGCCGCCGACGACGGCCGGCGAGGTCTGCGGCTTCGCCTGCACCGCCGGCCGGGCATTGCCCTTGCGTCCGACCGCCGGTGCCATCGGGGCCTTGCCGACTTCGGCAGTGCCGCAGTGCGGGCAGCACAGCAGACCGCGCGCCTGCTGCTCGGCGAAGGCCGCGGACGAGGCGAACCACGCCTCGAAGCGGTGCTGGTGCGGGGTGCAGAGCAGATCGTAGACGATCACGCCCCAGCCTCCACAATTGGGCGCTTGTTGGCCAGGCTGGGCAATTGCGCCCGCACCTCGCCCAGACGCGCCTGGTCGATCTCGGCAAAGCCAAGCCCGGCACCTTCGTCGCCCAGGTCGAGCAAGACCTCGCCCCACGGATCGACCACCAGGCTGTGGCCATAGGTCTGCCTGCCATCGGCATGGGTGCCGGCCTGCGCCGCGGCGACGACATAGGCGCTCGCCTCGATCGCGCGGGCGCGTTGCAGCACGTGCCAGTGGGCCTGTCCGGTGGGCACGGTAAAGGCCGCGGGGATGGCGATCAGATCGCACCGGGCGCGGCCCAGGGCTTCGAACAGCGCCGGAAAGCGCAGGTCATAGCAGACCGTCAGGCCCAGGCGGCCGAGCGGGGTTTCCACCGTGACGACAGCCTCTCCGGGCGCATAGGCGGCGGATTCGCGCCAGCTTTCCCCGCTCGCCAGATCGACGTCGAACATGTGGATCTTGTCATAGCGGGCGACCACCGCGCCTTCACCATCGATGACCAGGCTGCGGTTGGCCCAGCGGCCATCGTCCCGCGCCACCGCCAGACTGCCGAGCGCGACCCAGATCCCGGCATCGGACGCCGCGGCGCGGACGGCGGCAAGCACCGGGTTGTCCGCCTCGGGCACGATATGCGCGGCGGCGCGCGCCCGGTCGCGGTCGATCAGACCGGACATTTCGGGCGTGAACAGCATCGACGCCCCGGCCATCGCCGCGGCACCGATCGCCCCGACCAGCGCCTCGGCATTGGCGGCGGGATCGATGCCCGCGGTCATCTGCAGAACGGCGGCGCGGCCCCTGGTCATGCGGCGCGCGTCATGAGGCGAGCAGCGCGTCCAGCTTGCCCGCGCGGTCGAGCGCGTGAAGTTCGTCGCTGCCGCCAATCGCCTGACCGGCGATCAGGATCTGCGGCACGGTGCTGGCACCGGGAACACGCTCGAGCATTTCAGCTTTCTTCGGGCCGCCCAGGGTGACGTCGTATTCCGCGTAGTCCACGCCCTTGGCGTCGAGCAGGGCCTTGGCGCGGACGCAATAGGGGCAGCCCCACTTGGTATAGATCTCGACTTTGGGCGCGGACACAAACGGCTCCTCTTGAAACGACGTCGGGCTATCATACATCGGCTGCGAAGTCATGGTCCGCAAGGGGATGGCTTCGCCGGGGTGCCGATTTCCGGGCCTCGACACCATGATTGCTCAAACAGAGGATTGTGCCATGAACCGTTTCGATTTCACCCCCTATCGCCGCACGATGGTCGGCTTCGACCGGCTGTTCGACCTGCTGGAAAACCAGTCGCGCTTCAACGGCGGCGACAATTACCCCCCCTTCAATATCGAGCGCCGCGGCGAGGATGCCTATCGCATTACCTTGGCGGTGGCCGGGTTCAAGCCCGCCGACATCGAGATCACCGCGCAGCAGAACTTGCTGGTGGTCCAGGGCAAGAAGGCCGACGATGCGTCGAACGCGCAGTTCCTGCATGTCGGGATCGCCCAGCGCGGCTTCGAGCGCCGGTTCGAACTGGCCGAATATGTCCGGGTCGACGACGCAAACCTGGAAGACGGCCTGCTGACCATCGACCTGGTGCGCGAAGTGCCCGAAGCGATGAAGCCGAAGAAGATCGCGGTCGGCACGCAAAAGACCCTGGCGGTGGTCAAGGACAGCAGCGCGGACAGCGCCGCCGCCTGATCCTGAAATCGGCCTGAAACGAAGTGGGGGTGAGGTCCAAGGACCTCACCCCCGCGATGCTTTGGGCACCGCCCCGCCGTATTCGTGATCGTCCGGGTCGCAGAAGACGGTCAGAGCACGGCAAGTTGATCCCGTTGCCTTGCCAGCACATGGCACTGGACGGGCGATACGCGCGGAGCCGTAAAGATTTCGGCAAAACCCCCTCGAAAACGCCCGCTGGCCTGCCTCCGAAACTGCGATTCGTTTGCAGGAAGCGCAGCGCTATGCAAACCCACCTAAGCGTTCAAGTGCAATCTCGGGATTTGCTCAGCAGTCGGAATTTAAAGTTTGACTGCAAACGATTTCCAAGCCGTTTCTGTGTGAAAGTGATCACACCAGCCGGGCCTGGGCCAAGGCCGCAGCGATGAACCCGGCGAACAGCGGATGCGGCTCGAAGGGCCGGCTCTTGAGCTCCGGGTGGAACTGGACCCCGACGAACCAGGGGTGATCGGGCCGCTCGACGATTTCGGGCAGCAGCCCGTCGGGCGACATCCCCGAAAACACCAGCCCGCCCTGCTCGAGCGCATCGCGGTAGGCGCCGTTGACCTCGTAGCGGTGGCGGTGGCGCTCCGAAATCGTTGTCGCGCCGCCATAGATCGCCGCGACGTGACTGTTGCCGGCCAACCTGGCTTCATAGGCCCCGAGCCGCATCGTCCCGCCCAGATCGGTATCGGCACCGCGCGTCTGCAAGCCCTCGGCGCTCATCCATTCGGTGATGATCCCAACCACCGGCTCGGCGGTTTCGCCAAACTCGGTCGACCCGGCCCCGGCGATCCCGGCGGTGTTGCGGGCCCCTTCGATGCAGGCCATCTGCATCCCCAGGCAGATCCCGAAGAACGGCACCTTGCGCTCGCGGGCAAAGCGGACCGAGGCAATCTTGCCCTCGCTACCGCGCACTCCGAAGCCGCCGGGCACCAGGATGCCGTGCATCGGTTCGAGCCGCGCAACGATCTCGCTGTCGTCAGCCTCGAACAGCTCGGCGTCGATCCACTTGATGTTGACCTTAACCCGGTTGGCCATGCCGCCGTGGACCAGCGCTTCGTTGAGCGACTTGTAGGCGTCGGGCAGGCCGACATATTTGCCGACCACGCCAATCGTCACTTCGCCTTCGGGGTGGTGATAGCGATCGACGATGTCGTCCCAGCGCGCCAGGTCGGGTGCGGGTGTGGTCAGGCCGAAATGGTGCAGAACCTCGTGGTCGAGCCCTTCGGCGTGGTACTGCAGCGGCACCGCATAGATGCTGCTGGCGTCGAGCGCGGGGATCACCGCTTCCTTGCGCACGTTGCAGAACAACGCGATCTTGGCGCGTTCGTTTTCGGGCAAGGGATGCTCGCAGCGGCACAGCA
The DNA here is from genome assembly GCA_046063245.1 of Novosphingobium sp. Taxonomy (GTDB): domain Bacteria; phylum Pseudomonadota; class Alphaproteobacteria; order Sphingomonadales; family Sphingomonadaceae; genus Novosphingobium. The sequence continues at coordinate 8,406 of JBJTLX010000187.1, forward strand.
GGATATCGGGCTGGATGCCCAGGCTGGTCAGTTCGCGCACCGAATGCTGGGTCGGCTTGGTCTTGAGCTCAACCGCGGCCGAAACATAGGGGACCAGGGTTACGTGGACCGAACAGGTCCGCTCGCGCCCCAGCTCGTTGCGCAGCTGGCGCAGCGCTTCGATGAACGGCAGGCCTTCGATGTCGCCGACCGTGCCGCCGATTTCGCACAGCACGAAGTCGAGATCGTCGACTTCGGTCTTGGCGAAATCCTTGATCGCATCGGTGACGTGCGGGATCACCTGGACCGTCGCGCCGAGGTAATCGCCGCGGCGCTCCTTGGCGATGATGTCGCGGTAGATCCGGCCCGAGGTGATATTGTCGGCCTGGCGCGCCGAAACCCCGGTGAAGCGTTCGTAGTGGCCCAGATCGAGGTCGGTCTCGGCCCCGTCGTCGGTCACGTAGACTTCGCCGTGCTGATAGGTGCTCATCGTCCCCGGATCGACGTTGAGATAGGGATCGAACTTGCGGATCCGGACCTTGTAGCCGCGTGCCTGCAGCAACGCGGCAAGGCTTGCCGCCATGAGACCTTTGCCGAGCGAGGAGACCACGCCGCCGGTGATAAAAATGAACCGCGCCATGGGAGTCGGGCCTTAATCCTCAAGAGGGGTAATGGGCAAGGACCTGGCGCTGCAATCCACAACGATTGCGCCAAACGCCCGGCACGCGAAAGGGTCGGCCTGCCGCCAAGGCAGACCGCGCCGGCTCTCGCAAATGGAAGACTACTTCTTGGCGGGCGCCGCGAAGGGATCGGCCGGGGCCGCTGCGGGCGCCGCTGCCGGTGCGCTTTGCGCCGCGCCGGCGAGCGGATCGACCGGAGCCGGTGCCTGGACCGGAGCGGTGACCGGTGCGGTCCGCTTGAGGCTGTCGTCGATCGCGCGGCCCGAACCGGCGCGAACCGCCAGGGCCGCCAGCGTGATGCTGAGC
>JBJTLX010000188.1:0-6258 GCA_046063245.1 Novosphingobium sp.
GGCAGTGCCCGCCGCCAACGTCCATCCCGATCCGGCGCGCCATTTCGAGATCGACCCGGCCGCGCTGATCGCCGCGCACAAGGCCGAACGCGGCGGCGGGCCGCAGCTGCTTGGCTATTACCACTCGCATCCCAATGGCCGCGCTGATCCTTCGCCCAGCGACCGCGCCCAGGCCGCCGGCGACGGGCGGCTGTGGGCAATCATCGCGAATGACGCGGTGCTGGTCTGGCGCGATACGCCGACGGGCTTTCAGGCGCTTCCCCTGCGACTCGTGGACGGCTAAGGACAGGACAAACCAGAAGGATAGTCGATGCCCGACGCTGCTGTTGACCTTGCCAGCCTGCTCTGTTCGCGCCTGTGCCACGATCTGCTCTCGCCCGTCGGGGCGATGACCAACGGGCTGGAGCTGCTGGCCGAGGAAAAAGACCCGGAAATGCGCAAGCGCTGCATGGAGCTGCTCGAGCAGAGCGCCCGCACCAGTGCCGACAAGTTGAAGTTCTTCCGCCTGGCCTTCGGGGCTGCCGGCGGGTTCGGCGACATGGTCGCAGTCGATGAACCGCGCGCGCTGATCGATGCGCTGGTCGCCGGCGGCGGACGCACCACGATCAACTGGTCGCTGGGTGCGCCCAGCCTGCCCAAGGCGGCGGTCAAGATCCTGCTCAACCTGGCGCATATCGGGATCGAGGCGCTGGTCCGCGGCGGCACGCTCGACATCGGTGCCGAACAGCGCGGCGGAGCGAGCGAGATCGTGGTCCGCGCCGCCGGACCCAAGATCGCTTTCGATCCGGTGGTCGGTCAGGCGCTCGACGGTTCGCTGCCGGCGGATCAGCTGTCCAGCCGCACCGCCCCGGCCTGGATGATCCAGCAGCTCGCCAAAAGCCACGGCGGCGGCCTGCAATTCGCGCTCAGCGACGAAGCCCTGGTGATGGGCGCGGTGCTGCCGGACGCATGAGCGAGCTGATCCATCGCCACTCCCCGTCGCCCAACTGGGGCGAACGGTTGCTACCGGTGTCGATGGCGGTGCTGCACTATACCGGCATGCGCACCGCGGCCGAGGCGATCGAGCGATTGTGCGATCCCGATGCCGAAGTCCGGGTCTCGGCGCATTACTGCATCGAGGAGGACGGCACGGTCCACGCCCTGGTGGGCGAAGACAAGCGCGCCTGGCACGCTGGCCGCTCGTTCTGGCGCGGGGTGACCGACATCAATTCGGCCTCGGTCGGGATCGAGCTGGTCAATCCCGGGCACGAGTTCGGCTATCGCCCCTTTACCGATGCGCAGATGGAAGCGCTGCTGCCCTTGCTCGCCGAGATCGTCAAACGCCATGACATCCCCCGCGCCAATGTCGTCGCCCATTCCGACATTGCCCCGGCGCGCAAGGAGGATCCGGGCGAACTGTTCGACTGGGATCTCCTCGCCGCGCACCGCCTCGCCTTGCCGCGCCCGAAGGTGCAGATGCCCAGCCCTTACGAGAACGACGGCGCCTTCTTCCTCGCGCTGGAACGCTTCGGTTATGACATCGCCGACCCGCCTGCCGCGATGCGCGCCTTCCAGCGCCGCTGGCGCCCGCACGTGATCGACGGCGTGGTCGACGGGGAATGCTCCGCGATGCTGTTCGCGCTTCTGCTTGATCGCGACAGCGGGAAGACGAGATGATGGAGAACTTCCTGTGAAAACGCTGATGGTGCTGGCGCTTCTGACCCAGGCCCCTTTTGTGCCTCCGCCTTCTCCACCAGCGCTCGCTTTCCCTGGCAGTGAAGTTTTCCGTGCTGAACAGCTGCAGTTCGAAAACGAGTTGAGACACGCGTGCATCTCTGAAAGGGGTATCCGGATCCTTATCGATCGTTGGACGACGAACCGGACGACAGCATCAGCTCGCAACCCTTCGTGGCAGCAATTGGAAATCGAAGTTGCTAAGGCGGCCTACGCCGAGCCAGTCGACATGAAGCAATTCGAGAGCGCAATGCGAGCCAAGGCTGCCGCGCGCGCCAACGATGAACTGAAACAGGCAGAGGATGCCATTTCAGTCCTGCAAAAGCTTCCGGCGAAAGACCGCGTCATATATGCGCGACGCTATACTTGGATGCAGCCCGCCACTCCCGCGCCAAGATGCTGACTGTCAGATAGCAAGTGCTGGACGGCCATCCGACAAACCTTGCACCCGATCCACCCTTCAACTACGTCCACTCTTCGCCAGGGGGCCGGGCAGCCGCGTCGTTCGCAAGAATGCCGAGGAAAGTCCGGGCTCCACGAAACAAGGGTGGCGGGTAATGCCCGCCGGGGGTGACCCCAGGGAAAGTGCCACAGAGAGCAGACCGCCTCGCAAGAGGTAAGGGTGAAAGGGTGCGGTAAGAGCGCACCGGGCGCCTGGTAACAGGGGCCGCACGGCAAACCCCACCCGGAGCAAGATCGAATAGGGGCGGCGCGCCAAGGCTTCGGCCGAGGCAGGTCTGTTTCGGACCCGACCGCCCGGGTTGATTGCTTGAGCGTCGCAGCGATGCGCCGCCTAGAGGAATGGCTGCCAGTGCGGATACGGTCTCTCCTGGGATACCGTCCGCGCTACAGAACCCGGCTTACAGGCCCCCTGGCGTATAGTTTGAAGGTCCGACCAGTCCCATGCGCACCCGGCTGAGTATCTGCGCAAAGAAGGTCCGCTACGCCAGCCGGCAGGATGCCCTGCTTGCCGCGGCCGGTGCAGACGTGCCGCTGCGGCCCTATCGCTGCGATCGCTGCTTCCGCTTCCACCTGACCAGCCGGATCAGGGTGCGCTGATCCGCTAGGGCCGCCCGACACTCACATAGGTGAAGCCCTTGGCGCGCACTTCGGCAGGGTCATAGACGTTGCGCAGGTCGACCAGCACCGGGGCCTTGGCGATGCGCTTGACCCGGTCCAAGTCGAGCGCGCGGAAGGCGTCCCATTCGGTGACGATCACCGTCGCATCGGCGCCCGCGATCGCGTCGTAGGCGGTCTTCTGCATCGCCACGTCGGGCATCAGCGGTGCGGCCAGTTCCATCCCCTCGGGATCGTAGCCCGCCACTTCGACCCCGGCGTCGGACAGCGCGAGGGCGATGGCGATGCTGGGGGCGTCGCGCATGTCGTCGGTGTTGGGCTTGAAGGTCAGGCCGAGCAGCGCGACCTTCTTGCCGCGCGCCGCGTCCATCCCGCCCAGCGCCTCGATCACCTTGCGCCCCATCGCGCGCTTGCGGCTGTCATTGACCGCGACCACCGCCTCGACGATCCGGGTCGGGGCTTCATAGTCCTCGGCGGTCTTGAGCAGCGCCAGCGTATCCTTGGGGAAGCACGATCCGCCATAGCCCGGCCCGGCGTGGAGGAACTTCGGCCCGATCCGCCCGTCCATGCCGATCCCGCGGCTGATGTCCTGGACGTCGGCACCGACCTTTTCGCACAGGTCGGCCATCTCGTTGATGAAGGTGATCTTGACCGCAAGGAAGGCGTTGGCGGCGTACTTGATCAGCTCCGACGAGCGCCGGCTGGTGAAAAGGATCGGCGACTTGTTGAGGAACAGCGGGCGATAGACCTCTTTCATCACGCTGCGCGCCCAGTCGTCCTCGGTCCCGACGACGATCCGGTCGGGGTGCTTGAAATCGCCGATCGCCGCGCCTTCGCGCAGGAACTCGGGGTTGGAGGCAACCGCGAACTTCACGCCCGGATTGGCTTCGCTCAGGATCCGCTCGACCTCGTCGCCGGTGCCCACCGGCACGGTCGACTTGGTGACGATCACTGCCGGCTGTTTGAGGTTCGCGCCGATCTCCTCGGCCACGGCATAGACGAACGACAGGTCGGCATGGCCGTCGCCGCGGCGGCTGGGGGTGCCGACCGCGATGAAGATCGCCGATGCGTCCGCGATCCCCTCGGCCAGGTCGGTGGTGAAGGTCAGCCGCCCGGCCTTGACGTTGGAGCCGACCAGTTCGGCCAGCCCCGGCTCGTAAATCGGCATGATCCCCTGATCGAGGCTGGCGATCTTGGCCGGGTCCTTGTCGATGCAGACCACGTCGTGGCCGAAATCGGCAAAGCAGGCGCCCGAAACCAGGCCGACATAGCCCGAACCGACCATCGCGATCTTCATCAAATGCTCCTTTGCGCGATTGCAATCGCGCCGTCGTTGTCCGTTGCCTCGATCAACCAGCGCCGGGTGCCTTGCAGCCCCAGCGCGGTCAGCCGACCCGTCGTGTATGCCCCGGTATCGATCCCGATCCGGCCCGCCTTGATTTCGGGCTTAGCGAATATCGTGTGGCCATGCACTACCACCGCGCCGAAACCGTCATCCTGGGCCAGAAAGGTGCCGCGGATCCAGTGTTGGTCGCTGGCGCTCTGCTGGCCTAGCGGCACACCGGGGCGCACCCCGGCGTGGACGAAGTAGTAGTCGCCGATGGTCAGGCTGTCCTCGAAGCCGGCGATGAAGGCCAGGTCTTCAGCGGGAATGTGCGCGTCGATCAGCGCCTGCACGCCGTCAAGGTCGGCGGCGTGATAGGCGGCGGGATCGACGCCATAGGACAGCACCGTCTCGCGCCCGCCATAGCGCAGGAATTCGCGCAGCACCTCGCGGCTGGCCAGGCACTCGATCAGCATTTCCTCGTGATTGCCCTTGAGGATGCGGACCGCGCGGCGGGCCTGCAGCGCGCGGGCTGCGGCGATCACCTGCGCGCTGTCGGGGCCGCGGTCGATCAGGTCGCCAAGCAGGACGATCGTGGTTTCGGCATTGTCGCGGGCGCCATCGTCGGCCGCGATCGCGGTGACCAAGGCAGCGAAAAGGTCGGCGCAGCCGTGCACGTCGCCAACTGCATAGACCCGCTGCCCGTCCGGGACGGACGGTAACGGGGCGCGCTCGGCGGCGCGGAAAAGGCGGCGGAAGGGGTTCATGGCGGGCGGTGCGTGGGCCGGGGCGCTATAGCCGGGCCAAGGTTGCCAGACAATGACCGGCACCGCCGGGGCGGAAAAGCCGCGCCCGATGCACCGTTGCGCGAAGGCAACAGTAAGTGCGCTAGCGCAACGATATGTCACTTTTCAACTTGTGCAGTGCAGCAATTGGATGCAGCGTTGTCCCGTTCGATCCGATTGCGTCCGTCACGAGGGGCAGCGAGCGAGCGCAGGTGGGACGAAGCGACCCAATCCGAAGACCTGACTACAACAAGGGAAGATTGTCATGCTCACGTCCATCCGCGGCCTTCTGGCTGCTACAGTTCTTGCCGGCGGCCTGATCGCCAGCCCGGCGTTCGCCGACGAAACCGATCCGCCCAAGGATTTCACGATCAGCGGCTATGCCATGGGCGTAACCGACTATCGCTGGCGCGGCCTGTCCTATTCGGGCGGCGATTTCGCCGTGCAGGGCCAGATCAACGTCGCCCATTCCAGCGGCATCTATGCCGGTGTGTGGGGTTCCAGCCTTGAGCAGGACGCGCTCGACATCTACGGTTCGGCCGAGCTCGATGTCTATGCCGGCTGGTCGGGCGATGTCGCCAGCGGCGTCACTGCCGATGTCGGCGTTACCTGGTACACCTATCCCAACGGCACCGCGCCTGGCCTGCCGGGCAACTATTTCGAGCCCTATGCCTCGCTTTCCACTGGCGTCGGCCCGGTGACCGCCAAGGTCGGGGTCAACTACGCGTGGAAGCAGGATGCCCTTGGCGGCGACGACAACTTCTATGCCTATGGTGAACTGGGGACGAGCATCCCCGGCGTGCCGGTCGATCTGTCGGCGCACCTCGGCTACACCAGCGGCGCGCTTTCGCCCAAGCGGCTGACCCTCACCAGCACCGACGGCGGCTTCGACTATTCGGTCGGGGCAACCTACAACATCACCGATCACCTGTCGGTTGGCGCACAGTACGTCGGGGTCGACGGGGCTTCGATCGACGGCTTCTCCAACGACACGGTTGTCGGCACGGTCAAGCTGTCGTTCTGATCCGATCGCCACAAGGCAAGCAAGGCCCGTCCCCGCATGCGGGGGCGGGCCTTTCCTGTGGGGCCCTTGCGTGGTAGCGATATGCACATGACCCGCTATCTCCACACCATGATCCGCGTCACCGATCCTGACGCGACGATCGCCTTCTTCGCCCTGTTCGGGGTGCACGAAGTGCGCCGCTTTTCCAGCGAGCAAGGGCGCTTCACCCTGATCTTCCTCGCCGCCGAAGGGCAGGAGAACGTGGCCGAGTTCGAGCTGACGTATAACTGGCCGGCCGAGGACGGCACCGCGGAGAACTATTCCGGCGGGCGCAATTTCGGTCACCTGGCCTACCG
>JBJTLX010000189.1:0-4824 GCA_046063245.1 Novosphingobium sp.
CGCCGAACAGTCCGGGATCAGCAGCGAAGCGCTGCGCATGGGCAAGATCAGCCGCGACGATTTCCAGCAGCTGTCCTACGCCAGCCAGCGCCTGGCCGAACTGCCGCTGTACATCGACGATACGCCGGCGCTGTCGATCGCGGCGCTGCGCACCCGCGCGCGGCGCTTGAAGCGCCGCCACAACATCGGGCTGGTGGTGGTCGATTACCTCCAGCTGCTTCAGGGATCGGGCCGGGCCAGCGACAACCGGGTCAACGAAATCTCGGAAATCAGCCGCGGCTTGAAGACCCTGGCCAAGGAACTGGGCGTGCCGGTGATCGCGCTGTCGCAGCTCAGCCGCGCGGTCGAACAGCGCGAGGACAAGCGCCCGATGCTGTCGGACCTGCGCGAATCGGGCTCGATCGAGCAGGACGCCGACATGGTCTGGTTCGTCTTCCGCGAAGACTATTACGTCGCCGCGCGCGAGCCCAAGGTGCCGCAGGACAACGACGACGCCAAGACCCACGAGGCCCACGTCGCCTGGCAGGCCGAGATGGAGCGGGTTTACGGCACCGCCGAACTGATCGTCGCCAAGCAGCGCCACGGCTCGACCGGCAAGGTCCGCCTGCGCTTTGAAAGCCGGATCACCCGGTTCAGCGATCTGGCCGACGATTCGCTCTCGGGTCACAGTTACGACTGAATATTTTGTCGTTCAAATACAATGATTTATGCGAATTTTTCTTGACTTCGCGAATCGCCCCTGCGTAACAGCGGCGATACCCCGCACAATTTGCTGAACTGGAGTGCCCGATGGCGCGCGTTACCGTTGAAGATTGCGTCGACAAGATCCCCAACCGCTTCGACCTGGTCCTGCTTGCCGCGCAGCGCGCGCGCGAGATTTCGGGCGGGGCTGAACTGACCATCGACCGCGACCGCGACAAGAACCCGGTGGTCGCCCTGCGCGAAATCGCCGAGCAGACCGTCCGTCCCGACAACCTCAAGGAATCGGTGGTCAGCTCGCTCCAGCGCGTGCTGCCGGACGACGATGACGAGGTCGATGACATCGGCTCGCTCAGCCAGCAGGCCGAAGCGCTGCGGATCACCGCCGCGGCCCCGGTGCGCAACACCTCGATCGGCGGCGATTACGAAGGCTGAGTCACCGGCTGAACCCGAATCAAGCCCGCGTGCCCCTGCGGCCCGCGGGCTTTTTCGTGTCTTTTGAACGCCCGCTGTCCGCGGTTTGACAGTGTGCTGGCGACCTGTTCTGCTTGCCCCGCAACGGGGGGAACGGGGCCATGGAAAAGACGACTTTTGCTGTGCGGCACGGCTGGGACAACCGCTTCTGGCTGGCCTTCGTGGCGACCTCGTGGCTGGCCATCGCCATGGGCTTTGGCACGCCGATTGCCGAGCGGTTCGCCGGCAAGGCGCCCTATGTCGCGCCGACGATCCTGGTCGCGCATGTCTTCGTCTATTTCGGCTGGATGGTGCTGCTGACCACCCAGGCGCTGCTGATCAACCGCGGCAGGACCGACTGGCACCGCAAGCTGGGCGTGGCCGGGGCCATGCTCGCCGTGCTGGTTACCGCAACCGGGCTTGGCGCCGAAATCTACAGCCAGCGGTACTGGGCCCACACCGATCCGGAAAACGTGCGCTTCTTCACCTTCCCGCTCTATGTGCTGATCGCCTTTTCGATCTGCGCCTTCCTGGCGGTACGGGCACGCCGCGATCCCGCGGCGCACAAGCGCCTGATCCTGCTGGCGACCAGCGCGATCATGGGCGGACCCTATCAGCGCTGGTGGGGCCACGCGATCGACCAGGTGACCGGGACCGGGCCGTTCAATACCTGGGCGCACCTCTATACCGGGATGAACGTGCTGATGATCGCGGCGGCGGGCTATGACTTGGTCACCCGCGGCGCGCTGCACCGGGTCTACCGCGCGGCGATACCCCTGCTGGTGGCGGGGCAGGTCGCGGCAATCGCGATCTGGTACAGCGGCTGGTGGCCGCCGCTGGTCCGCAGCGTGCTGGGGATTCCGCCGGTCTAGCCCGCGTCCTCTACTTGCAGGGATACTTCGCGATGAAGAAGTCGGCCATCGCCGCCCTCATCGATTTGGTCGGCCGCACCGCCGGCTCATAGGCGCGCAGGTGCGCGATCAGGTCGTTCGAATTGACCTTGGTCCCCTGCGGCGGGCACGAACTGGGTTTGCCCTGGGCTTTCTCGGCGCGGAGCCGGTCGCGGTAGGCCATCCCGGCAGCCATGCCTTCGGACTTGAGCACGCCCATGTCGGACGAGAACAGCGCCATCGCGCCCTTGGCGCGCAGCGCATCGGCCTTGGCCAGAAAGGCCGCCACGCTCATGTCGCCAGGTGCGGCCAGCGCGGGAGAGGCAAGCAGCCCTGCGACAAACAACAGAGCCATCGACGATACGCGCATTGCAATCTCCCGGAATGATCCCGATCACCGCTTGACCGCGCCAAGCTGACAAGACCATGAACGGAGCTGTGCTTAGTGGAGCCTGCGCGTGAGTGGAACCGGGGAAGTGATCGGCACCGTGGTCGAGGGCGGATTGACCGCGCGCGCGCTCGAGCCGGCGCACGGCGAGGCGGGCGACGGCCACAGCCATGAAAGCGCCTGCCTCAATTGCGGGACCGCGCTGGTCGGCAGCCATTGCCACAGCTGCGGCCAGGCGGCGCATGTCCACAAGACGCTGGGGGCGTTCTTTCACGATCTGCTGCACGGGGTGTTCCACTTCGAAGGCAAGATCTGGCGCACCCTGCCGCTGCTGGCGTGGAAGCCGGGCAAGCTGACCCGCGAATATATCGACGGGCGCCGCGCCAGCTATGTCAGCCCGATCGCGCTGTTCCTGTTCAGCGTGTTCCTGATGTTTGCTGTGGTGAAGCAGTTCGCCGGGGAATTCGATCCCGGCAATATCGTCAAGATCAACGGCAAGACCGTCAACGCGGGGATGCCTCTGCAGCAAAAGCGCCTGGCCGATCTCAAAGCGCAGCGCGCTGCGCAGGTCGCGCGCGGCCAGTCGACGGCCGACCTTGATGGCCAGATCGCCGGCCAGGAGCAGGCGCTGGAGATCATGAATCGGGTCAAGGATGCCCGGTTCGACGAGTCGCAAGTGCAAAGCGACATTCCGGCGGTCGACAAGGCGCTGAAAGAGATGAAGGCCAACCCCGCGCTGGTGATCTACAAGCTGCAGAACACCGCCTACAAGTTCAGCTGGGCGCTGATCCCGATCTCGGTGCCGTTCGTGTGGCTGCTGTTCCCCTTCAGTCGCCGCTTCGGGATTTACGACCACACGGTGTTCGTCACCTATTCGCTGTGCTTCATGACCCTGCTGACGGTGATCTTCACCCTGGGCGTGGTGGTCGGCGCGCCGGGGCTGGCGGCGGTCGCCATGCTGGTGCCGCCGCTGCACATGTACCGCCAGCTACGCGGCACTTACGGGGTCGGCCGAATCGGCGCGGCGTGGCGAACCGCGGTTCTGCTGTTCGTTGCGCTGACCGCGCTGATCCTCTTCGCCCTGCTGATCCTGGCCGAGACCGCCGCCTAGCCGCGTTCGCGCGCCGACGCGTCGGCAAAGCGCTTGCCCGCCTTTGGGATCGATGAGCCGCGCACCGGAACCGGCCGCACCGCGCCGCCCTTGGGCGCGTCGGGGCGATCGATCTTGCCGGTCGCGATCAGCTCGTCGATCTCCTCGCCGGTCAGCGTCTCGAATTCGAGCAGCGCCTGGGCGAGCTGGTGGAGCGTTTCGGCATTGCCCTTGAGGATGTCCTGGGCGCGCTTGTGGCCGCCTTCGACCAGCGCCTTGATCTCGGCATCGATCAGCTTGTTGGTGTCGGCCGACTGCATCGTGCGCTGCGACGAGCCATAGCCGAGATAACCCTCGGACTGCTCCTCGTACTGCAGCGGCCCCAGCTTGTCCGACATGCCCCAGCGGGTGACCATGTTGCGGGCCAGCGAGGTGGCCTGCTGGATGTCCGAAGATGCGCCGGAACTGACCTTGTCGTGGCCGAAGATGATCTCTTCCGCCACGCGCCCGCCCATCGCCACCGCCAGCTGCGCGTGCATCTGGTCGCGGTGATAGGAATAGCGGTCACGCTCGGGCAGACGCACCACCATGCCCAGCGCGCCGCCGCGCGGGATGATCGTCGCCTTGTGGATCGGATCGGACGCCGGCTCGAAGACCGAGACGATGGCATGGCCGGCCTCGTGATAGGCGGTCATCTTCTTTTCCTCGTCGGTCATGACCATGGAGCGGCGCTCGGCCCCCATCATCACCTTGTCCTTGGCGTCCTCGAACTCCTGCCGGGCAACCAGGCGCTTGTTGCGCCGCGCGGCGAGCAGCGCCGCCTCGTTGACCAGGTTGGCGAGGTCCGCGCCGGAGAAGCCGGGGGTGCCGCGCGCAATCGTCCGCGCCTCGACATCGGGGGCCAGCGGGACCTTCTTCATGTGCACTTCGAGGATCTTCTCGCGCCCTTCGATGTCGGGCAGCGGCACCACGACCTGACGGTCAAACCGGCCCGGGCGTAGCAGCGCCGGGTCGAGCACGTCTGGGCGGTTGGTGGCGGCGATGATGATGATGCCTTCGTTGGCCTCGAACCCGTCCATCTCGACCAGCAGCTGGTTGAGCGTCTGCTCGCGCTCGTCGTTCGAATTGCCCAGGCCGTGGCCGCGGTGGCGCCCGACCGCGTCGATTTCGTCGATGAAGACGATGCACGGCGCGTTCTTCTTGGCCTGTTCGAACATGTCGCGCACGCGCGATGCACCGACGCCGACGAACATCTCGACGAAGTCCGAACCCGAAATGGTGAAGAACGGCACGCCCGCTTCACC
>JBJTLX010000190.1:0-17884 GCA_046063245.1 Novosphingobium sp.
CGCCGATTTCCCGCCCAGTTCCAGAGTGACAGGGCGCAGCAGTTCGCCGCAGGTCCGCCCGATTGCGCGTCCAGCCGCCGTCGATCCGGTGAAGGCCACCTTGTCGACCCCCGGGTGGCCGACCAGATAGCCGCCCACCTCGCGGTCCGCCGCCACCCAGTTGAGCACGCCTGCCGGAACGCCGGCTTCCATCGCTGCTTCGGCCAGCAGGTAGCTGTCGAGCACGGTGCCGGGCGACGGCTTGATCACCACGGTACAGCCCGCCGCCATCGCCGGGGCGATCTTGTTGAGCGCCAGGGTAACCGGGAAATTCCACGGCACGATCGCCGCGACCACCCCGAGCGGGGTCCCTTCGACCAGGGTTTCCTTGCCCATCTGCGACGGGCGGACATCGGGCTGGCCCAGACCCTTGGCCAGCTCGGCGTAGTACTGCACGACCCCGACCGAGAACTGCCCTTCGAGCGGTACGCTGATCCCGATCGGCATGCCGTTCTGCATGCTGACCGCGCGGGCAATCTCCTCGCCGCGCGCGGCGATTGCGGCCATGAAGCGCTCCATCACCGCGGCGCGGGCCTGCGGGGTGGCATCCGACCAGCCGGGTCCGTCGAACGCCTTGCGCGCCGCGGCGACCGCAGCGTCGACATCGGCCTGGACCGCCTCGGGGACGGTGGCGATGGCCTCCTCGGTCGAGGCGTTGATCAGCGTGAAGCGGCGATCGCTGGCCGGTTTGACCCATTCGTTGCCGATAAAGAAGCTATCCCTGCTCAGGGCCATGTCGTCTCTCCTTTCCCAAATCCGGCCTAGGCGGGCCGGGAACTCGCATCGGTGAATTTATCGTAGTGGATTTCCGGCAACGAGACACCCGCCGCGATCAGCGCGGCGATCCCGGCATCGATCATCCCCGGCGGTCCGCACAGGTAGGCTTGCAGGTCGGCCGTGCCGCCCAGCCAGGCGAGGGCATCGGCAATCTCGGCGGTCACCAGCCCGGAACGCAGCCCCGGGGCCGGCTCTTCGGACAGGACCGGGCGAAAATCGAAGCGCCCCGCCCAGCGCCCGGCCAGCGCGGCGATTTCGTCTTGGCAATAGAGATCGCGCGGCGTGCGCGCACCGAACAGCAGCACGGCATCGCGCCGCACGCCCCGATTCGCCGCATCCTCGAGCAGGCTGAGCAGCGGCGAAAGGCCGCTGCCGCCGCCGATCAGGACGATCGGCCCTTCCCCTTTGCGCAGCCAGAAGCCGCCGTGCGGGGCCTCGATCGTGAAGGGCACGGCCGCCATGTCCTCGCCGAACAGCCGTTCGGTAAAGGCCCCGCCGGGAACCTTGCGGATGAAGGTGGTCAGCGCCGTCTGGCCGCCGGGGCGCGGCGCGGCGCTGAATGAATAGGAGCGCGGCCCCGGCCCGCCCGGCCATTCGACATTCATGTACTGCCCGGCGCGATAGTGCACCGGTGCATCAGTATGCCAGGTAACCGCGCGAATATCGTGTGTCAGAGCGCGCGACTCGACCAGCCGCGCGGTGGTCCTGACCGCCGCGGCCGCGCCCAGATCGACAGCGATTTCGAGGTCCGATTCGGGCACCGCTTGGCAGGCCAGGATATAGCCGGCTTCAAGCTCTTCGCGGCTGAGCGTATAGCCGAACGGAGTGATCGCATCGACCTTGCCCGACAGCAGCCTGCTGCGGCAGCTGCCGCAAGTCCCCACGGTGCAATCGTGCGGGTATGCCAGCCCGGCTTCGAGCGCGCTTTCCAGCACCGTCTTGCCGCGTCCGACAGCGAATTCCTCGCCCGATCCGGCAAGGAGGACCTGGTGCAACGGCTTCTTGGCAAACAGCTTTTTCAGCATTGTTCCGGCCTGTCCGAATCCCCGCGAAGCAGCATGGCAAAGGGGCCTGCAGTCCGCTTGCGCTGGGACCCCATACAATGATTCCGGTTAACTCGTAAATATGTTGACATTCATCCGCCCTAGCTTAAATTGCGTAGGGTCGTCACGCAAAAATATTCCACAGTGGATAGCGACCTGGGAAGAGGGAGAGAGCCATGAAGGCCATCAACGCCGTTAGCATCGTTGCGCTTGCCATAAGCCTGAGCAACCCCGCGTCTGCGCAGGACGCCCAGTCCGGCGCAAGCAGCGCCCAGTCGGGCGGGCTCGAAGAAATCGTGGTGACCGCGACCAAGCGTTCGGAAAATCTGCAGAACGTGCCGGTCGCCGTGTCGGCGATCTCGCAGGCCGCGCTGCAGAACCAGGGCGTGTTCGAAACCACCGACCTCAACCATTCCATGCCCAACCTCCAGGTCTCCTCGCCCTATGGCCAGCAGCAGCCGAACTTCTCGCTGCGCGGCGTCGGCGTGGGCACCGAGTTCAACGCCAACGCCGCCTCGCCGGTCGGGGTCTACGTCGACGAAGTCTATCAGGCATTCCGCGCCAGCCACGGCCAGCAGCTTTACGATCTTGAGCAGGTCGAAGTGGTGCGCGGCCCGCAGGGCACGCTCTACGGGCGCAACACCACCGGCGGGGCGATCAACTTCATCACCCGCAAACCCAAGCTCAAGGGCACCGAAGGCTACCTGACGGTGGGCTATGGCAGCTACAACCGGATCAGCGCCGAAGGCGCGCTCGAGCTGACCCCGGTCGAAGGCAAGGTCGGCATCCGCGTGGCCGGAACCTATGTCCATTCCGATCCCTACATCCACAACCTGCTGCCCGCCGGGCTCAACAAGTCCGCGCCGGGGCTGCCGACGGCGCTGGCCTATGGCAACCTGGCGACCGGCAAGCAGCCGGGGATCACCGAAAGCTATGGCATCCGCGGCACGCTGGTGGTCGAACCGAGCGACCGGGTGACGCTGACCCTCAAGGGCTATGCTGCCAAGGCCACCGGGGGCACCGAAACCCCGTTGGCCACCGGACAGTCCAAGACCGGCGACACCATCAACTATCTCAGCCCCAATTTCCTGCTGAACGGCATCTGGGCGGCGTTCGAACCGGCCGGGTTCCTGCCCGCCTCCTACAGCGCATCGGGCCGCGGGCTGAGCGACCGCGAGATCGAGGCCGATACGGTCGGCAACGCCGTGTCGCGCGCCGAGGGCGTGGTGTTCAACGCCAACATCGAACTGACCGACGATCTCCGGCTGGTGTCGATCACCGGCTACGATTCGGGGCTCTATTCGCAGGATCAGACCGATTGCGACGCCACCCCGCTGCGGCTTTGCTCGATCGGCTACCGCTCATCGTTCCACGCCTTTAATCAGGACGTCCGCTTCGACTACCAGAACGGTCCGTTCAAGCTGATCGTCGGCGGCTATTACGGCAAGGACAGCGTCACGGCGGACAACACGCCTGACTTCTTCAACGTGCTGAGCGACATCAACAAGGCGGCCGGCCTGCCCCCCAGCTATTTCAATCCGGGCGGCAACTTCAACGGCACCCTGCTGTCGGCCACCTCGCTGCCCACCGGCATCCGCGGCAAGCAGCATTTCAAGCAGGAGCGTACCTCTTACGCGATCTATGGCGAAGGCAGCTACAAGCTGACCGACACCGTCACCGCCACGGCGGGGCTGCGCTACACCCGCGATACCAACGAGTTCAAGGACGGCATCACCACCTTCTACGACGATGCCGGAACCGCGCGGCTGATCACCGTGTCGGACTTCGCCGGGGGGGCCTATTTCCTCCAGCCGGTCGCCGACATGGCCGGCACTATCGTCCTGCCGTCGTTCCAGGCCTCGGTCACTAATGGCGGGCTTGGCATTCCGCTGCCCGGCCCGCTGACCCGCAAGGGCACCTCGGGGCGGATTTCGGGCCGCTTCATCCTCGACTGGAAGCCGACCGAGGATTCGAAGATCTACGCCAGCTACAGCCGCGGCTACCGTGCCGGGACCTTCAACGGGCTGGCCTATGGCAGCGCCAACCAGGTCTATTTCGTCCCGCCCGAAACGGTCAACGCCTATGAAGTCGGCTTCAAGTCGCGCTTTGCCGACAACCGGGTCCAGCTCAACGGCGCGCTGTTCTATTACGACTACAAGGGCCAGCAGGGCCAGGTGGTCGACTCGACCGCGACCGCCAACCTGATCGCGCTCGACGGCAAGATGCAGGGTCTCGAGCTGGAACTGCAGGTCGCCGCGACCGACCGCCTGCACCTGTCGGCCTCGCTCGGGCTGCTCGACAGCAGTTACAAGCACGCTACCTGCCCGGTGGCCAACCTGACCGCCGCGCCGCCCCAGCAAGGCAACTGTGTCGCGTCGGCCTCGCCGCTGCCCGGCGGCAACGTCGATGTCGGGGGCAACCCCTTCCCCTATGCCGCCAAGTCGTCGATCAACCTCGGCTTCGACTGGGACGCCTATGAGGCCGATGACCTCAAGGTCACGCTGCACGGCGATGCCAACTACACCGGCCACTTTGCCTACGATTCGTTCAACGACTACAGCTACTCGGCGGTGCTCGGGACGGTCTCGTCGGGCAAGTTCTCGCAAGGCGAAGGCGATTACTGGGTGACAAATGCCCGGATCACGGTCGCCAAGGGGCCGATCTCGCTGGCGGGCTACGTCAAGAACCTGACCAACAAGACCTATTACCCCTTCGGCATCGCTATCGAGAACCTGTTCGGCAACGGTTACCGCGTCCGCGCCCAGCCGCGCATGTTCGGGGTCGAGGCGACAGTGCGCTTCTGATCGCGGCCGACTGACTACAAAGGGGCCCGCGGCCTTGAGGCAGGCGGGCCCCGCATTTTCGGGAGAGATACAATGCAGAACGGCAAGGTCGATACCCGCTACTGGCGCTTCTGCCTGTGGATGGGGCCGCTGTTCGTGGCGGTGTTCTATTACTGCTGGGGCGTGCTGGGGCACAATTTCCCGCCCTTCACCCCCGATACCCCCGCGGCCGAGGTCGCGGCCTATTTCCGCGAGAACGCCGGCAGCGTGCGCTTCGGCATGGTCGTGGCGATGACCTTTGCCCCGGCTTACGGGGTCTGGGGCTATGCCCTGGCCAAGATCCTTGAACAGTCGATCGAAAAGGACAGCATCAATGTCCAGCTGGCCCGGGTCGGCGCGGCCTGGACCGTGATCACCCTGCTGGTGCCGACTTCGTTCTGGCTGACCGCAGCGTTCCGGCCCGAGGCGCTGCCCGACTGGATGATCCAGATGCTTTACGACATGGCCTGGCTGCTGATCGACCTGGCCTATGCCGTCACCTCGGTCCAGCTTTTCGCGCTGGGTGTCGGCTTCCTTTCGGACCGGCGCGCGGTGCCGCTGATCCCCAAGTGGCTGTCGTGGTACGGCATCTGGGTCGGCTTCATGTTTATCGCCGAATGCATCATGCCCTATTTCCGCAACGGCGCCTTTGCTCGCAGCGGGATCCTCAATTTCTGGATCGAGTTCCTGATCTGGATGGCCTGGGTGCCGGTGCTGACCTACTTCGCGATGAAGGCGGTTAAGCGGATCGAGACGGAATAGCCGGGCGATGCACGGCGTGGTCCAGACCGAGCGCAGCTCCGCCGATCGCCGTGCGGCGATCCCCGGCGATTCGGGGGTCTGGACCTTCATTTTTGCCGACATGTGCGCCTTTGCGGTGTTCTTTGCGCTGTTCGCGGTCGGCCGGATCGGCCAGCCCGCGCTCTATGAGGCGTCGCGCCGCCAGCTCGATCTCGGCCTCGGCCTCGCCAACACGCTGATCCTGCTGACCAGCGGCGCGTGCATGGCCGCAGCGGCGCGGCGCGCCCGCAGCGGCAACCTGGACGCAGCGCGGCGGAGCCTGATCGCGGCGCTGGCGGTGGGGCTGCTGTTCGGGGTCAGCAAGGCGGCCGAATGGAGCGCCAAGCTGGCCCACGGCATCACCCTCACCACCAACGAGTTCTTCACCTACTACTTCGTCTTCACGGGCATCCATTTCCTCCACTTCGCGGTCGGGATCGGGGTGCTGGCGGTGCTGATCGCCCGGACCGGATCGGGCAGTGACGCCCCCGGGCAGGTGCGCTGGATCGAGGCGGGCGGCGCCTATTGGCACATGGTCGACCTGCTGTGGATCGTGCTGTTCGCCATGCTCTACCTGCTGAGGGCGGCATGAGCGAAACGCGCGAATGGCCGGTCTGGCGGGTCTGGGCGGTGCTGGCCGGGGCCAGTGTCATGGCCTTCCTGCTGGCCGAGGGACTGGCCCCGGCAAGGCTGGCGGCGAGCCTGCCGATCGTTCTGGTTGCGGTGAAAATCCACCTGGTGTTCGATCACTACATGGAGCTGCGCTGGCAGCACCGCCCGCTGCGCCAGCTGCTGGCAGCGTGGCTGGCGGTGGTCACCGCGATCTTGCTGGCCGGATACTGGGCGGCCTAGCCGCGCGCATGGGAGACGACGATGTTCGATAATGCCAAGCTGTCCCGCCCCGGCCTTGCGGTCGATCCGGTCCACGACGGACGCCACAAGCTGAACCCGGCGCGGCCGCTCGACCGCGAATCGATCCCGATCCTGGTCAACCTGCCCGACCAGGGCATCGGCATGTTCACCTATACCTGGGTCAACTGCCAGGGCCTGGGCGGCGCAGTGCTGGCGATCTTCGGTCCCGGGATCGGCGAGACCCCGATCCAGATCGGCCTGCCCGATCGCCCGGTCCCCGACGACATGGATTTTTCGGACTGGACCATCGAAGGCTTCACCATGAAGCAGGACCTCAAGTTCGGCCACGCCGAAGTCAGCTGGAAAAGCGACGGCGTCGCGCTCGACCTGACCTTCGACGGCTATCACCCGCCGTATGCCTACAGCGCCAATGCGGACGGCTGCCCTGCCTATTGCGCCGACGACAGATCGAGCAGAGCGGCCGGGTCAAGGGCACGCTGACCCTTGGCGAGCGGGTCATCGTGTTCGACGCGACCGGCCACCGCGACCACAGCTGGGGCACGCGCGACTGGGTCGCGTTCCAGAACTACCGCTGGTTTCAGGGCCAGGTCGGGACCGACTGCTCGGTCCATTTCTGGCACCTCCACGCGCTCGGCAGCACCAAGCTCTACGGCTATGTCTTCAAGGACGGGCTGATGGCCGAAGTGACCGACATCGATTACACCTGGCAGCACGACGCCGATTTCAACCAGCGCAGCCTCGATGCGGTGCTGCGCGATGACGCTGGCCGTACGACGACCGTGACGGTCGAATTTTCCGCGCATTTCCCCTTGATTCCGCACCCCGATCTTGTTCTGATGGAAGGCACCGGCCCGGCGCAGATCGACGGTCGGCAGGGTGCAGGATGGATGGAAGTGGCCTGGCCAACTGCCTACCGCGATCACATCCGATCGGTCCCGCTCTACAGCCAATACGCGGAGACGCCCCAATGAATGCTGCCCCCGAAATGGAAAGCGTCAACCGCCGGATCCTGGACCGGCGGCGCAACAACCGCAGCCTACCGCCCTACCGCGCCGCGCTGTCGGCCGAGATCACCGAGATGCTCGAGCGGTTCTTCGCCGCAGAGCGGCCCGGGGCGGCGATTTCCGGGGTCCGGCGGGTCGGCGGGGGGCTTCCAAGGAACAGTTCTTCTTCACCCTGGCGCACGGCGGCGCGGAAGAGCAGTTCCTGCTGCGGATGGACCCGCGCCTGGCGATCACCGAGACCGACCGTGAGCGCGAGTTCGTGCTGCTCCAGGCGATGCAGGGGATCGTCCCGGTGCCCGAAGCGGTCTGGGTCGATCCGCATGCCACGGTCTTTCCCCAGCCCGCGGCGATCATGCGGGTGGTCCGCGGGGTAACCAAGCCGAGCGATGCCGGGGTCAAGGTCTCGGGCCTCGGCACCTGGCTCGGGCCGGAGCTGCGCGCCAAGCTGCGCGACCAGTTCCTCGATCATCTGGTCACGATCCACGCCTTCGACTGGCGCAGCGCCGGGCTCAAGAGCTTCGAGGTGCCCGACGCCGACCCCAAACAGGCGGCGCGCTGGTCGTACAATTACTGGCGCGAACTGTGGCAGGTCGACGAGGGCGAGACCCGGCCGATCTTTGCCCTGGCCGAACAGTGGCTGGCCGACAACCAGCCCGAGACCGCCGATCTGGTACTGATCCACGGCGACTACCGCACCGGCAACTATCTGTTCGACGAAGCCAGCGGCGAGATCACCGCCCTGCTCGACTGGGAAATGGCCCGGATCGGCGATTTCCATGAAGACCTCGGCTGGGTGCTGATGCAGATCTTCGGGATCTTCGACAACGGCACCTTCCGCGCCAGCGACCTGTTCGAGCGCGAAGAGTTCATCAAGGAGTACGAGCGCCGCTCGGGCCGCACGGTCAACCGCAAGACGCTGCACTACTACGACGTGATGAGCAGCTGGAAGTGCTACATCATCGTCGCCGCCAATGGCATCGCCGCGGCGCGGTCGCAGCACAACCACCAGGACGTGCTGCTGACCTTCCTCGCCGCCGCCGGCGCGATGTTCGCGCACGATCTGGTCCGCCTGCTGAGCCAGGGAGATGCCGCATGATCCCGACCATCGACGACCGGCTGGCCAGCGTGATCCGCGCGCTGACAGAAGTCATCCTGCCGCATCTGCCGCCAGAAGCCTCGCTGGCGCAGGAACAGGTCCATCTCTCGATCGGCCACTTGCAAATCCTGCGCGCCCAGATCGATGCGTCACCGGCCTTCGAGCGCGAGGAGCTGGACGATCTGGTCGCGCTGGCCCGGGCGCTGGGCAGTGCAGTCAGCGGCGGTGCAGCGACCGCGGCGGCGCTGGCCGCGCTCTCGGAAAGCGTCGCCGGTGCCGACGGCAGCGACGTGCGCGGGCAGTACCGCCGCGTCAGCAAGGCCGTCGAAGCCTTGGTCCGCGCCGTTTCGGATGACGCCGACGGCGGCGCCAAGGCCGCGCTCCATCGCATCGTCCTCGAACACGAAAGCGCCCGTACGGCCAAGGACCGCGTCTGGTTCGCCCCGTTCGGGTTCGACACCCTGTAAACCACCGCCCGATCCGGAGTTAGCGCGATGAAGACCCAAGCCGCCGTCCTCAACCAGCCCAACGGCCCTTTCGACATCGAGACCGTCGATGTCGGCGAACCACAAGCCGGCGAGATCCGCGTTGCGATCAAGGCTGTGGGGATCTGCCACACCGATCTGGTCGTCGCATCGGGGGCGATGGGGCTGCAGTTTCCTGCGGTTCTGGGCCACGAGGGCGCGGGGATCGTCGACGCGATCGGCCCCGGGGTGACTGCGGTCAAGCCCGGCGACAAGGTGCTGCTGACCTTCAACAGCTGCGGCCAGTGCAAGCCGTGCGGCCATGACGAGCCGGCCTATTGCCAGAACTTCGTGCCGCTCAACATGGTCTGCGTGCGCGCCGACGGGTCGACACGGGTCCACCGCGACGGCGCGCCGGTGGCCGACAATTTCTTCGGCCAGTCCTCGTTCGCCGGACTGACCATCGCCAACGAACGCAACGTGCTCAAGGTCGATGATGACGCCGATCTGGCCGTGCTCGCCCCGCTCGGCTGCGGGATCCAGACCGGCGCTGGCGCGGTGCTGCGCAGCCTGGCGGGCAAGGCCGGCGAATCGCTGGTGGTGCTTGGCGGCGGCGCGGTCGGACTTTCGGCGCTGCTCGGCGGCAAGATCGCCGGCTGCACGCCGCTGATCGTGGTCGAACCGCAGGAAGGCCGCCGCCAACTCGCCAGCGAGCTTGGCGCGACTCACGTGATCGACCCCGCCGCGGGCGATGTGGTCGAGGCGGTGCGCGCGATCCTGCCCGACGGCGCCGACATGGTCGTCGATACCAGCGGCTACATGCCGGTGGTCGAGCAATCGGTGAACATGATCGCCAACCGCGGGCGGATCGGGCTGATCGGGGTGCCGGGTTCGCTCGACGCCGTGCTGCCGGTGCCGGTGGTGCAATGGATCACCATCGGCGGGACCGTGCGCGGGATCATCGAAGGCGACAGCGATCCGCACGTCTTCCTGCCCGAACTGATCGCCCATCACAAAGCCGGGCGCCTGCCGATCGAGAAATTCTCCAAGACCTACCGGCTCGACCAGATCAACCAGGCGATCGACGATGCGCATCATGGCAAGTGCATCAAGGCCGTGCTGCTGCTCGATTGAGGACCCTGCGATGACCTATACCAGCATGCGGATCGACCGCGATGGCGGCCTTGCCCGCCTGACCTTCATCCAGCCCGAACGCGGCAATCCGATCGACGGCACCTTCTGCGCTGAGTTCTGCGACGTCGCCAACGAACTGTCGTCCGATCCCAGCGTCCGCGCGGTGCTGATCAGCGCCGAAGGCAAGGCTTTCAGCTATGGCGGCGACGTCTCGATGTTCCTCCAGACGCTCGATACCCTGCCGCTGATGATCAAGCGCTGGACCGCCGACCTCCACGTCGGGATCGCCCGGATGCAGCGGATGGACGCGCCGATCGTCGCCGCGGTCCACTCGATCTGCGCCGGGGGCATGGCGGCGCTGGTCGCCGGGGCGGACATCGTCGTGGCCGAACCGGGGACGCGCTTCGTCGCGGCCTATGCCGGGATTGGCTATTGCAACGACGCCGGGTCTTCGATCATGTATACCCGGCGCATGGGTATTGCCCGGGCACGGAGGTTCCTGTTGCTCAACGAAACGCTCGATGCCGAAGCCGCGCTGGCGGTGGGCCTAGCCGACGAAGTGGTCGCGGCGGACCAGCTTGCCGCGCGGGCCGAGGCGATCGCGCGTCAGCTGGCCGACGGACCGACCAAGGCCTTTGGCGAAATGCGGCGCCTGCTCGCCAGCGTCGAGGACCAGCCGCTCGAAGCCCAGCTCGAGCTTGAGGCGCTGGCCCTGGCCCGCGTCGCCGGAACCGCCGATGCGCGCGAAGGGCTGACCGCTTTCGGCGAAAAACGCAAAGCCCGCTTCACGGGCAAGTGAGACGTACCATGTGGCTCTATCCCGAAGTCCGCACGCTCGGCCAGTTCATCGAATACCACGCCCGCAAGACCCCCGATCGCCGCGCCTTGGTCTGGGGGCAGCGAACCATTTCCTTCGCCGAGTACGATGCCGCGGCGAACCGGCTTGCCAACGGCCTGCTCGCGCGCGGGCTTGGTCCGGGCGAGCGGGTCGGGTTTCTCGGCCTCAACAGCCCCGATTTCTACTTCGCGCTAACCGGCACGGCCAAGACCCGCGGCGCTTTCACGGTGTTCAACTGGCGCCTGTCGGTGCCCGAGCTGGCGCAGCTGATCGCCGACAGCGGGGCGCGGCTGGTGCTGGTCGAGCGGGTCCACGAAGCGATGTGGCAAGCCGCGCTGGCTGCTTCTGGGCGGACGATCGAGACCATCTGGTTCGATGACGACAACACGCTCGAAGCGCAGTTCGCCGCGCAGCCGGCGACCGTGCCAGACCTGTTCATCAGCGAGGAAGACACCGCGATCCAGCTCTACACCTCGGGCACCACCGGGCTGCCCAAGGGCGTGATGCTGACCCACGGCGGGTTCAACCGGATCCGTTTGTGCGAACATCTTGAGTCGGCCTATCACTGGGAAGCCGATGACATCTTCGTCAATCCGCTGCCCAACTTCCACCTGCTGTCGATCGGGATCGCCTTCCAGTGCCTCTACAACGGGGTCGCGGTATCGATCGTCCGCCAGTTCGATCCGGCCACCGTGCTCTCCGCGATCGAGCGCGACCAACCGACCCTGCTGACGCTGACCCCGACCATGATCCAGATGCTGCTCGATCATCCCGCGGCGGCCGAAACCGATTTCTCCTCGCTGCGCCTGACGCTTTACGCCGGTTCGCCGATCTCGCTCGGGCTGATCAAGCGCGCCATCGCGATGATGCCGTGCCAGTTCATGCAGTTCTACGGCTCGACCGAGGCCAACGGCGCCTTTTCGATCCTGCGTCCCGAAGAGCACGACCTGTCGGACGAGGCCAAGCTGCAAAGCTGCGGGCGGCCGCTGCCGCTGATCGCGTTCCGGATCGTCGACGGCGCCGGTGAAGACGTGCCAGAGGGCGAGCCGGGCGAACTTATCGTGCGCGCCCCGGCGATCACCGCGGGCTATTGGCATCAGGCCGAAGCGACGGCCAAGGTGCTGAAAAACGGCTGGTACCACACCGGCGACGTTGCCCGCCGCGATGCCGAAGGACTTTACTACATCGTCGACCGGGTCAAGGACATGATCGTTTCGGGCGGCGAGAACATCTATTCGGCCGAGGTCGAGAATGTGCTGTCTACGCACCCCGCCGTCGCCGCCGTGGCGGTGATCGGGGTGCCCGATCCGCGCTGGGGCGAAGCGGTCAAGGCCTGCGTGATCTGCAAGGACGGCGCGGCGGTGGACGAGGCCGCCCTGCTGACCTTCGCGCGGGAGCGGCTGGCCGGCTACAAGGTGCCCAAGAGCATCGACTTCATGGCCGCCTTTCCCCTCGTGCCGAGCGGCAAGGTCTCCAAGAAAGACCTGCGCGCACCCTATTGGGAGGCCGAGGGGCGCAGCGTCGCCTAGCCGGTCAATAGCGTTCCAGCGAAGCGTCCATCGCCTCGAAGCCGTGGACGAAGCTCTGCGCCACCCGGACCGGCTCGGCTTCGACGTGGACGCGCAGGCGGCGGGCTTGCAGTTCCTCGATCAGGATGCGGACCTGCAATTCGGCCAGCCGCGCCCCGACGCAGCGGTGCACGCCGTAGCCGAACGACAGATGTCGCCGGGCGTTCTCGCGGCGCAGGTCGAAGCGATCGGCATCGGGGAACACGCTCTCGTCGCGGTTGGCCGAAATGTACCACAGCACGACCTTGTCACCGGCCTTGATCCGCTGCCCGCCGACTTCGGTGTCGCACACCGCATTGCGCCGCATGTGGGCCAGCGGGGTCTGCCAGCGGATCAGTTCGGACACCGCATTGTCGATCAGCGACGGATCGCTTTCCAGCGCCGCGCGCTGATCGGGGAAGCGGCCCAGCGCCAGCGGCAACGCGCTCATGGTGTTGCGGGTGGTGTCGTTGCCGCCGATCACCAGCAGGGTCAGCGCGCCGATAAACTCGTCCATGCTCATGTTGCCGGTCACGTCGCTGCGGATCATCCGGCTGAGCAGATCGGGCGCGGCATCGCCTTCCAGCCTTTCGTCCCACAGCCGCTTGAAATAGACCCCCATGTTGGCGAGATGGCCGAGCCGTTCGGCCTGCGCCGCGGGATCGTTGAACTGTTCGATATTGCCGGCAACGTCGGACCAGAACGGCAGCAGCCGCCGGTCCTCCCACGGAAAATCGAACAGCACCGCCAGCATCTGCGTGGTCAGTTCGATCGACACCCGGTCGACCCAGTCGAACCGTTCGCCCAGCGGCAAAGTGTCGAGCAGATCGCCCGCACGGCGGCGGATGTCGACCGCCAGCCGCGCCATCTCGCTGGGGGTGAAGGCCGGCGAAACCACCTTGCGCTGCACGCCGTGTTCGGGCGCGTCCATGCGGATGAAGTTGGGAAAGCCCTTGCCCGCCGGCCGTTCGGCGATGGTGATGCTGGTCACCCCGTGAAGGTGGCTCGACGAGAACACATCGGGCTGCGCCTCGATGTCGACGATCGGCTGATAGGTCGAAACCGCCCAGTAGGGCCCGTGCTTGCTCTCTTCGACCCGGTGCACCGGGGCATTGGCGCGCAGCCAGGCGAACGGTTCGCGCCAGGCGTCCTCGGCGTAAAGCTCGGCGCGGCTGACGTCGAGGTCGAGCGCGGCGGCGGTCATGCGGCCTGCCCGGATTTCGCCAGATGGCGCTCACGCAATACCAGGTAGAGCGGGAAGGCAAAGCAGGTGCCCAGGAACGACAGCGCAACGAACAGCCAGCCGGTCTTTGCGCCCAGCCCGGCCCGCTGCGCGTCGCCGACCACCCAAATCATGAACACCAGCCAGGCCGCGGCAATGTCGATCGTCAGGAAAGCGGCCGCTGCGCCCGAATTGTAGCTGTCGATGAAGAAGCTCGGCAAATTGAGCAGGTTCCCGCCCGCCGCCACCCACGCCAGTCCGTGCGTCCAGGCGCCGATCAGCGACGCGAACGCGATTACCACAAACAGCAGATGCTTGGGACTGATTGCCATGGTCTTCTCCCCCCTCAGGTCAAGTCGATGATCCGCTTGCCCATATTCTCACCGCGATACAGCCCGGCCAGCGCATCCGGGCACGCCTCCAGCCCGAACAGCACATCTTCCTGATAGCGCAGCGCCCCGGCGCGCACCCAGTCGGCCAGTTGTGCCACCGATGCCTCGTACTTGTCCATGTGATCGAAAATCACGAAGCCCTGCATCCGCGCGCGCTTGACCAGCAGATGGCGCTCGACCCGCGGGCCGACCGGCCAGGGGTCCCAGCTGGGCAAGGCCGCGGTGCCGCAAACCACCACCCGCGCGCCAAGCGCCAGCTGCGGATAGACTGTGTCGCTGATCCGCCCGGCGGTGTTGTCGAAATAGACATCGATCCCATCGGGGCAGGCCTGCGCCAGCGATGCGGCCAGATTGTCGGCGTCGCGGTAATCGAGCGCCGCATCATAGCCGAACCGATCGCGGCACAGCGCGGCCTTGGCGGTCCCGCCGGCGATCCCGACGGTGCGGCAGCCGAGGATCTTGGCGATCTGCCCGGCCGCCGAGCCAACCGCGCCGGCGGCGGTCGAGACCACCACGGTCTCCCCGGCGCGCGGTGCCCCGATCGTGGTCAGCGCCAGATGCGCGGTCACGCCGTTGATCCCCAGCACCCCCAGCGCCAGCGAGGCCGGCAGGTCATGCTCGGTAACACGGCGGACGACGGCGGCGGCGGTCACCGCGGCGTAGTCCTGCCAGCCGAACCAGCCGCACAGCACCTCGCCCGCCGCGAAGGCGCTGCTGCGGCTTTCGACCACCTCGCCCACCGCCAAAGCGCGCATCGCCGCGCCCAATTCGACCGGCGCCGAATAGTTGCCGGCATCGGCGATCCAGCCGCGCATCGCCGGTTCGACCGAAAGGAAGCGATTGCGCACCCGCAGCTCGCCTTCGCCCAGCGGAGCCAGCGGAACCTCCCGGATCGCAAAGTTTTCCGCCTGGGCAACGCCGACCGGACGCGAGACCAGGACCACCTGGCGGTTCATCGCGACATGCCCATGGCGGCGCGGGCAGCGCGGTATTCCTCGACCAGCCGGTCGATATAGGCGCCCGCCGGCTCGCTGCGCTTGACCGCGCCGATCCCCTGCCCGGCGCTCCAGATTTCCTTCCACGCCTTGGCATTGTCGCCGCCGCCGTCGATGTTGATGCCCTTGCCCTCGGCGCGCTTGAGCGCTGCGGGATCGAGCCCGTGTTCGATCAGCGAGGGGCGCAGGAAATTGGCATCAACCCCGGTGAAGCAGTTGGTGGTGACGATGTCGGCGGCGCTGCCCTCGACGATCATCCGGCGAAAGCCGGCTTGCGTATTGGCCTCGGTCGAGGCGAGGAAGGGCGAGCCGATATAGGCAAGATCGGCGCCAAGCGCTTCGGCGGCGAGCACCGCGCGCCCGGTGGCGATGCAGCCCGACAGCAGCAGCAGACCATCCCACCATTCGCGGATTTCCGCGCACAGCGCGAAGGGCGAAAGGTCGCCGGTGTGGCCGCCGGCCCCGGCTCCGACCGCGATGATCCCGTCGACCCCCAGCTCGGCGCATTTCTGCGCGTGGCGGTTCTTGATCACGTCCTGGAAGACCAGGCTGCCATTGGCCTGCAACTGGCGCACCAGATCGGCGTTGGCGGCCAGCGCCAGCACCACGATCGGCACCTTGTGCTTGAGCACAACATCGAGATCGGCGGCGAGCCGCGAATTGCTGGCGTGTGCGACCAGGTTGATCGCGTAAGGCATGTCGCCGACGCTGGCGGCGATCCGCGCGACGTCCGCGTCCAGCGCCGCGGTCGAGCGCGGGTTGAGCGCCGGCATCGCACCGATGATCCCGGCCCGGCACTGGGCGATGACCAGATCCGCGGTCGAAGCGATGAACATCGGTCCGGCCATCACCGGCAGGCGCAGGCCCTGCCGCAGCCGTTGTGCTAGGTCGCGTCCGTTCATTGTCGATGCCATTCGATGATGCCGCCATCGAGCACCTTGCGCTCGCCGACGAAGGCCTGGAACCGGGCGGCGGTGTCGCCGTCGTGCCAGATATGGAAGGCCAGCGTGTCGCGCGGCATGACCACGCCCGAAAAGCGGCAATCGAGCCGCGCGATCCGGGCCGGGTCGCGGGCCAGCGCGCGCGATACCGCGACCCCGGCGATCCCGTAGCTGGCCAGCCCGTGGAGGATCGGCCGCTCGAACCCGGCGGCCTTGGCCACTGCGGGATCGAGGTGAAGCGGATTCCAGTCGCCCGACAGGCGATAGATCAGCGCGGCGCGCGGCGAGGTCAGGATGCGTTCGACATGATCGGGCTCGCCGCGCGGCGCCTCGGGCACCGGCGGCGGCGCGGCCGGGCCGCCGAACCCGCCGTCGCCGCGCAGCAGCAGGGTCTGCTCGAGCCGGCAGTAGAGCGCATCGCTGGCCGCGTCGCGGATCGTCCGTTCGAGGACCAGCACCGCGCCGCGCCCGGCCCCGCGATCGGTCAACGAAGCGACCCGCGCGGTGCCCTTGACCTGCGCCTCGGCCGGCAACGGCGCGTCGAAGCGGGCCGATTGGGCGGCGTGGACCAGCTTGGTGAAATCGACCCCCAATTCAGGCGCGCGGATCCACATCCCCGGCGAACACAGCGTCACCGCAAAGCTGGGCAGCACCGCCAGCGCGCGCTCGTCAAGGAAACGCAGCTCGGCCGGATCGAGCGGATCGCGCCCGAGCCCGAGACCAAGCGCGTAAAGGATCGCGTCGCGCGGCCCATAGCCTTGCCCGGGCGCGCCAAAGTCGTGGGCCAGGATCGCGGCGGGATCGATCACACCGGATCCCAGGAGAACACGTCGGCCGAGCGGTGAAGCGGATAGAAATCGTTGGCGAACTGGTCGAACACCCGTTCAGCCACGGTCTCGGCGGTCCAGCCCTCGGCGGTGTGCGCGGTGCGGATCGGGCGCGGCTGCGAGAACAGCGAAATCTCGTTGTTGCGCACCGCGAAGATCTGCCCGGTCACCGCCGCGCCGGCATCGCTGCACAGCGCGACCACGAACGGCGCGATCTTGTCGGCATCGAGTTTCTTGAGCCCGGCGACCCGCTTCTGCTGTTCGGGGGTATCGGTCGGGATCGAATCGATCATCCGCGTCCAGGCGAACGGCGCAACCGCGTTGCTGCGCACCTTGAAGCGCTGCATGTCGAGCGCGATCGACTTCGACAGCCCGACGATCCCCAGCTTGGCCGCGGCATAATTTGCCTGGCCGTAATTGCCGATCAGCCCGCTGGTCGAGGTCATGTGGACATAGGCCCCGCTTTCCTGCTCCTTGAAGAACGGCGCGGCGGCGCGGCTGGTGTTGAAACTGCCTTGCAGGTGGACGTCGACCACCGCGCGGAAATCGTCCGGGCCCATCTTGTGGAAATAGATGTCGCGCAGGTTGCCGGCGTTGTTAACCACCGCGTCGATCCGCCCGAAGGTGTCGACCGCAGCCTTGACCATCGCGCAGGCCCCGTCCCAGTCGGCGACGCTGTCGTGGTTGGCCACCGCCTTGCCGCCCAATGCGCGGATCTCCTCGACCACCTGCTCGGCCGGCGAGGCCTCGTCCGCCCCTTCGCCGGTGATCGAGACGCCGAGGTCGTTGACCACCACGAAGGCCCCGGCGCGGGCCATGCCGAGCGCGATCCCGCGTCCGACGCCGCGCCCGGCGCCGGTGACCAGCACGGCCTTTCCGTCCATCATTCCCATATCCGTATCCCTCAATAGCTCTTGGGCAGGCCGAGCACCTTCTCGGCGATGAAGCTCATGATGAGCTGTTCGGTGATCGGCGCAAGCCGGGTCAGCGCGGCTTCGCGGTAGAGCCGCTCTACGTGGTATTCCTTGGCATAGCCGAACCCGCCGTGGGTCGCGACCGCTTGCCAGGCGGCATCGTGGCAGGCCCGCGC
>JBJTLX010000191.1:0-52353 GCA_046063245.1 Novosphingobium sp.
CATGGGAAGCGAAGCCGACCAGACCAGAAAGGCCGTGCGCCGCACGCGGGCGACCTCGTTCGACGTGGCCGAGCTAGCCGGGGTCAGCCAGTCGACCGTGTCGCGCGCCTTGGCCGGCGATCCGGTGGTCAGCGAGTTGACCCGCGAGCGGGTCAAGCGCGCCGCCGAAGAGCTCAACTACTCGATCGACCAGAACGCCACCCGGCTGCGCACCGGACGCACCGACGTGATCGCGGTGGTGGTGATCTGCCGCCCGGGCGAATTGAAGGGCGATATGAACCCGTTCTACTATTCGCTGCTCGGCAACATCTGCTCGGCGATTTCGGCGGCGGGCTGCGATGCGCTGACCTCGTTCCAGGACAGCGCCGCCAACCTCAACGGCTATTACGAAAGCAATCGCCGCGCCGACGGGCTGATCGTCATCGGCACCGCCGAAAATACCGAGGCCTGGGCCCATTTCCGCGAGGTCGCCGACAGCGGCGCCAAGATGGTCTGCTGGGGCGCGCCCTATCAGGACCAGAACTGGGTCCGTTCGGACAATGTCGCCGGCGGGGAACTGGCGGCGCGGGTGCTGCTGGATAGCGGCTACAAAAGCAACGTCTACATCGGTTCGGTCACCTCGCTCCAGCGCCAGTACACCGAACGCTTCGACGGTTTTTCCAAGGCGCTGCGCAAGGCCGGGCAGACCCCGGTGATCGCGCAGATCGATCCGGCCCTGTCGCGGATCGATCAGGGCCGCGAGGCGGTGCGCGGGATGATCGAGACCGGCATGAAGTTCGACGGGATCTTCGCCGCCTGCGATCAGATCGCGCTGGGGGCGATGCAGGAACTGCAGGCGCGCGGGCTGGCCATTCCCGAACAGGTCGGCGTGGTCGGCTTCGACGGGATCAACGCCGGCGAGCACGTCGTCCCCTCGCTGACCACGATCGAGCCTGACCTGCCGCTTGCCGCCGAACTGCTGGTCAAGCGGCTGAAATCGATGATGGCGGGCCAGCCCAACGACGAATGGCTGGTGCCTGTCCGCCTGATCGTCCGCGGCAGCACCGCGCGCCAACCGGGCTGACGGCCCAATCCGCATGGCGCAGTGCTGCAAGGGACTGCGCTTCGCGAGCAGATTGCTCCATGACCGATGGCACGGTCTTTGATGCGCCCACCGACCCATAGGTGGGCGCGGCCATCAATCCTTCGTCCGCCGCGCGCAACGCGCCCTATTCGCCTGCGGCTTTGCCACGTGTGGCAAGGCTACCGCGCCTTGGCAGCGCCCTGCTTCGACTTTGTCGGCACGGCCGTTTCGACACCCCTGAGCGTCTGATCCATCGCGACGGCCGCGCGCTGGATCGGGTGACCCGTCATCATCCTGAATTCATCCGCGGTCAGATCGAGCGTCTCGCCATTGGACAGTTTCAGCACGGCGAAGCGCTCTCCGGTGCCGTCGGTCGTGACACTGACGCTGATGACCTGGACGGGATTGATGAAAAGGCCGGTTCGCAATTCGAACAAGTCGACGGGCCTGTCGCTCTGTCCCGAAGCTGCAGGCTCTGCCGTTCGCCCTGAGGGCGCGTCGGAGTGCGGGGCGACCGGGGCTTTCGATTTCACAGGTTTGGACATGGATCGGATCCTCTAGATCGGACGGCCAGCGGGGCCCGTTAATGACAGGACAGGCATTCGGGTTCGCATCCCGGGACTTGCGGCAGGCAACGGCGCGGCTCGCCCGCCTCGTACGAGCAGACCATATAGGCGCGCCGAATCTCTCCGGCGGTTTCCGGGAACGCGAATGCGCCGATCGCAGTCGGGCGCTCGTCCTCAAGGTAGGGGAACGGAAAGTCGAGCACACCATGGAACAGGCAAGGCCAATCCGCACTGGCAACGCAGGTGATTGCGTACCGTTCGCAGCATTCGTCGTCCCCGTGGCACAGCACCTTGCCATGTTCGTCGCGGCCCGGGATGAATTCGACCTGCAGATTGTTCGCGCCGTCGCAAGGCCGGGCTTCGAACCAGAGACTGACCCGGTGCATCCGCACGGGGCGTTCGCCAGCCAGATAGGGGAACATGCTGCGGTTCATCCGCAGCGCCAGCGCGGGGCCGGCTGCGCCGCCGGCTTCGGCCTGTTCTTCCATCTTGAAGCGCTGCCAGGCTTCGGACAGATCCTGCCGCCAGTCGAACATGCGCAAGCCGCCGCCAGGCAGCATGCAGGACGCCGCGGCCCAACTGGCCCGGCCCAGCGGATCGCCGCCTTCGAGCGCCGTATAGCTGAGCTGGACGGCAAGATCGCTGACCGTGTCGGTATCGAAACTGTTGGTTTCGATTGGCAGCTCGATCCGCCAGCGGCTGACCGCCCCGGCAAATTCGAACGGCAGGTAGCGCTCGTCGCGGAAATCGAGCTGGAACAGTCCGGCATCGTTCTGTCCGGTCGAGGTGGCGACGGCTTCGAGCGCACCGTAACGCTTGACGATGCGGGGATCGTCGATGACCGGTTCGTAGCGCCGGCGTTCACAACAACCGCAGGTGCAGGTGCCCGGGCAGCATTGCTCGATATCGAGCAGGGTCGGCTCGGTCCGGGTCGCGCTGCTGAGCAGGGTGAGCTTGCAATGGACCCCGGAATAGGGGCCGGCGACCGCCGGGATCGTCAGGCTGACCGCCTTGATCCGGCGCATGTAGTGTCCGGGATACTCGCGATCGAAGCGCCATTCGGGAATTTCGATCTCGCAAGCGCCGGTGGTCTTGAGTTGCAGGAAGGCCAGCGGGAAATCGAGCCGCAATGACAACCGCGTGACAAGTTCGTGGCGGCGCTTGTCCTGATCGAAATAGGCCTTTTCCATCGTCCGCAGCGCACCCGACAGCCGCTCACCGCTGAGCAGCCCCTCCTGCACGCCGTCCCACACTTTCGGCGGAAGGAAGGATTGCGTGGTCAGGTCGCGTTCGAGCTGGAAGGCGCGCTGGGCCTGAAGCGCCCAGCACCAGGCAATGTCGAACATCTGGCGCAGCAGCGCCGCCGTTTCGGTCTGGATGAACAGGTAGCGGGCATGGCTGGTGAACTTGTCACGCAGGAAGTCCTGGATCTCGGCGGACTGCTCCATTTGCTGAACCAGGTTGTTGAGCTGGCGGAGCGCCGTATCGCGGCGCCGCTCGGCCGCGAGGATCTGGCGCTCGATTTGCTGAATCTCGATGTCGAGGACCGTCACCTGGAAAATCCAGTCGGCCTCGCGCCGATCCCAGCCGGCCTCGGTCATCGCCAGGCTGGCCTGGGTGCCGGTGACGTCCGCTACCGTCGTCAGGATCCGTGCGCCTGCCGAGAAGGCGTGGGCCAGCTTGGTGCCGATCGGCATCTGGAACACCGAGACCGGGGACGAGGCGACACCCGCCACGCCGGTGGTGTTGTCGGGGATCAGGTTCATCACCTGGCCCACGGCTTCGACCGCATTCCCGGCCGCCCGCGTCGACATCGAGACCCCGGTCAGGTTCTGATAGGCCTGCTCCTTGGGGATCAATCCGGTGGCAATCAGGTCGGCATAATACTGCCGCTTCGCCTGCGTTGCCTCCTTGGTCTTGCGCAGCGCCTGGATTTGCCAATCCGCCTCGCGGAACTCGAAGTTGCGGATTTCTTCGGTGAGATTCAGCAATTGCCGCTCATGGCCCGCGCGCATCGCGGCCAGATATTCGGCATCGCCCTTCTCGATCGCGGCGAGCAGCTTGTCCCCCAGCGCACGCGTTTCCGCCGCGGTTTCGAGCGCCCGCTGCAGCAGGAATGGGAAGCGGTACGGGCTTGGCGGACAGCAGCAGCCATCATCGTCGAGGCATTCATTGGCCACGGTCTTCCACCCGCGCCGCACCGGATCGTCGCCCCAATAGCTGGTGTCGCGGTGCAGGGTTCCGCTGCGCAGCCGGCTTTTGGTTTGCAGGTTGTGCAGCGCATCCAGTTCGTCGTTCACCCGGTCGTAAATGTGCATCAGCCTGGGGTTGAGCGGCGGGAAGCGGGGAACCAGGGTGGCGATCGTCGCAGCAGCGTCATCGTCGTCGGTCGCGTAGATGGTGCGCGGCCGCTCGCCGAGCAGCGCGGCGGCGGCGTCGAGCCGCAGGCCGGCCATGGCATAGCTTTCCGGCGAATGGCGGCACAGGGCCGCCTTGGAAAAGTCGAGCAGTGTCTCGAGGTAGGCGAGGAGCACACTGCGTTCGCGCGCGGCGAGATCGCTCTTGGCCAGCGAATCGCAACACGGGTCGAGCTCGCTGCGCGGATGTCGCGGCGCGGTCGCCATACGTACGCTGGTGCCGGAGCCCCGCCGCAGCACGGTGCCGGTGTTGGGGCCGTCTGCCGTCCCCGAAGTGGGCCTGGCGTTGGGATTGCCGGCCGGATCGCCATTCGCGTTGCCGGTTGGCCGATCGTTGGCCGGGACATTCCCGACCGTTGACGGCTGGTCAGTGGTTGGTTGCCGGGCAATCCGGCAGGTCGCCCATCGCAGATCGTTCGTCGTCGGCGCAAACGACAATTCATACCAACTGAGCGCGGCCTCGTAGCGGCAATGGTTGCGCAGCGTCGTCGCGACCGTCATCACGGTCGAATAGAGCGACGGCTCCAATGGCGCGCCCGGCATCGCGTAGATGAAGAACGGGTAGGCGGAGAGTCCCGGCAGGGGCGCAGGCAATTGCTGGGCCTCCACCAGTTCGGGCAACACTACGGCGGTATCGCTGCCGATGTCATAGCGGAATCCCCAGGGCGCAGGGTCGAGATGACCTGGCGGCAGACTTGCCGCGTTGGTGATGCCGAAGCGCAGCGAATCACCTTTGCGCCCCAGAAATTCGAGCTCGGCCTCGCCGCCGGCCGGGTTCACGCGGGCGCCCGTGTCGGTGAAGCGCGGCGTCTGGAACTCGCCGTTGTGGACCCGGCACCAGGCCAGCCGGACCATGGGCCGCTTGGCCCAGGCCAGGCGCTGGGGAAGTTTGTCCGTGCGGTGCCAGTCAGAGGTCATGTCGGGCGGCACGACTCCCCAGTCGGCGTCCTGATAGTTCGACGGGTCGGCGGGATTGAGGCTGGCGGGATCGTAATATTCCGATTTGACCAGCCAGAAGTAATATTCATCCATCACCGGCGGATGCACCGCGCCGCAATCGTGACAGCACGGGCTGCCATTTGCGGGAGCGGGGGCAAATCCGGAACTCGCCATGGGTTCGCCGGCGGCGGCAATGCGCAGGAAGCGGGTACCGATACGGACCGCGGCCTGCAGCCACAGCGGCAGCCCCTGCGGCTTGGCAGGCTCTGGATTCGGGGTTGCTGCACCGGGATTCGCCGCCAGGGGTATGCCCGGAGCGTTGTCGTTCGGCGGCGATTGATCGACCGTGATCTCGCGCGCCGATGGGGCCAGCCAGCTTGGCCGCGCGTGCCGTTCCGGTCTGCCCATCAATCCAAGGTTTTGCGGCTGTGCGACCTGCCGGATCTGCGCGGGTTCGCGATGTTGCAGCGCGCTGAGGGTCGGGTAGACGGGCAGATCCGGGCCGGGCCAATATTCCATTCCCCCTGGCACCGGCGCGGTCAGCGCGGACCGGCGCAATTCGCTTTCGAGGAAGCGGAAGGCCTCGGTCCGCGCTGCAACCTCGTGCTCGCTCCACTCGATCTGGTTCTCGCGGTAAATCGTCCGGCGGCGGCACACTTGCCAGATGCGGAAGCTCGCGAACAATTTGTCCCACATCGCCCCGAATTCGGGGCCGACCGCGAAGCTCGGTTCGCGCGACAGCCGGGCGCGTTCGACAAAGCCCTGCACGGCGCTCGCGGCCTCTTCGACGCGGCTGGCAGACTGGTCGATGCCGGCTTCGACATCGGTCAGCAGCAAGGCCGACAGGTCCTTTGCAGATGTCGCAAATTGGCCCGGTGCAAAGGGCAAGGGCACCCGGTCCATCCCGGTAAGGTACGCAACCAGCGCGCATCGTGCGCGCAGGCGAAGCCCGTTGTTGAGCAATTCAACGTCGGCAAACCGCAGCGGGTCGCCCCGACCGATCATTCCGTCACGGAAGAAGCCGGTCAAACTGACGTTGGACGCCGCGAACTGCGTGCTCGCCCAGAGATCGGGATCCGCAGCCGCGAGATCGAGCGGGACGAAGCCGCGCAGGAGCTGCTTGATCCAGCGCGCTGCATGCCAGACCCGCAATGGCCAGCGTTCGTCGACCAGCTGGGTCCAGTTGAGCTGCACGCCGTCGTGGAAATCGAGGACCAGCCGCCCGCAGTCCAGGTCGATCTCCAGATCGGTCAGCAACGGGATGGGGTCTGTCGGCTGCTGGTTGGCAGCCTCGACAAAACACAGCCAGGCCGAGCGATCGCTGCAATGCCTGACACTGGCGCGCATCGCGGTGTAGTCGAACAGCCGTTCGAACCAGTCGAACATCGCCGCGCGCCGTGCAACGGTCGGATCGGCCCGCGCATCGAGAGCGGCGGGCGGCTGACGCGTCGGATCGCCGCGATAACTGTCGCCGACGGGCAGCAGATTGAAGTCGAGCCAGGCCCGGTGCGCGGTATAGGGCGTGCCGGGACGATAACTGGTACCGGCAAACGATTCCCCTGCGCCAAGCAGGTATTCGATTTCGCTGGTATTGACGCGCGTTGCGATGTCCGCCGAAAGGCCAAGCCGGTGGCTGAAAAGCAGCGCCTTGAAGGCGCGCTGATAGGTGCGGCGGATGTCGCGGATGCTGCCGGTGTATTGCAGCGCAAGATAGTCGCGCGCCGATTTGGAAATCGCCTGCTTGCTGGCCAGGGGTGCCGCAACCGCGTCGCGGAACAGCCGCTCGAACGGAACTGTGGCGATGCAATCTGCCGTGTCCGGTCCCTGGTATTTGATCGCAAACCCGCTTGCGGCGCGGGCCAGCTCCAGCTCTTCGTCGAATTCGGGGGGGAGTTCGGCAAAATCGATGTCGATGAAATAGGCCCCGCGCTTCAGGTTCAGCGGGCCCGAAACGCGATCTGGCGCGGGCTCGCCCTCCCACCGGTAATTGAGCAGGAGGAAGGTCTTCTGGCCGCGGCGCAGGTTGACCCGCCATTTGTTGTGACCGCAACAGGCAAAATCGGGAAGCGCGGGATCGGGCGTCGGCCCGCCTGCGAAGAAGGTGTAGGTGCCCGGCTGCTCGACAATCAGCACCCCGCTCCACCGCGCCTTGAACCCTTCGGCGCCGGCGAGTGCAAGGCCGTCGGATTCGCGCAGCGCCAGTCCGTTGCGGACAAAGGCGAACTTGCGGGCGCTGGCGGGCAGCGCCAGCATGATGTCGGGCACGACCGTCGGCGCGGGCGCGTTCCATGCGTTGCCCGCCGGCGCGAACATCGCCAGCGATCCCGTCTGGTGCGGCCAGGTGGCGCCGCTCGCGGCCGCGATCGCGCCGGGGAGTCCCGTACCGGTCAGCCGGGTCAGCGCAGCCAAGGCACCCCCACCGGGCTGCGACCACGCAAACGGCGCAGGGGGCTGGCCGCTGTCCTGTTCCCACGGCGCGGAAGCCGTGTTTTCGTCACCCAGCAACCGGCGCAAGATGACCCGCGCCAGACCCGCATCGGCCGCGGCGTCGCCGGTCGCATCGCCGACATGGCCGGCCAGATGGTCTGCGACGATACCGGCACGCTTGGTGAAGGTGGCGAAGCCGCGCCGGAAATAGTCCCAGCGCCTGGCTTCGTCGGGTTCCTCGATCAGTGCCTGCTCGGCTGCAGCCAGCCCGGGGAAGAGGAAGGCAAAGCGGGCAAGCTCGGCCCGCGGCGCGAAGTAGAGCTGCTGGACAGCGGCATGCTCTTCGGTGGTCAGCTGTTCGATCGCGTTGAGCTGGGCGAGAACCGCCGCATCGTTCAGCGGCAGTTCTGCCACCAGTTCCTTTGTCGCAGCATCGTAGCGGAACGGGGTCTTCTCGGGTGTGTTCCACATGCTTGCAACGGTGGTGGCGAGCGAAGTCCGGTATTGTTGAGCCTGGGGATCGATCCCGACCCCGGCCCGCCGCAGCACGTCCGGGAAGAAGTGCTTGCCGAGCAGCTGCAGCGGATCGCCGTCCGCTGCCGGATCGTACCCGAAGTCCCGCTGCATCGTGGTGACCAGCGCAGGCCAGGTCAGCGCTGAGGCGTCATCGTCCGCAACCGCCGCGCCGAGAAGCCGGGAGCGCAGCGTCCACAGGTCGAACGGGTGTCCGTCTTCGGGGAAATCGAAGGGTTGGTCGAGCGCCTCCAGGCTGTCCTGCAGCGCAAACGGGTCGTCGCCATCGAGGTGCTGATCGACTGCGAACAGGTAGAGCAGCTCTCCGGTGGTGAAGGACGAAGCATAGAGCTTCGCCAGAATTTCGGTGAAGCGCAGCGTGCCGGTCGGCGCTGCGTTCCATGGCGACGTCGCCGGATCGAACCCGCCCAGCGTTGCCAGCGGATCGAGATTTGCGCGGAGGATCTTGATGAATTCGGGCGGCCGATGGCGGCGGTGGCTGCCGGGCAGGCGTGCGGGCGCGTGCTCACGCTCTGCGCGGTCCTCAAGCCTTGCCAGCAGGTGGTCGAGTGCCCAGTCGAACGCCGCCGTCTGGCCCGGCGCCCACAGCCCCAGCAGCCGGGTCCGGTCCGCCCCGTGGGCCGCGGCACCAGCGTTCTGGTCGATCCCGAGGTCGAGCTGCCAGTCGTCGCGCAGCATCTGGAATGCAGCCAGCTGGCGGATGAACCCGGGATTCACCGCAGCGCCGGCGAACAGGCCAAGCACTTCGCAAATGTCGCGCAATTCATTGAAGCTGTACGCTGCGCCGTTCACGCACTGCAGCGTCCGCCACAGGCGGATGAAGATCATCAGCCGATAGAATGCGGCTTCGGGTTTGTCGGGACCGACAAAGCCGATGACGAGGTCTTCGGGACAGCAGGGCTCACAATCGGGAAAGCTCGAATCGACCGGTTCGCCGCCATTGCCGCGCAGGTTTGCGGGGCTCGGCTCGCGCTGGAAGGTGATGAAACCGGACTTCCACAGCTCGAGAAATTCGCAATAGTCGAGCCCAGTTCGCGCCAGGAATTCAGGGACGTGGGCGACAAAGTCCTTCCAGTCCCGGCCACTGATCGTGTCTGCCGCAAAACCGTACATCCCGCGCAGCGCTGTGCTGTCGATCGGGTTCACAAACAGTGTTTCGTATTCCGCGGAAGACAGGCCGAGATATTCCACCGCCAGCTCGATCCGCACGGGATAGCGCCAGAGGTGCTTCTGAAAGTCGGCCGCCTCCTGACCGGCGTCGATCGCGAACTCGGTAATGTCGCTGCGGAAGGCGCGCATCGTCGCGAAACGCGAGGTGCCCATGGCTGCAAGGTATGATCGCGCGATGTCGAGCGGCTGGCTGTAAGGCAGGCCGGGGGCCGAAAAATCGGCCGCCAGCTTGGCATAGGCGCCCGGCCGCTTGACCGGTGTGGCCGGTGAGGAGTGCTCGGGTATCGCTGCTCGCAGCACTTCGTACGCGCGGTTTTCGGCCGCGTTCGCGCTGGTGTCATAGACCACGCCGCCGGCGCTGCCATCGGCC
Source organism: Novosphingobium sp. (assembly GCA_046063245.1). Classification (GTDB taxonomy): domain Bacteria; phylum Pseudomonadota; class Alphaproteobacteria; order Sphingomonadales; family Sphingomonadaceae; genus Novosphingobium. The sequence goes on from JBJTLX010000191.1 coordinate 9,487, forward strand.
AGGGCTTCGAGGTTTTCGTTGACGATGTCGATCAGCGGGATTGCGGCATGGATGTTCGCCGCGCTGGCGTGAAGATCGGCCAGTGGACCGCGCCGTCCGGCCAGCAGCGTCGCCAGCGTGGCGCCGCTCGGCCGCGGATCGGCGCAGGTCGCGCCTTCGCCCGTGGCGAGCAGGTCTTGCAGATACTTGGCCGGACCAAACGGCGAAAGATGCCACGGCGGGATGCAGTTGATCAGCGAACCGTCCGGGTTGATCGGCACGAACGGGCCGACCGGACCAGTCGCAGGCGCGCCGCCGGGGCCGCCGGCCGCCAGCTGGATGGCGTCGGCATGCGGGTAAGCTACCGTGCCGGTCAGCGCATAGGCGAACTCGTCGGCGGACTGCGCCTGGATTTGCGCCCGCGCGGTAAAGCCGCGCGCGTAGAGCGCCTCGATCAGTGAGAACTGCAGGTCGGCCGGGCCGACTCCGCTGGTCGCGCGGAACAGCTCGTCGATGGTTTGCAGCGCGTTCAGCAGCCAGTCCTGCGCGGCGCGATCGCCGGGAAACACAGCCGCCAGCGCGGCGACGATCGATGGCGCGGTGAAGTTGGCCACCGGGAACGAGAACCCGGGCGCAGCGGCCAGAAAGGCGCGCAGCGGATCGCCATCGGCAATCGGAATTGCCAGTGCGTCGGCGCTGGTCGCGGGGGTCGGCGCCGGGGCGACCGACAAGATGTCGAAATACTTGCGCAATTGCCGGACAAAGGCGTCGACGCGCTCGGCCGCGGTGCCGGGCTTGGTGAACTCGGGCAGAAGTCCGGCGTTGGCGGGCAGGAAGAAGGCATGCCAATCCTGCACCGTCCGCGCCTTGAGCTGGGCGACAGTGGTGACCGGGATCGCCTTGATCGCCGCGATCAATGCCTGCGAATTGGGCGTGACGGTTGTCTGCTGCGTCGCAACGGCAAGGACCAGTTCGAGCTGTCCCGCGAGCAGCCCGGCGGGGAAGGGCGCGGCCTGCCAGAACGGATCGATCGACGGCGCGGCGTGCGCCAGCCAGGCATTGACCAGCGCCTGGACACCGGCGTTGAGCGGCACCAGCGGATGGCGCTGGGCCCGGCCGAGCCCGATGGCGGCAAGCCGCCGGGCGGCATTGGCGGGGGTGATGGCCCCGGCCGTGATCACCTTTGCAGCGATCGCCGTTTCGATCGTGGCGGCCAGTCGCTCGGGGTTTTCGTCGGTCGCCATCCGGTAGCGCTGTTCGGCGGAGACCGTGTTGGCGAGGATTGCGGACAGCGCATAGAAGTAGCCGGCGGGAACCTCGAAATTGAGCGTCAGCCCGCCCTGATCGTGGACGATCGCCTGCGCTTTGCGGAAGGTCGTACCCGGTTGCGGCGGTACCCCGGTCTCGACCGGGAAGATCAGGCCGGCGCGCCCGGGTGCCGCGCTCTGCTGCTGGGCCCAGACCGCCGCCGAGGCAGCGAAGACATATTGGGCGAGCCGGTTCGAATTGGCGGTTTGCAGCGCATAATGGCCCAGCAGGCTGGCCTCGTACTGCTTGCGGTCCATATCCGCCTTGTCGCGATCGTCCGTGCTCCAGGTGGTGTTGGTTTGCGGTCGGGTATAGAGATCGCCCAGGGTCCGCCCCTGGGGCAGCGGCGGGGGCGGGGTGATTTGCGGGTTCCAGATAATCTCCCGCGCCACGTGCAGCGCCTGTGCCTGGGTCAAGGGGCTGCGATTGGCCAGCGTCGCGCCGCCCGCCGGATCCTGCAACAGTACTTTGTCGATGGCGGTCAGCAGGGGGGCGAACTTGGGAGGACTGCCGTCGGTGGGCAGCTCGACAAAGGCGGAATTGGGGTCGATCGACACCACCGGATCGGGGATGGTGACGACCAGCGCCGGAACCGCCACCCCGACATAGGTCGAGGGGTTGCCGGAAATCGCCGCGTTGGGCTCAACCTTCACGTTGAACGACACCTGCTCATAGGCGACCAGCTGGGTGCCCTGCTTGATCTCGAGACGGATGTCGGAACTGCTGAACTCGGTCGCGGGCGGGCTGGTCAAGGCAATGACCGCGGTCGCCACCGCTTCGAGCCGAACGTCGGGCGTGGCCGGTTGGGGGAACGGATTGATCTGGACGGGATAGACCGTCCAGTGCTGGAGGATCCGCTGCGTGTTGGGATCGAACGGCGGGCCGGCTGCGTTGAGCCCGGCATCGGGAATCCAGGCGCCCTGCGCCGAGCCGATCAAGGTCGCCCCGGCCGTATCGGCGAACGAATGATCGAAGGCCCTGATAGAGAGGTTGGACAAATAGGCACTGAACGCCGCGCCGCTGGTCGGCAGTTTTGGCACGATGCGAACCAAGATAACTTGCGGCATGTCAGTGCTCCTAAAGTCTAACTGATTGATCGAGTTACATCATTCGGCTTTTTGTCATCGGTGACTGAACGTATCCGGGAACGTGCGCTGTTCCATCGGAACATCGAGATTGACCCAACGCAGCCTGTTCGCGAATGCGGCGCGCCGCGCTGGATCACGTGAGTTCCAGTCGTTGTTCGGATCGAGCGCCCCGCCAGGGCCATGGCACTGCGCGCAGAACGGATTGCGGCCTTCGGCAATCGCCCGGTCAACCAGCTGCGGATCGTAAGCGATCCAGCCTCGTGGCTTGGAGATCTCGTATGTAATAATCGGGATCGCCAGCAATCCGCCCGTTTCGGCGATGGCGGCGCCGGTTGCGACTGTCCCTGCCGTACCCGCGACCGCACCGTAGAGCATCATGCCGCCGCCAACCGTGCTGGCACCGCCGCTGACAACCTTGCCACCGATCAGAATGGGATGATCGCGCTCGGTATCGATGCTGGCCAGCATGAACACCCCGCCTGCTGCGTTGAAAGCTCCGCCAGCAACACCAAAGAATCGCGCCGAGCCAGACATGCCTGCGGGACCGGCCGGGAATTCCGGCATGGCACCAGGAACGGTCCTCCCATTGATGGTTTCAAGCGGCGAGCCAAGCGCGCCGTATTTGGGACTGATAACACCGCCACCGTACTTGAGGTCTCCAATCGATTCGGCGACTCCGCCCATCAGATTGTCGCCGACAGCGATTGTCTCTCCCGGTTGGGCAACGACGATGTCCATGTTGAACGAACCGCGCGGTCCACCCGGCGTGCCACCGATCTGCGTGACTACCCCGTTTACCGTCCGCACTTCCGAGAAGATGCGCTCGGCCTCGAGAAAGCCAATGTCCTGCATTTCGGCCAGCACGCTGGTAGATTGCGCATGAGCGGCGGTTCCGAAGGGGCTGGCACCGTAGCGGGTGAAATTGAGCGGTCTTGCCGCCCCAGCTTCGAAGCCGGCCTGAGCATGGAGAAAGGTCAGCAAGTCCGGGATCGAATTGGTCGTCTGGGTCAGAATGGGTGCAGCACTTGGCGCGGCTGAAGCCAGTGAACTCAATATACCGCCCGCCGCGCTGAATCCGCCGCTTGCCAAGGCCGATGAGCCCGAACCGCTGCTCGAACTCGGCCCAGCATCTGGCGCCCGGCAGACCTGCTCTTCCGGACCCGGGGTATATGTCGCATCGATGCACGATGCATTGCTCGGATCGCACTGTGCCCCAGTGGAATCGGTCAACATCGCAGGATTGTTGCGGACATAGACGTAGCTGTTCAGCCCGTCGGCGAAGCCGGCCGGGTCGGCGGCGGTCCAGCGGCCCAGCCAGGGCGCGTAATAGCGGACGCCGTGGTAGTAGAAGCCGCTCTCCTCGTCGCGTTCCTTGCCGGTAAAGCGGAACCGCTTGGGCGTTTCGGTCTGGTTACGCACGGCCTCGTACGTGGTCGAGCCGAACGGCGAATATTCCTCGTAACTGATGACCTGGGCCGTATCGTCCAGCTCGACCGCGGCCGATCCCAGGTGGTTGCTGAGCTGATAGCGGATCGACCGGGCGGGCGCGGGATCGTCGCCGTCGCGGTCGAGCGTGCGCGTCTCGACAAGCGCCATGCGGCGGGCGTCGTCCATGACATGCAAGGTTTCGCGCTCGAGCAGCGGCTCTTGCGCACCGATCGGGCCAGCGTGTTTGCGGTAGATCTCGAGGCCGCCGATATAGAGCCGCTCTTCGATCCGGTGCGCCGATTTCTCCCAGATCTTGCGCACCCGCTGACCGCCGGAATCATAGGTGTAATAGGCGGTCCCGCCGCCGCCCTTGTCGATCCGGCGCAAATTGTCGCCGCAATCCCAGACCATGTTGGGTCCGCCTGCCGATCCGCCGAGATGGGGCATCGAAACGATGTTGCCATGCAGGTCATGGGCATAGTCCTGGCGCGCGCCGTCGGGGCCATCGCCGGTCGCGGTGGAACTTAGCCGGTTCCCGGGCCGCCCCGGCTCGATCCGGCTGTCTTCGCGATAGTGGTAGCGCCGGGTCCAGCCCGGATGCGCGGCGTCGGCCCCGCGATGGCGCATTTGCAGCACATTGCCGGCAGGATCGTAGACATAGTGTTCGATGTAGCGCGCCAGCGCCGCGCCGTCGTCGCACTGCAGCCCCGTTGGCAGGCCCGCCTCGGGCGCGTGCGGGGTGGCGGCGGCGCAGCGGCCAAGCTGTTCGCGCCCGGTTCCCGCAATCAGGCGGTATAGCGCATCGTAGACATAGTCATTGTCCGCCGCGACCTGCTTGTTGCGAAAGAACACCGTCTGCTGCGCCGCATCGGCGATGTGGGTGAGGTTGCCGCTGGGATCGTAGGTATAGGCAAGATCCTGCACTGCATCGCCCGGATCGCCGCGCCGGGTGATCAGCCGGGTCAGCCGGAACGTGGCCGGATCATAGCTATAGGCGGTTTCAGCGCCGTTGCGGTGGGCAATCCGGGTCCGTTGCCCCTTGGAATCATAGTCGATCGCCGCGATGCCGACGCGCGCCGGCGGGTCGAGCACGGGGTCGATCGGCGCGTCCGGTTCGGCGTCGCGATCAAGCCAGACGTCAAGCCGCTCAAGCAGGTTGGCTTCCGAATAGCTCGGCTGCAGCACACTGATCTTGCCGCGTCCCAGGCTGCTGCGCGGGGGGACGGTCTGGATCGGCCGGTTGAGCGCATCGAACCGGACGCTGGCGGCAAAGCTCTCAGCCTCGAGGGCAACGTCGTGCTGCCAATCGGGCAAGGTCCGATAATCGCGGACCAGACGGCGGGTCGTGCCGCGCAGATTGCCCTTGAAGTCGAAGGCCGCGGTCGGCGTTCCTTCGGCATCGAGCAGCGCGTTGAAGGCAACCCCTGCGCCATCGCAGTGGCGATAGACCCGGGTCCGCAGGTTGAGCGCTTCGGCATCGGGCAGGGCATCGCCATAGTCGATCCGTTCAAGGACCACGTCCCGGTCGCGGGTCTGCGGATCACAGTGCGGGCCGCTGCCCCGCACCAGGTTGTCCAGCGGGCGGCGCAGCGCATCGTAGCTGCTGCGGAACCGGTGCCCCCGGCTGTCCCAGGCCCGGATCGGCTGGGCAAGCGTATCGGTCAGTGCCCAGCGCTGGCCGGCGTCGATCGCTTCGGTGCGGACCGGATTGCCCAGCAGGTCGAACACGAACCGACCGACGATCCGGCCCAGTGGATCGTCGCGCTCCCGGTCGCTGTCCTCGATCGCATCCCGCACGGCGCGCTGGCGGCCCTGGACGTCAAGTTCGACCCGGCTTTCAAAGCGTGTCTCATGGCCGTCGAGCTCGTGGCCCGGGCAGACGATCCGGTTTCGCACGATGCTTAGGAACGGTCTGCCCGATGCATCCAGATGCGCGGTCTTCGGGGTATCGGCATGGGCTGCGGCGCGGATCGCGGCTTCGCGTTCATGTGGCCCCAGGCTGCCGTCGATCCGCCGCGCGTGCCAGGTCTTCCAGTCGCTGGGCAGACCCGCAAAATAGCTGGCGACGAAGCCGGCGATGTCGCGATCGGTCCGCGGATCGCCGGTCTCGTCGCCGCGCGGCGCGCAGGTGTCGTTGGCGTCGAATGTGGTCTGGCTCCACGGATCGAACACAACCTTTTCGTATGTGCCCTGCGGATGCAGGGTCGCGATCACCCGTCCCACCGGATCGTAGAACAGCACCGGGCTGACCCCGACGCGCGGGTCGAATTCAAAGCGGTGGTGGCCGCTGAAAAAGGGCTCGAACTTGCGGACGGGCTTGTTCTTGTTGTTGAACACCGTCCAGCCGCTGCCGATCCAGCGCTGCCCCGCGGCCATGTCCATCAGCGGCTGCCCGCTGGCATCCAGCTGCAGGCGTCCGTGCGCGTCGCGCAGCGGTCGGGGTCCTGGCTCGGCCTGGCCCTTTCGCTGGATTTCGCGCCCGAAACCGTCGGAATAGCTGTACCCGATCTGGACCCTCAGGCCGTGCCGCGGCAAGGCGTCATGGACGTGGGTTTCGCGGGCAAGCGTGGCAACCCCCGATGGCTGCCACAGGTCGGACCTGGCCGGGTGCGCGGCGCGCGACCGGCGGAACCGGTCCACATCGTAGACGATCCGGCTGGTCGCGCCTGCCAGTATCGCCGGTGCCGCCGCCAGCGGATCGTCCGATTCGAACAGCGCATCGCGTTGATCCTGTGTCAGGTCGGGCGCAAATCCTTCCAGCGTATCGCCTTCTTCCGCGGCGGGGGCCGGCTTGCCCATCACCGCCGTGCCCGCGACCATGCCGAGCACGTCGAACGCCACTTCGCTGCGGTTGCGGTTGGCGTCGCTGATCAGGCGCGGTTGCAGCACGCGATAATCGCTGGCCTCGATCGTGACGCGGTTGCCCAGCGCATCCCGCGTTTCCGCGCCGAGCAGGTCGTAGCGATCGAAATCGACAAAGCTCGGATGGCCAAAGGGATCGCGATAGCGGCGCGCGAGAAAGAAGTGGCGCTGCGCCTCGGCCAGCTCGATGGCAGGCGTGTCGTCCAACCCGGCGCTGAAGAAGGCCTCACCGCTCTGCGCCCACCATTCGCCGTTGCCATCAAGGTCGCGGTAGCCGCCTTCCCCGCCAAGAACAGCGGTGCGGTCCTGCTCGGGAAGCAGCGCTTCGTCGGCCGTCCCTTCGTGCGGCCGCTGAAAGGCCTGGTCGATCAAACCGGGCGTGAGGGCCAGTTTGTAGCGCGCTCCGCCGATCGCGCGGGATTGCATCGTGCCGGGCGGAAGCAGGCCATTGAGATCGTCGCGCCGGAACAGCGTTCGCTGGCAAGCGATGCGGCGGCGGCGACGCGGTCCGACGGCGCGGTCTTCGAATGCAACTTCGCCATCGCAAAGCAGTCGCATCCGGCCATCCGAACCAGGCTCGGGTGCGACGAAGTCCGAGACCAGATACCGCCCGCCCGGTCCGCCGGGCGCATAGTCCGTCAACTCGAAGCCTAGCGATTGCCAGGCTGCCGGCAGACGGAAACAGTCGTCACGGTCGATTGCCTCGGTGCCGCTGTCGGCGTCACGGGTAAAGCTGCTTTCGCTATAGGTGACGAGCGCGGTGGTCTGGCGGGCGCGGTCCCAGACTTCGGCGAGCGGAGAGGACTGCCGACCATAAGCGATCGATGCTTGCTTGAGCACATTGCCGAACCCGTCGACCTCCAAAGTCAGGCTGTGCTGGATCCGCGGGTCGGCGATATTGCGTTCGAAGTGGCAGGCGATGGCTTCTGCCGAGTGGGTCAGAAAGACACCGTAGCGCCCGTTTCGGCGCGGCTGGAGGCAGCGGACGGCAAAATTCTGCTCAGTCACCGAATAGGGCAGACCATGGGGCGTTTCCGGGCTGACCCCGACGCCGTCGAGCGCGTAGACCTCGCTGCGCAGCATCGCGCCCTTCAGCGCCCGGCAGGCCTCGCGCTCTTCGTCCGGGTCAAGGCCGAGCGGCAGCACGGTGTCGTCGAGCAGCGCTTCGGCCTGGGCTGTCGCTCCGCGAAAATACTCGGTCTCGAACAGTCGCGAAATCCTGCCGCGATCGAGATAGGCCCCGGTATGGAACCAGCTCCGCGAGTAAACCGGCGGGATGTGCGGGATCGATTCAAGTGCGGCGGCAGCCGGGTCACCGTCCGTCAGCGCGGACAGATGTTCGCTGTCCCATTGTTCGACCATGCCGAACCCGCGAAATTCGCGGTCTTTTGGGTCGAAGTAGCCATGATGATAAGCATAGCAGGTGACGAACCGGCTGCGGCTGATCAGATCGCGGATTTCGACGCGATCGACGACATGGACCGGGAAGGGCAGGCGTGTCGCCCAGGGTCGGCCCGCGGCGCGGTCCTGCAAGTAGAAGCGCGTCGATGGCGCGTAACCGATCCGGGTTTCGGCCCCCATGTTGTTTGCGGTGCTGACCAGCAGGTGGGGCTTCTGTCCGCCCATCAGGTCAACATAGCGCACCGGTTGACCGGCATCGGCCGCCAAGGGCGACCACCAGACCAGACAGGCCGTGCCATTGCCGAGCAGGTCGAGCGCGACAATACTGGTCGCATCGTCGCCGCGCGGCATCACGTTCAGCCGGTGGGCGTCGCTCCAGCCGTTGCCCGAGCGGTTGAAATAGATGTGAACGCCGCCACTGTGGACATAGATGATGTCGGCGGTACCGCTGCCATCGATATCGGCAAGCCGCAGCCGGGCGGTGTCGAACTGGTCGCACACGTCGAAGGTGCCGGTTGCGCCGCAAAAGTTCATCGTGACCTTGGCGCCGAACCGGCCATAGCCGGTGTTCGGCCAATAGCAGACCTCATCGTTGCGGATCCGCACCAGGTCGGTCAGCCCGTCCCCGCTCATGTCGGCCAGGAAGATCGACTGGCCCGGGTCCGAGAACAGCAACCGCGGGCCTTTTTCTTCGTCGAGCGCCCGGCTGATCCGGCTGGCCTCGCCGAAACCCGCTTCGGCCAGCGATGGGTGCCAGACCAGTGAATCATCCCCGGTAATGAGGAGGTCGGCCAGTCCATCGCCGTTGAGGTCGATCAGTCTGAGGTCGGGATCGCGCAAATCGATGTTGGGGCAGCAGCTGAAGGGCCGGAACGGCTGCCATCCTTCCGTCTCGTCGTGTTCGTAGAACCCGGGCGCGGCGCCGCGCATGACGACCAGATCGGGATGGCCGTCACCGGCCAGATCCATCAGTTCGGTATCGCCGCCGATCGAGGCGCCGGGCTTTGACGCAACCAGCTCGGCAGCCGCGAAACGTGCCCCGGGGCCTAGAGGACTGAGATTGCGCTTGTAGAACCACGATCCCGCCTGCTCGGTAAGGATGCCCGTCAATCCCTCGCCATGGAGGTCGGTCCACCGGGCCGCGCCGCTGCCTTCGCCCGGCGCAATTCCGGCCAGGCTTTCGCCGTCAAGATACTCGAGTCTCTCCTGGATCCGTGCCTCGGAATAGCCGAATTCGACCGGGGGCAAGGCGCCGCTGTCATAGCCGTCGGCGCTTCTGCGGTAGCTGGCATGGCTGACCGACCGCAGCAGGGTATAGCCCGCGCCGTCCGGGGCGCCGACGGTGTAATCGAAATCCGTAGAGCGCACCAGGCAGTCGCGGCCGACGCCCGGTTCGTCGGGGAAATGGTGGAACATCAGGATCCGCTGGCAGGTGCGATAGGTGCGGATTTCAAACCCGGCCCGGTAGGTCGAGAACCGGTCGGCCCGAGCCAGCCATGGCCTGCAGGGGGCCGGGCGCGGGGCCACGGCGGCATGATCGCCATAGTCGAACACCGTCTCGAACAACCATTCGTCACCCGGGTCAGGCCAGTTGGACCCGGCGCGCAATTCCGGCAGGTACGGCGTCCTGTTGCCATAGCGGATCGACTTGAGATAACGCTGTGCGGTGCGTGACCGGGTTGTGCGGTTACGCTCTTCGGCATGGGGCTGCAGCGCGCCGTCCGGACCCTCGAAAATCCGCGCCGAGTCTTCTGCCTTGTAGCCATAGACGACAGCGTTGCCGCGATCGTCGTAGCTTTCGCAGATCAGCCAGGTGAATATCCGGGCAGGATCGTCGGGATCGCAGATGCGGCTTTCGGGCGACCGCCCGTACCAGGTCGTAACATTGTCGCCGGAAATCGTCCGCCAGAACATGTCGCCGGGATCGGACCGGTTGGACCACCGCTCGATCCGGGCAAAAAGGCCCTCCATGCGCGGGCGATAGCGGCGAACCAGATACGACTGCCCCGCGACCGATCGGCAAGTCGGTTTGCTTTCGCGCCATTCGCCGCAGTCGTCCTGGGCCAGCACCGGGACCAGGTCTTCTGCGCCGGAAAGAATAAAGACGTCGGAATCGGCGCGATCGACATAGCGGGGCAGGCCCTTGTCGGTCTTACGCGTGATCGCCGGAAGCGAAAGATGCCAGCCAAAGCCGAACGGCCCGTTCCCCGCGCCGGAATCGTATGAAAGCGACAGACTTGGCCCGAACCCCGAACGTCCCGGGCTGAGCGCAAGCGGGACGGTCAGGGATCCGGTTCCGGTGACCGGGTTTGCGGCGAACTTTTCGCCAATACCGCGGATCGCGCCGCCGCCTTTGGGCAGGCCGAGCTGCGGGGTGGCGATTCTGAATTCGTCCTGCGTTCCAGAACCCGAGGCGGAATCAGGACCTCGACCGGACGGTGACGGAGTCGCCTCGTCGCGTTCGGTCGTTTGGACCATCCAAATAACTCCCGTGCCATAAGCACAGACCGCCGCACCCAGACAATCCGGAGCGAAACCTGTACGAGGGTGAAGGCGCGCGCAATAGCTGCGCGCATGGTTTTTTGGATAACCCGAGCATCTATTTCTACACCCTATTCTTACGATTCGCAATCTTCTTGTTGCGCTGACATGTTGAATCGGATCGTGGTCGCCGGGGTGCTCGGGCCTGAACCCAGGCCAATATCACGATGTCCGCCCGCGATGCGGGCCCTGATGATCAAGCCATCGCCATCAACGCGCCGGTCCGGCGTTGTCAGTGTCTCGAGGTCGGTGGCGGAGCGGGAGATGGCCGAAAAAGTCATGTAACAACATGATCTTAAAAATGAACTTGGGCGCAAGACAGGGCTTTGCCCACAATTTATCCTACCGGGCAAAGCCCAGTGCGCGACCGTTTGCCACGGTCCATTCTGATCCATCGGGGAGTCGGATTTTGGATAGCCGAAATGGGTGATTTTGGCAACTGAGATTGTGTGGACTGCGGTTCATGGGCAGATTGCTTATATGAACTATGTCACGGTCTTTGATGCTTCAGCCGACCCATATCGAAACTTGGCATTTGTCGTGCCTGGCTTGGCCCTTGTGGCCGTCGGCGCGATCATGGTTTTCCGACCTGGCTGGCTCGCAAAACTTCGATTCCGACCATCACCTGAAAAGGCCTGGTTCAAGCCTTTTGCTATCTTCTACTTGTTGTTCGCCGTTTTCTGGACCGTCATTGCGGGTACAACGGTGTTCAACGACGCCCGCAACGCAAAGCTAGCGCTCGCACGCGGCGACTGCGAGATTGTTGAGGGCAGAGTTGAACATTTCCACCCAATGCCTGCGTCGGGGCATGACACTGAAAGGTTTGACGTCAACGGCGTCGAATTCAGCTATTCGGACTACATAGTGAGCGCTGGTTTCAATAACAGCGCCTCTCATGGTGGGCCCATTCGGGAAGGCTTACCGGTGCGGATCTGCCATCGAGATGGCGAAATCCTTCGCCTAGAAGTTCCAAAGGGCTAGGGTCATTTTGCTTCCCGATCGGTAAGATCATGCCCTAAGTCAGCTGGGTTGAGTATTTTCTTCCCGCTCGGTAAGTTTTCATCTTGAATAGCATATCGGAATATGCTTTCTTCCCGTTCGGTAAGAACGCCATGATCGATAATGCACTCCAATTCGGCGCTGCCGTCGCCTCCGCCCGCAAGGCCCTCGGCCTCACCCAGCGGGAGCTGGCGCTTGCCATCAACAGCGGTGAACGCTTCATCGTCGAGCTCGAAGCAGGCAAGCCAACCGCACAACTCGGCAAGGCGCTCGCCGCCGCCCGCGCCGTCGGCCTGCGCCTGACCGCCACCGGCACAGCGCAGGGCTGACCGTGGAACTGCCCGTCCACTTCGGCAGCCGCCAGGTCGCAACGATCAGCGCCAAGGCACAGGCAACCACGCTCACCTACACCGACGCCTGGCTCTCCGCCCCGGATCGCTTCCCGGTCTCGCTAGCCATGCCCCTGCAGCGCGAGCCCTTCGGCAGCGAACGCGTCCTGCCCTGGCTGATGAACCTGCTGCCCGAGGGCGAGCCCTTGCGCGCCATGACCCGCGCCGTGGGCGTCGCCCCCGAAGACGCGCTCGGCCTGATTGCCGAGACCGGCAACGACCTCGCCGGCGCACTCAGCATCGCCACACAGCAACCGCGCGGCGAGCCCGGCTATCGCCCGATCCCGGACGTCGACGCACTCGAACGGATCATCGAGGAACTGCCCGCCCGCCCCTTCCTGATCGGCGAGGAAGGCGTCTCGATGAGCCTCGCTGGCGCACAAGACAAGCTGCCTGTCGCGCTGATCGACAGCCAGCTTACGGTCCCCATCAACGGCGCACCATCGAACCACATCCTCAAGCCCGACAATCCACGCTTGCCCGGCAGCGTCCAGAACGAGGCGCTGTGCATGGTCCTCGCTCGACGGATCGGCCTCAATGTCGCACCAGTCACCACCGGCATTGCGGGAGGACGAAGCTACCTGCTCGTCGAACGCTACGACCGCACCGGAACCGACATTGACGTCCACCGCCTGCACCAGGAAGACTTCTGCCAGGCCCTAGCTCGCCCGCCCGCCGCCAAGTACGAATTCAACGGCACCGGCACCCGCGGCCCCTCGATCGCCGACCTGTTCGCCCTCGTCCGCCAGCACATGACTGCGCGCGACATCACCCGCCTGCTCGACGCGGTGATCGTCAACATAGCGATCGGCAACGTGGACTCGCACGCCAAAAATTATTCGATCCTGCTCGGCCCCGCCGCCCTGCAGCTCGCTCCGCTCTACGACCTGATGTCCGGCCTCGCCTGGCCCAACATCACCCAGAACCACGCCCAGGCCATCGGCGGCCAGCGCCGAGGCCGACACATTTACGGCCGCCACTGGCGCCGCATGGCCGAAGCCGCCGGGCTTGCTGCGCGAGGGACGATCCAGCGGGTGGAGCAGGTGACGACGCGGCTGCTGCGCGAACTACCCGCAGCGGCTGAGGAAGTGGCGGCGATGCCTGCAGGATCGTCGATGCTGGAGATCTTCGCCAAGGAGATCGAAGAGCGAGCGACCGAAGTCAGGACGCATTCTGGACAGGAAGGCGTACCCGAAGTTGCGTCGATAGAGGACGAAGCTCCGGCAATCGGGGCGAGTGCCTACTCAAGCGACGGAGACCCAGGCACCAATGGCTAAGGGCGTCTTCATTCACCGAACGGACTCGATTTACGATGACAGTCCGGCTGAGCGCTATCAGTTCCCCCGGCAGTATCTCAGCCGTGTCAGCCCCTGTATTGGCGATTGGATCATCTACTACGAGCCAAGCAAGGTTCGCGACACGCGCGGCTATTTCGCCGTTGCCATGGTCTCGCCCCTCGAGTGAGCTGCTACGACGATACATCAGCGAAGCAATTCTTCAGCATCTATTCGGGCTTATCTACGCGCCGATGGGCATTCCTTTCAAATCCAAACGCCCGAAGTGCGCGCGCGCTGCGTCGATGAAAGCGCGGACGTTGACCGAGGCGCGCCGGTTTGCCTGATAGACAAGGTGGACCGGTATCGCGGGCGGAGCGTCGTCGTCGAGTAGCGTGACGAGCCGGCCTGCGGCAATCGCGTCGAGCGCTTGATAGGACAGCACCCGAGCTATTCCCAAGCCTTCAGTCGCTGCCGCAATCGCAGCGTCGGCGGCATTTACGGTCAGGCGTGGCTCGATGCGAATTGCCGGTTTGCCTGCCGGCCCAAACCGCCATTCATGCGCGCGATCGATTTCGGTGAATGAGATCAGGGCGTGGTCAAGGAGCGCAGGGACATTGGCGGGCATGCCATGTGCTTTAGTATACGAAGGGCTGGCAACGAGCACGCGCCGCACTTCAGCGACCTTGAGCGCGTGGAGCGAGCTGTCAGACAAGTCACCGATGCGCACGGCCACGTCGATTCCCTCGTCGACCAGCCGGACCACTCGGTCGATCAATGTCAGTTCGATCGCCAGTTCTTGAAACTCGCGCAGGAGACGGGTCGCAATGGGCAGGATATGAATCCGTCCGAATGTAACCGGCGCAGTCACGACCAGAGTTCCGCCAGGCGTGGCACCGTCGCCGCGCATTGCCAGGGCTGCATCATCAAGATCGGCAAGCGCGATGCGGCACCGTTCGAGATATAGCGCGCCTTCGGGGGTCAATTTGACCGAACGTGTGGTTCGGCGAAGCAAAGCAGTTCCGAGAGATCGCTCCAGCGCTGCCACTGCACGGCTTGCTGCAGTTGGAGAAACTCTCATCCGCCGTGCCGCTTCGGCAAAGCTCGCGTTGTCGGCCACCAGCACGAACGTTCGCAGCATTTCCAGTCGGTCCATGATTATCCCGATAATCGCATGAGTGAAGTGCAGTTTTGCCGGATTAACACAGACCCTCGAACGGCGCATCTCTATTGGGCAGGCAGCATCCAGCAGCCAGCTATTGGAGAAAAGCCACATGTCCCGCCTGACCATCCCCGCCCGTGAAGACGTTCCCGCCAATTCCAAGCCGTTGCTCGACGCAGTCGAAAAGCAGCTCGGCGTCGTCCCCAACCTGTTCCGCCTTGTCGGTACCAGTCCGGCAGCACTCGAAGGCTATCTCGGCCTTAACGGCGCTCTCGGCCGCACGCTCGATGCCAAGACCCGCGAGCGGATCGCACTGGCGATCGCTCAGGCCAATGGCTGCGACTATTGCCTGTCGGCGCACACTTACCTGGGCCTGAACCTCGCCAAGATCGACGATACCGAGATCGCGCTCAATCGTGCCGGTCATTCAGGTGATGCCAAGGCTGATGCCGCTGTCGTCTTTGCTCGCAAGGTGCTCGAAGCACGCGGCCAGGTTAGCGATGCAGACATCGCTGCTGTCCGTCTCGCCGGGTTCTCCGAAGCCCAGGTGGTTGAGATCGTGGCGAGCGTCGCGCTCAACGTGCTCACCAACTACATCAACAACGTCGCCGAGACCGATATCGACTTCCCTGTCGTCCGCGCTGCGCAGGCCGCCTGACGACCCGCCGTCGGCGGTCTGCCCCCCCGCCCGCCGGCGGCACCCCTTTCGCCCGGAGCACCGATCATGGCCAACGGCTTCCTCGACATCGCCACGACGCCAAGTGTTCTTGCGGCGCAGGCCGCGAACGGCAGCGCGGGTCTCTATGACAAAGTAGGTGCAAGTCGGCGCTCGGACCGATTCACCGAGACCGAAGCGAGATTTATCGCCGCGCGGGACAGTTTCTACATGGCAAGCGTGTCGGAAAGTGGTTGGCCTTATGTCCAGCACCGCGGCGGCCCACCAGGCTTCCTGAGGCTTATCGACGAGACGACGCTCGCCTTTCCCGACTTCCGCGGCAACCGGCAATATATCAGCCTGGGCAACACTTCAGCCGACAGTCGTGTGGCGCTGATCTTGATGGACTATCCGCGGCGGCGGCGGCTCAAACTCTATGGCCGGATTGAAGCGCGCGATCTCTCCCGAGATGCCGATCTCGCGGCAAAGCTGACGCTGCCCGACTTTCGCGGGGTGGTTGAGCGCGGATTCATAATTCGGCTCGAGGCCTTCGACTGGAACTGCCCACAACACATTACGCAGCGCTTCACCGAGGCCGAGATGGCGCCTCTGGCTGCGCGCATCGCCGAGCTTGAAGCTGAAAATGCGGTGCTCCGCCAAACCATTGCCGAAAAGGATCCGGCCGCATGACCAATCCCGAGATCCCGCGTGCCCCGCTTCCACCTTTTACGCGGGAGAGTGCACTGATCAAAGTCAGGGCAGCAGAGGATGCCTGGAACAGCCGCGATCCCGAGAAGGTAGCGCTCGCCTATACGATCGACAGCGAATGGCGGAACCGCGATTCATTTCTGATCGGCCGCGATGCGATAGTGACGTTGCTGACAGACAAATGGCAGCGCGAAGAAGAGTATCGTCTCGTCAAGGATTTATGGGCGTTCACCGGAAGCCGGATTGCGGTTCGTTTCCAATATGAATGTCGGATCAATGGACAGTGGTTTCGTTGCTACGGCAATGAACAATGGGAATTCGCCGAGAACGGACTGATGCGTCGTCGCGAAGCGTCGGTAAACGACGTGCCGATCATCGAGACTGACCGTCGGTTCCGATGGGATGGCCCCGCGCCGCGCCCCGAAAGTCATCCAGGCTTGATTGGCGTCGGGTCATGACCGCAATCGACGCCTCCCCAATACTCTCAATCATCACCCGCGTCAGCTTGGAAGGATCTGCTCATGTTGCTTAAATTGATGGTGCTCTCGCCCCTTATGCTGATTGCCGCCACGAGCGCGCCAGGCGGACCTCATTACAATAAAGCTGGCGAGCTGATCGCCCCGTCGGATTACCGCGAATGGGTATTCCTCAGCTCGGGACTCAACATGAATTATGGCTTGAATGCGCACACCGGCGACGACGGTTTTGACAATGTCTTTGTCGATCCCGCTTCGTGGCGTGCATTCAAGGCAACCGGCCATTGGCCTGAAGGAACCGTGATTGCGAAGGAGGGGCGCCTTGGCACATCAGAGGGCTCAATCAACCATTCGGGCAACTTTCAGACCGGCGACAACACCTATCTGGAGCTTCACGTCCGGGATGCGCGTTTCCCGACCGGCTGGGGGTTCTTCGAAGCCGAGGCCGGTAAGCCCGCGCGTGTGCTGCCCCCCACGGCAAGCTGCTATTCATGCCACCAACAGCACGCGGCGACCCAGACCACATTTGTGCAATTCTATCCGACAGCAAAGCCGATCGCGGTCAAAGCAGGGAATTTCGATGCCAACAAGTAGACCGTAGGGCCGCTTATTCGGTCAGCTTGTGCTTCTCACACCTTCTGTACCGTCAAACTCCTATAGCTCGCGACCCCAATTTTGCCATCTATAACCATCTGGTCGGCCGCTAAGAACGACCATCCTCACCTACGGGAGCGCGCGCATTGAGGCTAAATCAGGTAACCGTTGGCGCAACGAACTTTCAGGAGAGCCTCGCGTTTTACCTGAAAGTTGGCCTTCGCCTGATTGTGTCCGCACGCAACGACTATGCCCGGTTCGAATTGCCCGATGGTGAAGCCACTTTCTCCATTCATTTGCAGACAACAGTGCCGCAAGGTGGCCCCATCACTTACTTTGAGGTCGATGACGTTGACAACACGATCGCCCGACTGCGCATTAAAGGCATAGCCTTTGCGGAAGAGCCCTCCGATCAACCCTGGCTCTGGAGGGAGGCGCGGCTGTTTGATCCTGCGGGCAACGAGATTTGCATCTTCAAGGCCGGTGAGAATCGTCGCTATCCACCTTGGCGTCTCGGCCCAATTGAAACTTGAATGTGTATTATGGCCAAACGAGTTTTCTTGTCTTGTAAGCCTTGGCTTGGGCAGTTTTCGACACCAGAGCAATTAGACTAGCCAACGCTCCATCTTAACCGGACCGATCGCTTATTGGCTTGGTTAGACTAGCTGAACGAACTTCAGGTTTTGAACATCGATCGCGACATCTCGAGAGGCCACCATGTCAGCGATAGCGTTCGTTACCAACATCCAGAAACATGGCCCCTCGCGCTCGTGCGCTCTGCCACGACTTCCGGCTTACTTCACCCTGCCACAAGCTTACTGGCCTTGGATGGCCAGGCAAGGACAATACCCGTCGCGGCCAGACCTGCCATCGCGAGATAGGCCATCGCGACCCCCTGCGACCACAGCAGACCTGAACCTGCGGTCGCAGCGGCGAGGACGATGCCTAGCAGCACCGCATTGAGTCCCTGCGCAGCGGCACTGGTCTGCACGGGAACGCGCGCGGCGATGATCAGCATCGTGCCGAGAATGGCTCCAGTCGAGGTAATCCCGTGCAGCATTTGCACCGCGAACAATACGCCGAGGACAGGATTGCATGCCATAATGATCCACCGCAGCGTCGCCGCAGCAGCGGCAATACAGATGAGCAGGCTGGGATCGCGCTTTCCCAGCAGGTTGGCGCCGAACCAGAAGGCGAGGATCTCGGCGCTTACTGCGGTTGCCTGAAGGGTCCCGATCATCCCCGTCGAAATGCCTTGCGCGCTCCACTGGATCGCGCCGAAGCTGGTCAGCACCCCGTGACTGCCCATGATCATCGCCGCGCCGCCCATTGCCCGCATCAGCTTGCGATCGGCGAATACGTCGCGCCACTTGCCTCCCGTCTCGGGTTCGGGCGCAGCCATAGTCCGGTCGGACGGCAAAGCGGGGGCGACCAGCGCCGGAAGCAGCAGCAGCGCCGCGACGAGCCAGGGCAGCGCCTCGATCCCGGTCAGGCCGAAGACCCACCCTGCCGCAGCGGTCGATACGACCACGCCGATCGAGCCCCAGACCCGCATCCGCCCGAAGTTCAGGTTGCGGCTGCGCACCGCCATGACGGCATAGGCGTCGGTCAGCACGGGGATCTGGTCCCACATGATCGAGAAGATCAGCACGACCGCGATCCGGCCAATGTGATCAGGACGGCCGAGCAAGAGCAGGATCAGCCCGGCCGAAAGGATCGCCGTCACCGTGATCGCGTCGCGGACCCGGCCGCGCCGTCCCGCCCAGGCTGAGAACGGCGCGACGGTCAGCAGCCGCAGAACCAGCGGGATCGCGACCAGCACGCCGATTTCTTTCGGCTGCGCACCCATCGCCTTGAGCCACAAGGGGATGAACGCGAAGAATCCGTAATGCAGGTACAGCGCCAGATAGAGCGCCGATACGCCGATGGTCAGCCGGCGTTCGCCATGAGGGTCCGCGGGATGATCGGATCCTTCGCGGTCAAGTTTGATCGGGGATGCGGTCATTTCTCTCGCTCGCTCTTGTCATTGTCGTTCATTTCGATGATATCGATGTCATAAGACAAGGACGAACGCCATGCTCGACCCCGAAATTGCTGCGGCCATCGGAAATCCTGCGCCATTGCCGCCGCTTACGCCGGAGCTGCTGCCGCTGATCCGCGCCGGCATGGCGGCGGGGGGCAGCGCGTTGCCGGGCGTCGAACTGGCCAGCGTCGCGGATTTCGATGCCGATGGCGTTCCGGTCCGGCTTTATCGGCCGAGCACCGACCCGGCGCTGCCGCTGCTGGTGTTCCTGCACGGCGGCGGGTGGATGCTGGGCGATCTTGAGACCCACGATGCGATGCACCGGCATCTCGCCCACCGTGCCGGCTGCGCCGTGCTTGGGGTTGGCTACCGCCTTGCTCCGGAACATCCGTTCCCGGCTGGGCTTGATGACGCCAGCACGGCGTTGGCGTGGGCGCGGCGCGAGGCGCAAGCACTGGGCTGCGATAGCGCACGGATTGCGCTGGGCGGGGAAAGTGCCGGGGCCAATCTCACTGCCGCGATCGCGCTCAGGTTGCGCGATGGCGATAGCGAGCAGCCGCTGTTCCAGCTGCTGATCCATCCGGTCACCGACCTGGCGCTGCCCTTGCCCTCGTTCGACGAGATTGCCGTCTCGGGCCTGTCGCGCGATTATCTCGATACCTGCCGGGCGATGTATTGCGGCGATGCCGACTTCACCGATCCACTGATTTCGCCGCTTTACGCTGCTCACCATGAGGGGCTTGCCCAGGCGATCGTGCTGACCGCCGCCGAAGATCTGCTGCGCGACGACGGCGAGGCCTATGCCGGCGCCCTCGCCCGCGCCGGGGTCGAGACGCTGGTCAACCGCCTGCCCGGTCTGCCGCATGGCTTCATGTTCCTGCCAGCGACGATTCCGGCAGTGGATCGTTCGTTCGACTTGATCGCCCGGCTGGTGCGCCGCTACTTTGCCGCGGTGTGAGGGAGCGCTGATTTCGCGATGCCGATGACCAGGCCCAGGAAAGACGCGGAGCGACCGACCATGGAAATGGTGGCGGCGCTGGCCGGCGTTTCGAAGATCACCGTATCGCGCGCCCTGCGCGGCAGCGATCTGGTCCGGCCCGCACTGCGCGAGCGCATTGTCCAGGTCGCGAACGAGGCGGGTTACCGGATGAACGTCGCAGCGCGAAGTCTGCGCACCCGTCGAACCCAGACCATCGCGGTCGTGATCGAGCAGCTGGCACGGCACGACCGGCCGATAGCCGATCCGCTGGTGCTGACGATGATCGGCGGCTTGCTCGAAGTGCTGGCCCCAGCCGATCATGCGATGTTGCTGACCAGCAACGAACACTTTCTCAAATCCAACGCGATCGGTGCCGATGGCGTGGTCGTGCTCGGGCAGGGCGAGGGCGGACGCTATCTGGCCCAGGTCGGCAATTTCGGCCTGCCGACGGTTGCCTGGGGCGAGCCGGTGCCGGGGCTCAACGTGCCCGTCGTGGGCAGCGACAACCGTCAGGGCGGTCGTCTGGCCGCCGCGCATCTGGTCTCGTCCGGACGCAAGCGTTTGCTGTTTCTTGGCGACGCCCAGCACCCCGAAGTGGCCAGCCGCCTTGAAGGCGTACGCGAGGTTCTGGCGTCGAGCGAGGCTGCGCTCGCCGGCGTCATTCCTTGCGCCTTCTCGATCGAAAGCGGCACGCACGAAGTCGAAGCTGCGCTCGATGCCGGCACCGCGTTCGACGCGATCATCGCGGTCAGCGATTTCATCGCCGCCGGGGCCTGCGATGCACTGCTCGCGCGCGGCATCGCGGTGCCCGGTGCGGTGGCGATTGTCGGCTTCGACGACACGCCGATCGCCTCCACGCACCGGCCCTCGCTGACTTCGGTACGGCAGGACGCCACCGCCGCCGGCCGGGCGCTCGGCCAGGCAATCCTCGCCTTGCTTGAAAACGGGCCTGCAACCGTTGTCGGCAGCCCCCTGCCGGTCTCGCTCATCGTCCGTGAAAGCAGCGGCTGAACCGGCGCCGGCGGTCACGCCAGGTGCGCCGCGAAGAACCGGTTTAGCGCAGCAAAGGTCTCACGCGATTCGGGCAGGGTGGTTGCCATGTGATGCGCGTGCCACATGCCGTCAAACTGAATCAGCGCGGCCTCGGCCCCGGCGGCGAGCAGGCGGCGGTGCATCACTGTCACCGAACTGGCGGCAAAATCGCGCGTCCCGGTGATCAGCAGGCTCGGCGGAAATTCGGCGAGGCGTGCGGGATGCTCGCCAGGGAAGACCAACGGATCGGCAAGATCGGCTCCGACGAAGTATGGCAAGGCGGCCAGGCTGGCAGGTTCGGCATCGCCCGGTCCCGCAGCAAAGGCAGCGGCGCTGGCCGCCGAATCGCCGATCATTTCAAGCCCGGTGCCGCACAGCATGGCGATTGCGCCGGGTAGCGCGACCTTTTCGGCGATCATCCGCGACACCGCCTGGGCAGTAAGGATGCCCCCGGCCGAGCATCCATAGATGCCAATCCTGCGCGCGGGTTCCGTGCCGAGCAACGATTGATAGACGGCAAGCACATCATCGACCGCAGCAGGGAAGATCTGCTCTGGCGCCAGCGCATATTCGACCGCGATGACCCGCATCCCGGTGACCGCGGCGACCGGCGCCGCTTTGAGCAGCGCACCGGCGCCGCGGCCCCACATGAAAGCGCCGCCGTGCAGGCACAGCAGCGTACCCTCGCACGTGGCGCCGCCGGCTGGAACCACGATATCGACCACCACCCCGGCGATCTTGCTGCGCGTGCAATCGACGGCGTAACTGGCCAGGGCAATATCGAGATGGCGCCGATTGAAAGCATCATAGTGATCGCGCAGCGCCGCAACATCGCCGCTCGTCGCGGGCGGGAAAGCCGATTGCTCGGCGAAACAGGCAATGGCCTCGGCGCTCACCCAAGGGGCGAAGCGATGCGGATCGATCATGGCATCCTCAGTCTTATGCTATCGATATCACAAGTTTCTGTGCGTAGTCATACTACGGTTATGGCCGATGGCAAGTCCTATTGACATCGATATCATTCGGGGATAGAGGCGATTCACCGACCGGCCGAAGCCCGGTGATTTCTGGGAAGAGAGGGACAATTCCATGCGTTCAGCAATCGCAATGGCGCTCGCCGCAAGCAGCTGCCTGATTCCGGCCGCCGCCTTCGCGCAGACCGACGCTGCCCCGGCCGCCGATGGTCAGGCCGCGTCCGATACCGCCGGATCCGACACCGCACTGGGCGAGATCGTCGTCACCGCCCGCCGCCGCGCCGAGAATCTCCAGGACGTTCCGCTGGCCGTGACGGCGTATACCCAGGAAGCGCTGACGCAGAAGGGCATCACCGACCGCACCTCTCTGGCCGACAACACCCCCTCGCTGTTCACGATCAACGGTGGCTATCCGCGCGAGTTCGCGTTCTTCGCGCTGCGCGGCCAGGGCCCGGCTTTCGGATCGACCCCGGGCGTGGTCAACTACTTCGCCGAAGTGCCCAACGCGGTCGGCGTCGATGGCCGGGTCGGAACCTATTACGATCTGGCCAGCGTCCAGGTGCTGGCCGGACCGCAGGGCACGCTGTTCGGCAAGAACGCTACTGGCGGCAACATCCTGTTCGAGCCGGCCAAGCCCACCAGCAAGCTCGAAGGTTACGCTCGTCTCGAATACGGGAACTACAACGATCGCCGCGCCGAAGGCGCGCTCAACCTGCCGATCGTGCCCGACCGGGTGATGCTGCGCGTGGCCGGCGAGATCGGCCGGCGCGACGGCTATACCACCGATGTCGGGCCGCTGTTCACCGGCAAGGACTATGACAATCTGCGCTACGAGAGCGCCCGGGTCAGCCTGACCCTGCGCCCGGTCGACGGCTTCGAGAACACCACCATCGCCCGCTATTACCATTCAAACACCAACGGCGGTGGAACCGTGCTCAGCGCGTTCAACCTCGCGTCGGCGGCCGACCTCACGTCGATCGGCTTCGGCATCGTTCCCGTGCTGGCGTTCTATCCCGGCATGGCAACCGCGGTTGCCGAGCAGAACGCACGCGGCCCGCGCCGCGTGGCCTATGACCTCGACCAATTCTCGCAGACCGAATACTGGCAGGTGATCAACCAGACTTCGATCGATCTGACCAGCAAGCTCAAGCTGCGCAACATCGTCAGCTATTCGCAGTTCCGCAATCACTACGGCTACGATTACGACGCCACGGTATTTCCGCTTGCGGGCCAGAGCAGCCGCGCGTTCCCGACCAATGCGCCGAACTATTTCACCGAGGAACTGCAGCTCCAGGGCACTGCGCTCGACGATGCGGTGACCTTCTCGCTCGGCGGCTATCTCGACCGCCAGACCTGGAAGGACCCGGCCGGGATCGAGCAGTTCTGGACCTTCCCCTTCGGTACGCTGAGCCCGCCCGTCTCGGCGCTGTTCACCCAGACCAACCGCAGCGAAGCGGTGTTCGGGCAGGCCACGGTCGATCTTGGCAAGCTGTCGCCGGGGTTGACCGGCCTCAGCCTCACCGGCGGACTGCGCTATACTTGGGAACACAGCTTCGTCTCGCAGACGATCATCGCGCCGCCGGCGGTGTCGGGTACCGCGGACAGCAAGTACCCCAGCTATACCGTCACGCTCGATTACGACGTGACGCCCGGCGTTCACGCCTATGTCACCGCGCGTGATGCCTACAAGTCGGGCGGGGTCAACGGGCCGGTGCCGGCCGGCTCGAACTTCCGGACCTTCCCGCCAGAGCGTCTGTCGGACATCGAACTGGGGCTGAAGTCGCAGTTCTCGGTGGGCACGATGAAAGTCCGCGCCAACCTCGCGGCCTATCGCGGCAGCTACAACAACATCCAGCGGACCACGACAGAGTCGGTCGATGTTGGCGGCAGCACTGCGCTGCTCAACGTCACCCGCAGCGCGGCCAAGGGCCGCATCCAGGGGCTGGAATTCAACGGCGCGGTGGTGCTCGTCCCCGGCCTGACTGTAACCGGCAGCTATTCGTACATCGACGCCAAATACACCCGGATCGACGACGCCAGCGCCAATGCGATCCTGGCTGGCGCGCCGTTCCCGTTCACGCCCAAGCACAAGTTCTCGCTCGGCGCGAGCTACGAGACGGCACTAGGCAAGGCCGGCGATCTTGCGCTGTCGGTGAACTATACCCGCCAGTCCAGCGTCTCGACCGCGCAGACCAACGCCTCGTTCTATCGCTACCTGCCGGGCTACGGCCTGCTCAACGCCAACTTCGACCTGCGCAATGTCGGCGGCAGCCCGATCGACCTCGGCCTGTTTGCGACCAACCTGACCAATGCCACCAACTCGGTCGGCGTGGCCGATTTCTATGCCGCGCCTCCGGGCACCGTCGGCCTTACCTACAACGAGCCGCGGATGTACGGGGTGCGGGTAAGCTATCGCTTCGGGAACTGAGCCGATGGCCGGCACGCCCGTCCAGCCGCCCTTTGCCATGACCGTCAGCGCCGAGGCGCGGGCGGTCATGGAGCCGCTTCTTAAAGGCCAGGGCGCGCCGGAAATTACGGCCACCCTGATGCGCAATCCGCTGACCCGCGCAGGTATCCGCCTGGCGGTGACCCAGCAGGCCAAGCCGCTGGTTAAGGCGCGGGCGAGGCGGTTCGGCGTGACCGTCGGCAAGGCCCGCATCGCGGGCGTGCCGGTCAGGCTGGTGCGCAAGCAGGGCATTGATCCCGCGGCCGAAAATCGGCTGCTGATCAACTTTCACGGCGGCGGCTTCATGCTTGATGCCGGGTCGCTGACCGAGACGATCCCGCTCGCCGGGCTGACGGGCATTCCGACCATCGCCGTGCTGTACCGGATGGCGCCCGAGCATCCGTTTCCGGCTGCGGTCGATGATGCGCTGGCAGTCTATCGCGACGCGCTGGCGCAGCGCCCGGCTTCGGCGATCGGCGTCTTCGGCACCTCGGCCGGAGCGGTCCTGACCCTGCAGTTGCTGGCGCGGATCAAGGCCCAGGGCTTGCCGATGCCCGCGGCTGCCGGTGTGTTCTCGGGCGCGGGTGATCTTGGCATGGTCGGCGACTGCGAGGCCTATCTGCCGCCGATCATGGGCGCGCGCACGGCATCCGAAACGCTGGACGAGTACTGCGCCGATACGCCGCGTGACAACCCTCTGCTTTCGCCCCAGCTTGGCGACCTGACGGGTCTGCCGCCGACCATGCTGATGACCAGCACCCGCGACCAGTTGCTCAGCCACACCATCCTGGTCGATCTTGCCCTGCGCCGCGCCGGGGTTGCGGTCGATCTGCGTGTCTACGAAGGCATGGCCCACGCCTTTTGGGGCTGGATCGATTGCCCCGAGAGCGAGATCGCGCTGGCCGCCCAGGCCGAATTCTTCACGGGCCACCTGGCGCGATGAAGACCGAGGCGACACCTGCCGAAATCTATGGACCCTTGCTGGCGCGGGTGCAGGAAAGCGGCATCCTGTCCGACAGCAAGGCTTTCGTCGACGCCGTGCCCATGCGCCCGATCGGCGATATCATGGCGGATTTCGCCAGGCTCGCGGGCGACGATCAGGCGCTGCTGCGCTTCGTGCTGGCCAACTTCGTCCTGCCGAAACCGGTGGGGGCAGCGGTGCCGGACCAGCCGGCGCTGCCGCTGCGTGACCACATCCGTTCGATGTGGGCCGAACTGGCGCGCGAGCCCGAGGCCGGCCTGTCCAACTCTTCGGCGATCGCCATCGGGCATCGCCACGTCGTGCCCGGCGGACGTTTTCGCGAGATCTATTACTGGGACAGCTTCTTCACCTTGCTGGGCCTGGTCCGCGACAAGGAGTCGGTGCTGGCCAACGGCATTGTCGATGCCATGACCGACTTGATCGAGCAGCACGGCCATGTCCCCAACGGCAGCCGGACCTACTATGTCGGCCGTTCGCAGCCGCCAGTCTTCCACATGATGGTCGGCTTGCTGGGGGACCAGCGCCCCGCAGTAATCGCGCGGCGGCTGGCGGCAATGAAGCGCGAACACGCCTGGTGGATGGCGGACGAGGATACAGTCGAACCTGGCAGCGAGAAGAGCCATGTCGCCCGGCTGGCGGACGGCAGCCTGCTCAACCGCTATTGGGATCCGCGCGCGACCCCCCGCGACGAGAGCTGGCGCGAAGATGTCGAGACCGCACGCGCCAGCAGCCGCAGCGCCGCGGAGGTCTTTCGCGACCTTCGCGCCGGTGCAGAAAGCGGCTGGGATTTCTCCTCGCGCTGGCTGGGTGACGGATCGCTGGCGTCGATCCGGACCACCGCGATCGCCCCGGTCGATCTCAACGCCTTCTTGTTCGGCCTTGAATCCGCGATCGCTGCAAGCGGGGATGGAGATGCAAGGCACTTCGTCGAACGCGCGGCGCGGCGGCGGGAAGCCATGGCGCGGCACCTGTGGAACCACGCCGGCGGCTATTTTGCCGACTACGATCTGGACAAGGGCGAGGCGATCCCCGGAGCCAGCGCAGCGGCCTTGGCGCCGCTGTTGACCGGTGTCGCGACACAGGCCCAGGCCGATGCTACTGCCGCGCTGGTCGAACGGGACCTGCTTGCCTCCGGCGGACTGCGCACCACCCTCGTCGACAGCGGCCAGCAATGGGACAGCCCGAACGGCTGGGCCCCGCTGCAATGGATCGCGGTCAGCGGACTGCGGCGTTACGGACACCACGCGCTGGCGGCCGAGATCGCCAGCCGGTGGATCGCGACGGTCGCGACAACCTATGCCAGATCGGGGTTGCTCCATGAGAAATACGATGTCGAAACCGCCACGGTCGGCGGCGGCGGCGAGTACGAACCGCAAGTCGGCTTCGGCTGGACCAATGGCGTGACCGCGGATCTGATCGACAGCTGCGCGGATGTCACCTCGAACAAGGAGTGAGCCAATGACACGCAAGATCCGCAGGCATTTCGCCATCGCTGCATTGCTGGCGCTCACCGGCATCGCCCCGGCAATGGCCCAGACCGCACCCAGCGTTTCCGCCCCGCACAACATGATGACTTGGGCCATGCCCAACACAGTCAGCCCCGAGGGCCGGGCGATGGTGGCGCAAATGGCGGCCAGCCCGATGCCCGATCCCTTGCCGCCGATCGCGGCCCAGCGTCAGATGATCGATGCCTACCAGCAGGCGATGGGCGCGCAGCTGCTCAAACGCTATGACGTGCGGGTTGAAGCAGCCGTCATAGCGGGTGTTCCGGTTCGGATCGTCTATACCAAGGGCGTGACGTCACTGGGCAAGGGGCCGGTGCTACTCAACCTGCACGGCGGCGGGTTCATGCTCGATTCCGGTTCGCTGACCGAAACGATTCCGATTGCCGCGCAGACCGGCGTGCCGGTGGTCGCGGTGCTTTATCGGCTGGCACCCGAGCATCCGTTTCCAGCCGCGGTGGACGATGCCCAGGCGGTTTACGAGGCGCTGCTCAAGGGCCGCAAGCCGGGCAGGATTGCCGTCTACGGAACATCGGCCGGGGCAGGCCTTGGCGCGCAGCTGGTTTCGCGGCTGATCCGCCAAGGACGTCCGCTGCCGGCCGGACTGGGGTTCTTTTCCGGTAGTGCGGACCTGACAACCAGCGGCGATTCCGAAAGCTGGATGCCGCTGCCCAATGGCGGCAAGACTATGGCCAGCAGTATCGCGTCCTACATCGGCGCGGCGCCGCTGAATGATCCGGTGCTATCGCCGCTGCACAGCGATGTCTCGCGGTTCCCGCCAACCCTGCTGGTCAGTAGCACCCGCGATATCCTGCTCAGCCCGACCGCGATCTTTGCACGCGCACTGGCCCAGCACGGGGTCGATGCGCAGCTGGTAGTTTTCGACGGATTGCCGCACGCCTTTTGGGCCTACATGCCGATACCGGAAGCCGACGAAGCCAACACATTAATGGCCGGATTTCTTGGAAAGCGCCTTGGATGTTCTCGCGCCTGTTGATGTTGGACGCATACTGTCGGTCACCTAGCCCGGTTCAAGCCATACAACGCTTTTGCGGCGATTTCTCGCAGTTTCCGGGGTAGGCTTTGCTGTCTAACGAATGGCAGCTTTCGGCGATCTGCTCGTATTGCGCGAACGTCTACATTGTCAGCGAATGCCGCCACCGAAGCTTGTTAGTTTGAGCTCACCCAGCAATCTTAGTCAGGTGGTTCACAAACCCCTCAACATAGATTCGGACCAGCTCCCGCATCTCGGGTTCGCTGATGGTCCCGCTGTCATCGAAGGTCTTGCCCGCGCGCGAGACCATCAGGCGGCCGCCGGTCCAAAGCTCCACGCCCAGGGTGCGCAATACAGGGAGCCAATGGTTCTGCGACAGGATCGTGCCAAAGCCTCCGGGCGACGCGCCCATGATTGCAAAGGGACGGCCCGTGAACACCCGGCCAATATCGCCGGCTGGCCGCGAGGCCCAGTCGATCGCGTTCTTGAATACGCCGGGAATTCCGTTGTTGTACTCAGGCGTCGCGAGGATCACGCCGTTGGCAGACTGGATGGCGTCTTTGAGCTCGGTGACGGACGCGGGAATGCCGAATTCAGCTTCCTCATCACCGTTGTAGAGCGGGATGCCGTGGAGTGTCCTGACGTCGAGCGATACGCCGTCAGGAAGTAATTGGGCCGCGTTGTTGAGTAAGGCGGTGTTGAACGAGCCCTGCCGGAGGCTGCCCGAAATGCCGACAAGCCGGATCATTGTTCCGATTCCTTCAGAATGGTGGGCGTTACGCCTGGCGCCACCGTCATCACGTCCCGCCATTCGGGGTGCTTGAGGTATCGCGCCCGAACATAGGGGCAGATCGGGATGATGCGAAAGCCGGAACTTCGCGCGTCGGCGATCAGGAAATCGACCAATGCGGCAGCGGCCCCGGTGCCTCTCAACGCTTCGGGCGCGCCAGTATGGTCCGCGCTGATCAAATTAGGCCCGCGGTGCGTGAAAGTGAGTTCGGCCTTCTCGTCGACGCCCTCGACCCCGGCCACGTACCGGCCATGCCTGCCGTCGTCTTCCTTGGTGATGGCGATGGCGCTCATGGTGAAAGTCATACCTTAGTTTGGTCGGTCCAACACTGAAGGGCGATTTCGCAGTGTAGCTCGCGCGTGCATGGTTTGCGAGAGCGGTGACCGGACATGTTGGCGCGCTCCAAACGGAGGCAAACGCGATGATATTTTCAAAAGACGGCCTGGCCCCCGGTATTGACCGGACGGCGCTGCTGTTCGTCGATCCCTACAACGATTTCCTCGCCCCCAAGGGTAAGCTCTGGCCGATGGTCGCCGAGGTAGCGAGTGCGGTCGGCACGCTCGACAATCTCCGTGCAGCGACTGCCGCGGCGCGCGCGGCGGGTATGCAGATCGTGATCGTGCCGCACCACCGCTGGAGCCCGGGCGAGCTCGACGGCTGGGATCACCCCAGCCCCTACATGTTCGGCGGCTACCAGCAGCAGATCTTCGCGGTCGGCAGCTGGGGCGGCGAATGGCACCCCGACTTCGCGCCGCAACCCGGCGACCTGATCGCGACCGAGCACTGGAACAGCAGCGGGTTCGCCAACACCAATCTCGATACCCTGCTCAAGCAAAAGGGCATCACCCACGTCGTGCTGATCGGCCTGATCGCCAACACCTGTATCGAGAGTACCGGAAAGTACGCGGCTGAGCTGGGTTATCACGTGACCCTGGTCCGCGATTCAACTGCCGCAGCCAGCCACGAAGCGATGCACTGCGCGCATGACATCAATGGCCCGACCTACGCCCATGCGGTGATCACGACGGCGGAACTCGTCGCCTCGTTGGCTGCCGCGCAACCCGTCGACGCCTGAAGGAGGATGAAGATGACCCAAGTCATGGATCGCGCGACAGCCCTGTCCGCTTCGAACCAGCTGGTCGAAGTCGGCGGCCGCACCTTGGCCTACCGCACCTTCGGTACTGGCCCCAACCTGGTCCTGTGCATCCGCCTGCGCGGCACGATGGACATGTGGGATCCGCTGTTTCTTGACAGTCTGGCCCGCAATTTCACCGTCACCGTGTTCGACTATTCGGGCCTTGGCCTGTCGACCGGCACGCCGAGCTACGGCAAGATCGAGATGGCGCGCGACGTCAACGATCTGGTTGAGGCGCTTGACCTCGGCAAGGTGGTGATCGGCGGCTGGTCGCTAGGCGGGTTCGCGGCGCAGGTCTTCGCCGCAACCCATCCCGAGAAGGTCAGCCACGTCCTGGCGATCGCGACGATGCCGCCGGGCTTGATGGTCAAGCCCTCGGAGCCGCTGTTCTTCGAAGTGGCAACCAAGCCGGCCTATTCGTCCCTAGACGAATACATCCTGTTCTACGAACCCGAATCGGCCAGAAGCCGGGCCTTGGGCGATGCCTCGATCGCACGGATAGCCGAGCGGCGGGATGTATTCGATTATCCCACCCCGCCCGAGATCATGATCGCTGCGATGTGGGCGTCTAACGATCCGACCACCCCGTTTCCCGATCCTGACGGCGCTTATGCGTCCTTCTTCCAGACAACCGACATCCCGGTCCTGGCGCTGTGTGGCGATCACGATCTCGTCTTCCCGGTCGAGAACTGGCACGCGGTGAGCGACATCTGGCCGTCACTGTTCGTGACTACCTATCCCGAATGCGGCCACGGTCCGCAGCACCAGTATCCCGAAATGGCGGCCGACCTGATCGCCAGCTTCGTGCGTAATACGTGATCAACGAAAGGACCGGACGATGAAGATTCAAAGAACCAGCTCTGTGCACTGGCAGGGCGGACTGAAGGACGGCAAAGGTGCGATCAGCACTGCCAGCGGCGCGCTGTCGGACTATCCCTATGGCTTCGCCAGCCGCTTCGAAGGCGTGGCCGGATCGAACCCGGAAGAGCTGCTCGCGGCGGCCCATGCCGCCTGCTTCACCATGGCGCTCACGCTGGTGCTGACTGAAGCCGGCCTGCCTCCTGAAGCACTCGATACCAAGGCAGTGGTGACGCTCGAACAGGGCGACGGCGGCTTCTTCATCCCTGCGGTGAACCTGACCCTGCGCGCCAGCGTTCCCGGTGCCGACGATGTGGCGTTCCAGGCGGCGGCTGCAACGGCGAAGGCCAATTGCCCGCTGTCGAAGGTGCTCAACGCCGAAATCACGCTCGACGCCGCGCTGGTCTGACGCTGCCTTGCGCAGATCTAACAGGAGTACGATCGATGACCTACTTTACGACGAGCGACGGCACCGCGCTGTTCTTCAAGGACTGGGGTGTGGGTCGACCGGTGCTGTTCTCACACGGCTGGCCGCTCAGCGCCGATGCCTGGGACGGCCAGATGCAATTCTTGGGTGAACATGGCTTCCGCGTAATCGCGCACGATCGCCGCAGCCACGGCCGTTCTGCCCAGACCTGGGACGGCAACCACATGGACCGCTATGCCGACGATTTGGCCGAGCTGATCGAGCATCTCGACCTCACGAACCTGATCCTGGTAGGCAATTCGACCGGCGGCGGCGAAGTCGCGCGCTACATCGGT
Organism: Novosphingobium sp.; assembly: GCA_046063245.1. Taxonomy (GTDB): domain Bacteria; phylum Pseudomonadota; class Alphaproteobacteria; order Sphingomonadales; family Sphingomonadaceae; genus Novosphingobium. Next base: position 40,828 of record JBJTLX010000191.1, read on the forward strand.
CGGCACGGCACAGTCCGGGTCGCCAAGGTCGTGCTGGTCGGCGCGGTGCCGCCGCTGATGCTCCAGACCGAAGCCAATCCCGGCGGGCTGCCGCTCGCGGTGTTCGACGGCATCCGCCAAGGCACGCGCGACAACCGGGCGCAGTTCTACAAGGACCTGACCATGCCGTTCTACGGCTTCAACCTTGAAGGCGCGGCGGTATCGGAAGCCGTCCGCGACAGCTTCTGGCTGCAGGGCATGGCCGGCGGCATCAAGGGGCAGTATGACTGCATCCGCGAATTCTCCGAGGTGGATTACACCGACGATCTCGCCAAGATCGATGTGCCCGCGCTGATTGTCCACGGTGATGCCGACCAGATCGTGCCGATCGGGGCATCGGCCATAATGTCGGCGAAAATCATCCCGGATGCGACGCTCAAGGTCTATCCCGGTGCACCGCACGGCTTGCCAACCACGCACCAGGACCAGTTCAACGCCGACCTGCTGGCATTTTGCCAGGATTGAATTGGCGACGTTTGCAGGCTGCGGCCGGGGATCCTGCTGGACTTCCGTCCGCGGCACGACGAAGACCCTGAAGATGGGAACCCCGGCCGATATCCTCGATCTGCTGCACGAAAGCGTCGTCACCTGCGATCCGGCGGGCGCGATTCTGTCGTGGAACGCAGCATCGGAGCAGCTTTACGGATGGCCGCGTGAGGATGCCCTGGGCCGTAATATCGATGGCCTGCTGCACACCCAAAACGATAATCTTGCCGCGCTGCGGGCAGCCGTTCTGGAAACCGACCTGTGGGAAGGGGAGCTTGTCCGGACGGCCCGGACCGGCGATCGGCGCGTCCTCGACGTCCGCTGGACCGTCGAGCGCAGGCGCGATGGCACGCCGCGGCGCATCGTCGAAACCGCGCGCGACATCTCGCGCCGCAAGGCGGCGGAGAGCGAGCTGCAACTGAGCGAATACCGCTATCGCAACATGTTCGAGGCAATGGCTGTCGCGTTCTGGGAAGTCGATTTCACTGCGGTTGGCGCGATGCTTATCCCGCTGCGCGAACAGGGCGTCACCGATCTGCGGAGCCATCTGCTGGCCGATCGCGCCTTCGTCCGTGCGACGATGGACCGGGCCTTTGTGCGCGATCTCAATTCGAACGGCCTGTCGCTGTTCGGTGCCACCGCGCGCGCCGATATCGTCGGCAAGTCGGTGACCGCTTTCTGGCCGCCCGAAAGCGAGCCGGTCTACATCGATGCGCTGGTCGCGACGATGAGCCAACGGCCGCATGTCATCAGCGAAACCCGCCTCAACCGCGTCGACGGCGTCCCGATTGAAGTGCTGTTCACCGTATCGCTCTCGCAAGACAACCGCCGGCGCGGGATCATGCTGATCGGCGTGGTCGACAATTCGGCGCGCAAGGGCGCGGAGGCGGCGCTGCGGCAATTGCAGTCGGATTTTGCCCACGCGGAACGCATCTCGGTGCTGGGCGAACTGACCGCGTCGATCGCCCATGAGGTCAACCAGCCGCTTGCCGCGATTGCCGCCAACGGGGCGGCAAGCCTGCGCTGGCTCGCCGCGCCGGTCCCCGATCTCGACGAGGTTCGCAATCTGGCCGGGCGGATGGTTGCCGATGCGCAGCGCGCTGCGGCCATCGTCGGGCGTATTCGCGCCATGGCCGAACAACGCTGCCCGGAGCGAACGCTGGCGTCATTGAATGCCATGGTCGAGGGCGTGGTGACATTCCTCGGCCACGAACTGCAGGCACAGGGCGTCAAGTTAGACCTCCGCCTGAGCCCCGAATTGCCAATGGTATTGGTCGATCACACCCAGATCCAGCAGGTCATCGTCAACCTTGCCGTTAACGCGATGCAGGCTATGTCCGGCACTGCGCGGCGGGTATTGACGATCACCACCGCGCAGCTGCCTGACGAACGGATTGTCCTGGAAGTCGAGGACAGCGGTCCCGGGCTTCCCGACGAACCCGAAGTGCTGTTCGCAGGGTTCTACACCACCAAGGCGGCGGGCATGGGCATGGGTCTGGCCATCTGTCGCTCGATCATCGAGGCCCACGGCGGCACGATCGCCGCGGCCCCGGGCGATGTCGGAGCGCGGTTCACGGTTGCCTTGCCTGGTCAGACCCAAGCCGCGACTTAGCCAGCCAAAGCCCGCTCAAGGCATGCTATTAAATCGTTTGCATCAAAGGGCTTGCCAAAGACGCAGAAGGCCCCGCTGGATCGTGCTCCGGCGAGCAGGGCAGCGTCGGTCCGGGCGGTGATCATGATCACCGGAACAGCCACGCTGTTGGCCGTCAAATGGTGCTTGAGCGTGATGCCGTTCATCCCCGGCATCTGGATGTCGGTGATGATACAGCGTGCCGAGAGCACTTCTCCCGAAGCCAGAAACGCCTCGGCAGACGGATGGCCGCTGGCCCGATAGCCCAGCGATCGCACCAGCCCGGTTATGGCCGAAACGATCGAGGGGTCGTCGTCGATCACGGAAATCAGCTGGTTATGCGGCAATGCGTTCGCTCCCCTCAAGTCTGCTATCGCACTGTCGGAACACGCAATCCATCATACGTCAGGATAGGGATCAGCTGGCGAGCCGCAGCTCTTCCGACAGCTTGACCAGATCGGCCAGGGTCCGCACGCCCATCTTGCGCATGGCTGAGCCGCGGTGGATCTTCACGGTGATTTCGCTGAGCCCGAGATCACCGGCGACCTGCTTGTTCATCTTGCCGGCAGTCACCAGCGCCATGACCTCGCGTTCGCGCGGCGAAAGCGTCCCGAAGCGCGCCCGCACCAGCTGGATCCGGTCTTCGATTCCCAGCCGCTGGCGATCGCGCTCCAGCGCGGTCGATACTGCATCGAGCAGATCCTGTTCGCGGAACGGCTTGGGCAGGAAATCGACGGCACCGGCCTTCATCGCCTTGACCGACATCGGGATGTCGCCGTGCCCGGTCATCATGATGACCGGAAGATGCAGGCCGAGTTCGATCAGCCGGTCCTGGAAGTCGAGCCCGCCAAGACCCGGCATGCGAACGTCGAGCAGGATGCACGAAGGTCCGCCGGGCCGGTATTCCTCGACGAACGCGCTGGTCGATTCATAGAGCCCGACACAGTGCCCGACCGAACGCAGCAGGCTGCCGATAGCCGCCCGCAGCGATTCGTCATCGTCGATGATATGGATCATGCCGTCATCCATCGTTGCGCGATACAACCTGCCTAGCCTTCACTCAAGCTGGTCGGCCATCGCCCACTCGGACACCCCGCTCATACCAAGGCATGATCGTGCCAGCCCGACGCACAATGGCGGCCAGGCTCGACGAGCCCATAGTGCTCCGACACCAAAGGAGTGATCGACATGACCAAGACCGTAATGTTCGTGCACGGCGCCTGGCTGACCCCGCTGGCCTGGAATGAATGGCGCACCGTCTTCGAAGCGGCCGGCTATGAAACCGTCGCCCCGACCTGGCCGCACATGGACCGCCCGATCGAGTCGCTCCGGCGCAGTCCCGATCCGCAGCTGGCGAAGACCAGCGTCGTCGACATCGTCGATCACTATGCCGCCGAGATCGCCAAGCTGGACGAGCCGCCGATCATCATCGGTCACAGCTTTGGCGGCCTGATCACGCTGATGCTGCTCGATCGCGGCCTGGGCGTGGCGGGCGCCGTGCTTGATCCGGCCCCGCCGCGCGGTGTCATTCCCGGCCTGCGCTCAATCCTCAGCGCGCTGCCGGTGCTGACCGCGTGGAACGGATGGAACCGGGTGCTGACGATGTCGCGCAAGGGCTTTGCGACGACCTTTGCCAACACCCTGCCCGCTGGCGTTGTCGACAAGGCCTATGACACCTATGTCGTGCCCGCGCCGGGACGGCCCTATTTCCAGGCATCGCTGGGCATCGGCAACGGCGTGTCGTTCAAGGGCCTGTCCCATCCGCTGCTGTTGGTAGCTGGCCTGAGCGACAAGACCGCCGATCCGGCGATGATCAAGCGCACCTGGCGTGCCTACGCCAAGGCTGGTGCGCCCGCCGAACTCAAGACCTTCCCCGGACGTTCGCACTTTCTGTTCGCCGAGCCACGATGGGAAGAGATTGCCGACAGCGTGCTGGCTTGGCTGGCCAAGCGCGGGTTTGCGCCTGCGTCCCAACCCACGCTGATCGCTGCCGAATGACGCAGCTGCCAACGACCTCGATCGGCAAGGCCGCCTAGCGGACGGAGAGCTGAAGTCCTTTAACGTTGAAAGGCTGTGAGATGCCCAATGCAGTGATCGCCGGCTTCGTCCGCACCCCGTTTCACTTCGCCAGGAAAGGCTCCCTCGCCGGCGTGCGACCGGACGATCTTGCCGCGATCGCCTTGAAGGGCTTGATCGAGCGAACGGAGATCGATCCGGCAAGCATCGAGGACGTCATCCTCGGCTGTGCCTATCCCGAGGCCGAACAGGGCAACAACATCGCCCGGATCGCGGTGCTGCTCGCCCAGCTACCGATCAGTGTATCGGGTATGACAGTCAACCGCTTCTGTGGGTCGTCGATGTCGGCGATTCACATCGCGGCAGGACAAATCGCGATCGGCGCCGGTGAGGTGTTCGTCTGCGGCGGGGTCGAATCAATGACGCGCGTGCCTCAGGGCGGGTTCAATTTTTCGCCCAACCCGCGCTTCCGGTACAAGGATCAGCCACCGGCCGAGCTATTGATCGAGGCCTATATTGCGATGGGCGACACGGCCGAGAACGTCGCCGCGCAATACGGCGTGTCGCGCGCCGAACAGGAGCGGTTCGCCTATGCCTCGCAGATGAAGGCGGCGGCTGCGCAGGCTGCCGGGCGGCTGCGCGACGAGATCGTGCCTGTGATGACTGAGGGCGGGCTGGTCGATACCGATGGCTGCCTGCGCCCCGGCACGACCCTCGAGGGCCTCGCCGGGCTCAAGCCCGCCTTCCGCCCCGATGGCACCGTGACCGCGGGGACGGCCTCGCCGCTGACCGACGGCGCGTCGGCCACCCTGGTATGCACCGAAGCCTATGCCCGCGCGAACGGTCTGGAGATCCTTGCCAGGATCCGCGCGGTCGCTTCGGCCGGTTGCCCGCCCGAGATCATGGGCATGGGGCCGGTGCCGGCGACGCTCAAGGCGCTGGAACGCGCCGGGCTGGCTATCGGCGACATCGACGTGATCGAGCTCAACGAGGCGTTCGGCAGTCAGGCGGTGGCATGCATTCGTGAACTCGGCATCGACGAGGAACGGGTCAACATCGACGGCGGCGGCATCGCCGTGGGCCATCCGCTAGGCGCCACCGGCGCGCGTATCACGGGTAAGGCTGCACAAATCATGAAGCGTGAGGGCAAACGACTAGCACTTTCAACGCAGTGCATTGGCGGTGGACAGGGCGTGGCGACAATTCTCGAGGAGATGTAGGCGAAGCGCAGGGCGCTCACCTATTGAACGACATTGTGGGTCGCCTTAAAGCGAATCGCATGTGAAGTCGTCGGCTTTGGATCGACAAATTGTGCCTCGACGCCCATCAAAGACGCTGAATGAATGGCGGCTTTTGGGGTGGATCAGGCGCTATCTGAACTGCGGCTCTGTCAGCGTCACTTGCCGCTACAGAATGCCGCCCAATCCGCCATCAGCGCCTTCCATTTCTCCAAGAAATCTGTGCGCCGGTAAGCTGCCTCGACCTTGTTCGAATTGGCATGCGCTAGCGCTGCCTCAGCCACCTCGCCTGGATAGTCTGTCTTGTCCGCCACCCAATCGCGGAAGGCTGAGCGGAAGCCGTGGACGGTTACGCCAGCTTCCATGTCGCGCAAAATCTTGAGGAGGGTCATGTCTGACATGGGCGTTTTGAGCTTCATGCCAGGGAAGACCAGATCGGTGCAGGGGGCGCTGAAGGCTTTGGCGCGTTCGAGTGCTTCTAGGACTTGGGGCGCGAGATGGACAAAATGGGGGCGGCCCATTTTCATGCGGGTTGCCGGGATCGACCACATCGCTTTGTCGAGCTCGAACTCGCTCCAGGCTGCGCCGCGGATTTCGCCGGAGCGGGCGGCGGTGAGGATCAGGACTTCCATCGCGACGCGGCCGACTGATGAGCGTTCGCGCAGTTTGGCGATGAACGCGGGGATCTCGGTGTAGGGCAAGGCGGCGAAGTGGCCGTCGTCCTTTGGTTGGCGCGGCAGGCCCTTGGAGAGCGAGCGCATCGGGGCCTCGCTGTCGCGGAGGCCGTTGACGTAGGCCCAGTCAAGCACCGCGCCGATCCGCTGGCGTACGCGGCGGGCTGTCTCGGGTTTGCTCAGCCAGATTGGCAGCAGCGCCTTGCGGATTTGTGGGCCTTCTATGTCGTTAACCAGGCGGTCGCCGATGTAGGGGTAGGCATAGGTTTCCAGCGTCGTAATCCATTGGGCCTGGTGCTTACCGTTCTTCCAGCTGGCCTTGTGCTCTGCATGGACCTGCTCGGCGGCGGCGCGGAAGGCCGGGATGACGATCTCTTCTTTCTTCTTCTCCGCGACCGGGTCGACACCTTGGGCGATAAGGCGGCGATATTCACGAGCCTTCTCGCGAGCTTCGGTTAGCGTCACGATCGACAAAGAGCCTAGACCGAAGTCGCGGCGTTTGCCATCGACCCGAACGCGCAGCTTCCAGCTCCGCGAACCGCCGGGTGCGATTTCCATCATCAGGCCGTCGCCATCGATGTAGCGGCCGGGTTCGGTGAGGGTCTTGATCTTGGTTGCGGTCAACTGTCCCATCGAACGTCTCCAGTGCGATTTTGCCCACCACTTAGCCCACCAACGGCGGTGGGCTAAGGTGGATGAGCGTGGACGACTCCGGACAGCGCCAGTGCCGTAAACACAAGGAATATATCCGTTTTTTGGGGGTTTCTGAAGAGTCAAAATAAGGGGTGGTGGCGGAGCGGGAGGGATTCGAACCCTCGATACGCTTTTGACGTATACTCACTTTCCAGGCGAGCGCCTTCGACCACTCGGCCACCGCTCCGCATGCACTGGATGGGCGCGCCCTAGCTTGGCGCATTGCGATAGGCAAGCGTTGCGCTGGCGGGCGGGGCGCCTACATTCGCGGGCATGACGCGCGCCTTCGGCCTTGCTCCCACTCTTGATGAAATCGAAGCATTGGCTCTGGCCGCGCTGGCGCGGCTGCCGCAGGGGTTCCGCGCGCACCTGGGCGGCGTGGCGGTGCTGGTCGAGGACTTTGCCGACGACGCAACCCTGGCGGCGCTGGGGATCGACGATCCGTTCGAGCTGACCGGGGTCTATGAAGGGGTGCCGCTGGGCGACAAGTTCGCCGCCGCCAGCGGGACCATGCCCGACCGGATCCGGCTGTTTCGCGGGGCCATCCTCGATGAGTGGATCGCGCGCGGAGACGAGACGCTGGAGCATCTGGTCGCCCATGTCCTGATCCACGAGGTCGGACATCATTTCGGGCTGTCTGACGCGGACATCGATGCGCTGGAGGCGGAGACGCCCTAGCATCCCTTACCCCGTTCGTGTCGAGCGAAGTCGAGACACCGCGCGATGCGTCTCGACTTCGCTCGACGCGAACGGAGGTGGTTTGCGGGGGCGGGTTTTTGCTGGCACAATCAAGCCATGCGCAAGACCCTGCTCCTCGCCGCCCTGCTCGCCGCAACCCCGCTGGCCGCCCAGCTGCCGCCGCCAAAGCCGGGTGACCAGCCATCGCCGGCGGAGATCGTCGCCAAGGCGCCGAAGGCGGACTGGCACGCGATCGACCGGAACGAACTCTTGGTGATGGACCTCGCCCCCGATGCCAAGGGCAAGCCCCGCCGCGTGGTGATCCAGCTGCTGCCGCCGCCGTTCAGCCAGGGCTGGATCGGCAATATCCGCAAGCTCGCCGCGGCGCACTGGTGGGACGGGCTGGCGGTGGTGCGGGTGCAGGACAACTATGTCACCCAGTGGGGCGATCCCGATGGCGAGGACAAGGCCAAGGCGCGGGCCTTGCCGCCGGGATTGGTTGAGGTGCCGCAGGGTGAGTATGAGGCAGACTTGGGACGGACAACTGTCGCAGGGGACCTAAAGCGTGGGTTGGATCTCTTTGAACAGAAGTCAAATGGTGGCTTAGGGAAACGCGTCGCCAAATTGCCCGATATGCTAATTGATCAATACATTGGGAGTACCTCAGGCGGACTCGGGATGCCAGGTTTCCGCAATGGTTGGCCAATCGGCATCAACTCAACAGGCGATCAGGGTGAACTTGGAACGTCAAGTTGGCCCATCCACTGCTACGGCATGGTCGGCGTCGGGCGGAACATGCCGCCCGATACCGGGAGTGGGGCCGAGCTCTACACCGTGATCGGCCATGCGCCGCGCCAGCTCGATCGCAACATCGCCCTGGTCGGCCGGATCATCGAGGGGATGGAGCACATGTCCTCGCTGCCGCGCGGGCATGGCGATCTGGGGTTCTATGACCTGGCCAAGGGCGATGAGCGGGTGCCGATCGTCTCGGTGCGGTTGGCGGCCGAGGTGGCGGAGCTGCCCGCCTACGAGTATCTCGACACCGAGAAGGCCAGCTTCGCCAAGTACGCCGACGCGCGGGCCAACCGGCGCGATCCGTTCTACATCCGCCCGGCGGGCGGGGTCGACGTGTGCAACGTGCCGGTGCCGGTGCGGCGGGCGCAGTAAGGTGCCCGGAGTGACCGAAACCATTACCCACACCGGCCCGCTGTGGCGCTGGACCACGCCTGCGGCGCCGGCGGCGTGATTCTTCGTCACCATCGACGGTGCGGCGGGCGAGGCATTGTCGGGCACCGCGCTGATGCGGCGGATGGAGAAGACCCTGCGCGGCTTCGGCTCGCTCAAGGTCAAGGCGCGGATTGGGGAGAGCAGCTTCGCCACCTCGGTCTTTCCCAGCAAGGACCTGGGCTGGCTGCTGCCGGTCAAAGCGGCGGTGCGCAAGGCCGAGGGGATCGGTGAGGGCGACATGGTCGCGGTGGTGCTGGAGGTTTGAGTAGAAGAAGGGGGTTCACGCAGAGGGCGCAAAGAAGAATAGCGAGGCGCGGAGGTGCCGTGCTGTGCGGCGGAGCCGCTTGCAGATCATGGCATCGCGCTTGCCGCCGCGGACGATTGGCAGGCGGCTGCGCCGCAAGAACAACGCCTCTGTGCCTCTGCGGTCTTCTTCTCCGCGCCTCTGCGTGAACCCAATCCAACGCGGCGCTGGCGGCGAGGCCGCGATCATTCGCGCGTACCCCTCCACCATGCTGCGCATGGTCCCCCTCCCCGATCCGGGGAGGATCAAGCCTGGATCAGCTCGATCCGGTTGCCGAACGGGTCGTCGACATGGCAGCGCAGCATACCGGGCAATTCGGTGTCCCAGCGCACTTCGCCGCCCGCCCGTTCGATCAGCGCGGCCAGCACCTTGAGATCATCGACCAGCAGCGCCGGGTGGGCCTTTTGGGCCGCGCGGAAATTGGCCTCCACGCCCAGATGGATCTTTACCCCCGGGGCTTCGAACCAGCACCCGCCGCGCGCGGCCAGCGGCATCGGCTTGGGCGCTTCGGGCAAGCCGAGCACGCCGGCGTAGAACGCGCGCGCCGCGCCCTCGCCGCCCGCCGGCATGGCGAGCTGGACATGGTCGATGCCGATGACCGCCACTGCTAGATCCGGTCTGCCTGGGCCACCGCGTCGCTGGCCCGCAGCGCCGAGACGATCCGGGTCAGGTGGGCAAGGTCGGAGACTTCCAGATCGATGTCATAGGTCCCGAACAGCTCGTCGCGGCTGGTGTTTTCGAGGTGGATGATGTTGGCGCGGTTGCCGGCGAAGATGCCGGTCGCTTCGGCCAGGGTCCCCGGGCGATTGTAGAGCACCACGCGGATCCGCCCGATCGCCCCGGTCGAGCGTTCGCCCCACGACAGGTCGAGCCAGTCGGCATCGACGCCATTGGCCAGCTCGAGGCAGTCGATCGCATGGACTTCCACCCCGGTGCCGGGGCGGCGGATCCCGACGATGCGGTCGCCCGGCACCGGGTGGCAGCAGGCACCCAGCTGGAAGGCGACCCCGGGGGTCAGGCCCTTGATCGAGATTGCGCGCTCCTGCTTGGGCCACTGCTCGGGCTCGGGCAGGTCCTTGGCGCTGCCCGGAACGAGGGCTTCCATCACCTGGCGGTCGCCGACCTTGGCGGTGCCGATCGCGCGCATCAGCTCGTCCTCGGTGGCGAAGCCGAGCCGCTTCGCCGCATCCTTGACCGCCTTCTTGCCGATCTTGCTGGGCAGGCGGCTGGCGATTTCCTCGAACAGCTCGCGCCCGATCGCGGCGATTTCCTGCTTTTCCTTCTGCCGCACCGCACGGCGGATCGCGGCGCGGGCCTTGCCGGTGACGACGAAGCCCAGCCATGAGAGCTGCGGGCTGGCGCTCTTGCTCTTGATGATCTCGACCACGTCACCGTTGACCAGCGCGGTGCGCAGCGGCATGTGGCGGCCTTTGATCTTGGCCCCCACGGCAAAGCTGCCAAGGTCGGAATGGACCGCATAGGCGAAGTCGACCGGGGTCGAGCCCTTGGGCAGCTGGAACAGCTGGCCCTTGGGGGTGAAGGCGAAAATGCGGTCCTGATAGATCGCCAGCTTGGTATGCTCGAGCAGCTCCTCGGCATCGTGGCTGGCATCGACGATCTCGATCAGGTCGCGCAGCCAGCCGACCTGCCCGTCGGGGCGTTCGTGCTGCTTGTAGGCCCAGTGCGCGGCCAGCCCGAATTCGTTGGTATGGTGCATCTCCTGGGTGCGGATCTGCACTTCCATCCGCATCGAATTCTCGAAGATCAGCGCGGTGTGCAGGCTGCGATAGCCGTTCGACTTCGGCGTCGAGATATAGTCCTTGAAGCGCCCCGGGATCATTTGCCAGGTGCGGTGGAGCACGCCCAGCGCGCGATAGCAGTCCTCGTCGCTGTCGGTCAGCACGCGGAAAGCCATGATGTCGGTGATCTGTTCGAAGCTGACATGGCGTTCGGCCATCTTCTTCCAGATCGAATAGGGGTGCTTTTCGCGGCCGGAAACCTCGACCTTGAGGCCCGCCTCGGCCAGCGCCTGCTTGATCGACAGCGCGATCGAATCGACCTGCCCGCCCTCGCTGCTGCGGATCTGCGCGAGCCGCCCGGTGATCGTCGCATAGGCCTCAGGCTCGAGCTGCTCGAACGCGAGCAGCTGCATCTCGCGCATGTATTCGTACATCCCCACCCGCTCGGCCAGCGGGGCGTAGATATCCATCGTCTCGCGCGCGATGCGGCGGCGCTTTTCCTCGCTCTTGATGAAGTGGAGCGTGCGCATGTTGTGCAGCCGGTCGGCCAGCTTGACGAGGAGGACGCGGATGTCCTCGCTCATCGCGAGGAAGAATTTCCTGAGGTTCTCGGCGGCACGCTCGGTCTCGCCCATCGCCTCGATCTTGGAGAGCTTGGTGACCCCGTCGACCAGCCGCGCAACGTCCTCGCCGAAATTCGCCTCGACGTCCTCGATCGTTGCGAGTGTGTCCTCGACCGTGTCGTGAAGCAGCGCGGTGATGATCGTTTCCTGATCGAGCTTCAGGTCGGTCATTAGCCCGG
>JBJTLX010000192.1:0-3718 GCA_046063245.1 Novosphingobium sp.
GGGCACGAAGAGGGCTATTTCCTGGGGCCGACGTTGCTGGACCGGGTGACGCCCGACATGACCAGTTATCACAACGAAATCTTCGGACCCGTGCTGCAAATTGTCCGCGCCGCCGATTTCGAACATGCGCTCAGCCTGGCCAGCAAGCACCAGTATGGCAACGGGGTCGCCATCTTCACCCGCAACGGCCACGCCGCCCGCGAATTTGCCGCGCGCGTCAATGTCGGCATGGTCGGGATCAACGTGCCGATCCCGGTCCCGGTCGCCTATCACAGCTTCGGCGGGTGGAAGCGTTCGGGCTTTGGCGATACCGACCAGTACGGGATGGAAGGGCTGAAGTTCTGGACCAAGGTCAAGAAGGTCACCGCGCGCTGGCCCGACGGCGGCGGCGACGGCAGCAACGCCTTCGTCATCCCGACAATGGGGTGAGCGCGTGACCAAGCGCCGCATCAGCAGCGGCTCGCCGCTTGAGCCGGTGATCGGCTTCTGCCGGGCGGTGCGCACCGGCAAGCAGATCATGGTCGCTGGAACGGCGCCGATCGAGCCCGACGGATCGACCACGCCCGGCGATGCCGCAGCGCAGATGGAGCGCTGCTGTGCGATCATCGCCAAGGCGATCGCCGATCTGGACGGCCATATCGACGATACCGTGCGGACCTGCATCTATCTGACCGACCGCGCCGATTTCGACGCGGTCGCGCGGGTCCACGGCAAATGGTTCGGCGCGGCGCGCCCGGCCTGTACTACCTTGATCGTCTCGGGCTTCATTCGCCCCGAATGGAAGGTTGAAATCGAGGCCGAGGTGATGGAAGCATGACAGCCGGCGTGGCCCTGGCAGCCGGAACCGGTCCCGTCATCGGCGCGCTGGTTCCGTCTTGGCGCTCCGGCCGGAGCAGCCCGAAAGCGGAGACAGTGCGATGAAGCGGACCCGTATTCCAGCCCTGGCGGCGCTGCTCGCCCTTGCCGCCTGTTCGAACGAGGCACCCGCGCCGGTGCCCAGCGAAGACGCGGCGACCATTGCCCCGCCGCCGGCGACGGCCAGCGAATCCGCAACCGCGGCGCCGTCCAGCCCGGCTGCCGCGACCGCATTCCCCGCGGCCATGCTGGGCCGGTGGGGTCTGGTCCCGGGCGACTGCACCTCGCAAAGGGGTGACAACAAGGGCATGATTACCGTCTCCGCGCGCGAAATCCGCTTCTACGAATCGGTGGCGCGGATCGAACGGGTCAAGGACAGCAGCGAAAACCGCATGCGCGCGGCCCTGGCCTATGAAGGCGAAGGCATGCAGTGGAGCCGCGATGCGCAGTTCGAGGTCAAGCCCGGCGCGGGCCAGCTGGTGCTGCAGGAATATGGCGACGATGCGGTGCCGGGACCGCGCACCTACACCCGGTGCAAGTGAGCCGAGGAGGAGCGGATGCGCACAGCCCCGAACCTGACGCTTGGTGCCGCTGCGTGTCTGCTTTGCGCCTGCGCGCCGCTGGCTGGCGCGGGCTCGCCCCCGCCGGCCACTGCCGACAGCTGCCTGGCCGCGCCGGGGCAGGCGTTCATCAGCCGCCCCGCCAGCAGCGAGAGCGGCGCGGCCCTGCTCGCCGCGACCGGCGCGCGCGAAATCCGCTGGGTGCCGCCGCGCACCGCGGTTACCATGGAATACAAATACGGCCGGCTGACCGTGGGCTATGACGATGCAATGGCGATCGTCAGCGTCGGCTGCAGCTAGACCGGGCCGAAGGGGATAGAAGGAATGCACGACCAGTTTGCCCTGACCGAGGATCAGCTCGCCATCCAGGATATGGCGCGGCGCTTTACCGCTGACCGGATCACGCCTTTCGCTGCCGAATGGGACGAGAAGAGCCACTACCCGGTCGATGTGTGGAAGGCCGCGGGCGAGCTGGGCTTCGGCGCGATCTATGTCTCGGAAGAGAACGGCGGGATCGGCCTCGGCCGGCTCGAAGCCGCGCTGATCATGGAGGCGATGGCCTATGGCTGCCCCGCGACCAGCGCCTATATCTCGATCCACAACATGGCGACCTGGATGATCGACTGCTTCGGTTCGGCCGAGGTCAAGGCGCGGTTCCTGCCGGATCTGGTCTCGATGGAAAAGATCGCCTCCTACTGCCTGACCGAGCCGGGTTCGGGCTCGGACGCCGCCGCGCTCAAGACCAGCGCGCGGCTCGACGGCGACCACTATGTCCTCAACGGCACCAAGCAGTTCATTTCGGGCGCGGGCACCAACGACATCTACGTCTGCATGGTCCGCACCGGCGAGGACAAGTCCAAGGGCATTTCCTGCCTGGTGGTCGAAAAGGGCACCCCGGGACTGTCGTTCGGTGCGCCGGAAAAGAAGCTCGGCTGGAACGCCAGCCCGACCGCACAGGTGGTGTTCGAGGACTGCCGCGTGCCCGTGGCCAACCGCGTCGGGGCCGAAGGCGAAGGCTTCCGCTTCGCCATGGCCGGGCTCGACGGCGGGCGGCTCAACATCGGCGCCTGCTCCTTGGGCGGGGCGCAGCGCTGCCTTGACGAGGCGGTGGCCTATACCAAGGATCGCCAGCAGTTCGGCCAGCCGGTCGCCGATTTCCAGAACACCCAGTTCATGCTGGCCGACATGGCGACCGACCTCGAGGCGGCGCGCGCGTTGCTTTACCTCGCCGCCGCCAAGGTCAATGCCGGTGCACCCGACAAAAGCCGCTTTTCGGCCATGGCCAAGCGGCTGGCGACCGACAGCGGCAGCCAGATCGTCAACGATGCGCTGCAGCTGTTCGGCGGCTACGGCTACCTCAAGGACTACCCGATCGAGCGCTTCTGGCGCGACCTGCGCGTGCATTCGATCCTCGAGGGGACCAACCAGGTGATGCGGATGATCGTCGGCCGGGACCTGCTGCGGCAATGAGTGCGCTCCGCCGCCTCTTCGTTGTCATGCTGGCCTATTTGTCTGCGGCGGCCTTTTGCGCGGGCGCCTTTCTTGCTTATGGCTTCATTTCTTCGGACGGCAGCGGATGGGATTTCTCTGAGGCTGTATTTGGCTTTGCTGTTTTTGTCGCAATCGCTTTGATTTATCCATTGCCAGTTGCCATCCCGGTGATCTTGCTAACAGAACTTCGTCGGGTCAGCCACTGGCCCGTGTTCGTCATATCAGGGCTCGTTCTGAGTGTCCTTCTGACTTTCGCATTTACCGAAGTTCCCTACCAGGGTTTGAATATTTTCATCGCGGTCACGATGACAACATTGAGCCTGTCCGGTGCGATGATCTATTGGTTAGTCGCTTGGAAGCTGCTTCCACGAGGCAAATCAGCCATTCATGCCGCGGAGCGAACTCAATGACCGATGACGTCCTTATCCGCTGCGAAGGCCATGCCGGAATTCTCTCGCTCAACCGGCCCAAGGCGCTTCACGCGCTGACGCTCGACATGGTCCACGCGATGACCGCGGCGCTGCTCGAGTGGCGCGCCGATCCCGCGGTTTCGGTGGTGATCGTCGATCACGCCGAAGGGCGCGGGTTCTGTGCCGGCGGGGACATCGCCTTCCTGCGCAAATCGGCACTGAACGACGGCGGGGTTTCGGGGAGGCAATTCTTCCACGATGAGTACCAGCTCAACCACCTGGCGTTCACCAGCGCGAACATGCGCGCGGCGGAATGCTCGACGAGGGCGCTGCGGACGATTTCGGGCATCGAGGCTCCAACGCTGCCGACCACGCCGCGCTGGGGCCGGATCGGCGAGAATG
>JBJTLX010000193.1:0-3137 GCA_046063245.1 Novosphingobium sp.
CCGCCGGCCTTGCTCAGCTGCTCGTGCGTTCCGGTCTCAACGATCCGGCCCGCGTCCATCACCACGATCCGGTCGGCCGCGCGGACTGTCGCCAGGCGGTGTGCGATGACCAATGTGGTGCGGTCCTGCATCAGCCGGTCGAGCGCATCCTGCACGAGTCGTTCGCTTTCCGCGTCGAGCGCGCTGGTCGCTTCGTCCAGCAGCAGGATGGGCGCGTCGCGCAGCAGTGCACGGGCAATCGCAATGCGCTGGCGCTGTCCGCCCGAGAGCCGGGCGCCATTTTCCCCGAGGAAGGTGTCGAGCCCCTCGGGCAGATCGCGCAGGAAGCTCTCGGCATTGGCGGCGCGGGCGGCGTCCCAGATTTCCTCCTCGCTGGCGAGCCAGTTGCCATAGCGCAGGTTGTCGCGGGCATTGGCGGCGAACAGCACCGCCTCCTGCGGCACCAGCGCCATGCGGCGGCGAATTTCGGCGGGATCGACCGCGGTCAACGGCACCCCGTCGAGCTTGATCGTCCCGGCCTGCGGGTCGTAAAACCGCTCGGCGAGCTGGAACAGCGTCGACTTGCCCGCGCCCGACGGACCGACGATCGCCACGGTCTCGCCGGGTTCGACCGTCAGCGAGAAGTCCGCCAGCGCCGCGGTTTCGAGCCGGGTCGGATAGCGGAAACTGACATGTTCGAACGCCAGCTTGCCGCGCCCCGGGCTGGGCAGCGCCAGCGGCCGTTCCGGCGCGGCGATCGCGGGCTTTTCGTTGAGCAGTTCGTTGAGGCGGCTGGCCGCGCCCGCCCCGCGCAGCAGATCGCCATAGACCTCGGTCAGCGCGCCGAACGCGCCGGCAACGATCCCGGCGGTGATCACGAAGGCAAAGATCGTCCCGCCGGACACCGTGCCGCGGGCCACGCCCAACGCACCGTCCCAGACCAGCATGACGATCGAACCGAAGATCGCGGTGATCGCCACCGCGGTCATCACCGCGCGCAGGCGGATGCGGCGGCGTGCGGTATCGAAGGTCCGCTCGACCGCGCCGGCGAAGCGTTCCTGCTCACGCGCCTCCTGGTTGAAGGCCTGGACCACGCGCATCCCGCCCAGCGTTTCGGCGATGATCGTGCCGATGTCGGCGACCCGGTCCTGGCTGGAACGCGAGACCGAACGGACCCGGCGGCCGAAGAAGACGATCGGCAGGATCACCAGCGGAATGCCGATGACCAGCCCCCCGGCCAGCTTGGGCGCGAGCACGAACAGGTAGCCAATGCCCAGCGTGCCCATGATCAGGTTGCGCAGCGCGACCGAGACGGTGGTCCCAACAACCTGCTCGATCAGCCCGGTGTCGGCGGTCATCCGCGAGGAGATCTCGCTCGGGCTGTTGGCCTCGAAGAACGAGGGCGACAAGCGCAGCAGGTTCTGCTGCACTTTCAGGCGGATGTCGGCGACGACGCGCTCACCCAGCCACGAGACGAAATAGAACCGCGTCGCCGTACCCAGCCCCAGCACCGCGACCAGCAGCAGCAGGTAGCGAAACCAGCGTCCGATCGCCGCGACATCGCCGCCCTGGGCAAAGCCGCGGTCGATGATCAGGCGGAAACCCGCCGGGATCGCGATGGTTGCCGTGGCGGTGACCAGCAGCGCCAGTCCGGCGAACAGCACCTGGCGCGGATACTTGGCGGTTTCGCGCCAGATCATCCGCAGCGGACCCAGGCTGCGGGCCGGCTTGGGATCGGGCGTGGGCTGAGCAGTCGCTTCGGCGACCGGGGTGTCGGAACTCATGGCCCGCGCTCCTAGCACAGGCGTGCCGGGACGTAAGAGGCAATTACCGACCCGGCGGCCAGGTTGTGCGCTGCGGCATGATTTATTGCATTGCACAATGAAACGATTGCCGCCACGATGCGGGGCAAATCAGCCGTATCAAGGCGGCCAGACAGGGAACGCAGCACAGTGCTCTACACGGTTTACGAACTCAATCGCTCTTGGATGAACGCCGCTAGCACCTGGGCCTCGGTCGGGGCGGAGGTGCTCAGCAACCCGGCGCTGCCGTTCGGATATGGTGCGGGCGGATCGGTCATGGCCTCGGCGCTGGAGGTCTTCGCCCATGCCTCGGCCAATTACGGCAAGCCCGCCTTCGACATCGAAACGGTCGAGGTCGACGGCACGTCGTTCCCCGTTACCGAAGCGATCGTGGTCCACAAGCCGTTCGGCAACCTGCTGCGCTTCACCCACCCAGGCCTGCCCAAGGACGCGCCGCGGCTGCTGATCGTCGCGCCAATGAGCGGCCATTTCGCCACGCTGCTGCGCGGCACCGTGGCGCGGATGATCGAACGCTGCAAGGTCTACATCACCGACTGGGCCGACGCGCGGATGGTTCCGCTGAGCGCGGGCGAGTTCGACCTGGACGACTATATCGACTACCTGATCGACTTCTTCGCCCAAATCGGTCCGGGCGCCCATGCCCTGGCGGTGTGCCAGCCCTCGGTCCCGACCCTGGCCGCGACCGCAATCATGGCCGATACCAAGCACCCTTGCCGCCCGCTGACCCTGACCATGATGGGCGGGCCGATCGACACGCGCGAGGCGCCGACCTCGGTCAACGATCTCGCCATGCAGCGTCCGATCGAATGGTTCCGCCACACCGTGATCGCCACGG
Source organism: Novosphingobium sp. (assembly GCA_046063245.1). Taxonomy (GTDB): domain Bacteria; phylum Pseudomonadota; class Alphaproteobacteria; order Sphingomonadales; family Sphingomonadaceae; genus Novosphingobium. The sequence continues at coordinate 2,638 of JBJTLX010000193.1, forward strand.
TGCCGCTGCAGTATCCCGGGGCCGGGCGGCGGGTCTATCCCGGCTTCATGCAGCTGGCCGGGTTCATGAGCATGAACCTGGGCAATCACATGCTGAGCCACTACCACATGTTCAAGCATCTGATCGACGGCGACGACGACAGCGCCGATGCGACCAAGGCGTTCTATGACGAGTATCGCTCGGTCTGCGATCTCAACGCCGCCTATTACCTCCAGACGGTCGAGGAGGTGTTCCAGAAGCACAGCCTGCCCAATGGCACCTTCATCCACCGCGGCAAGCGGGTCGATCTGGGCCAGATCAAGGACACCGCCATCCTTGCGGTCGAGGGTGAGCGCGACGACATTTCGGGGATCGGCCAGACCAAGGCCGCGCTGCACCTGGCGACCGGTCTGGCGCAAAGCCGCAAGCAATACCTGCTCGCCGCCGATGTCGGCCATTATGGCATCTTCAACGGCTCCAAGTGGCGCGGCCAGATCGCCCCGGTGCTGGAGGACTGGATC
>JBJTLX010000194.1:0-21767 GCA_046063245.1 Novosphingobium sp.
TGACGAGCCAGCCACTCGCCACGTGCAAGTGGCTGAAATGGTGATCGAAAAGGCCAAGCGGCTGGTCGAGCACAAGCGCGACGTGGTGATCCTGCTCGACTCTATCACCCGCCTTGGTCGCGCTTACAACACTGTGGTGCCAAGCTCAGGTAAGGTCCTCACCGGCGGTGTCGACGCCAACGCGTTGCAGCGCCCCAAGCGCTTCTTCGGCGCGGCGCGCAACATCGAGGAAGGCGGTTCGCTCTCAATCATCGCCACCGCGCTGATCGATACCGGCAGCCGCATGGACGAAGTGATCTTCGAAGAGTTCAAGGGCACCGGCAACTCCGAAATCGTGCTTGACCGCAAGGTCGCCGACAAGCGCGTCTTCCCGGCGCTCGATGTCGGCAAGAGCGGCACCCGTAAAGAAGAGCTGCTGGTCGCCAAGGACAAGCTCAGCAAGATGTGGGTGCTGCGCCGCATCTTGATGCAGATGGGCACGGTCGACGCGATGGAATTCCTCCTCGACAAGATGAAGGATTCCAAGACCAACGAAGACTTCTTCGCGACGATGAACCAGTAGGAGCTACCGATGGCAGCCGGCATGATCCTTGTTGTCGGCTGCACCGGGGCCGGCAAGACCACCTATGCCCGCACGCTGGCCGACGCGATCGGCGGCGTGCGGTTCTCGATCGACGAGTGGATGACCGCGCTGTTCTGGCCCGACAGCCCGCAGCCGCTGCAATTTGCCTGGACGATGGAGCGGATCGGGCGCTGCGAAGCGCTGATCTTCGACAACGTGCGGCAGCTGGCGACGCGCGGGGTGCCGGCCGTGCTCGATCTGGGCTTCACCACCAAGGTCCACCGCGACAAATTCCGCACGCTAGCTGACGAGGCAGGTCTGCTGGCGGCAGTGCACTTCATCGACGTGCCCGCCGATGAGCGCTGGTACCGGGTCAACCGCCGCAACAAAGAGCGCGGCGAAACTTACGCGATGCAGGTCGACCGGGACATGTTCGACTTCATGGAAGGCCTGTGGGAGCCGCCCGCTGAAGCCGAGTGGCGTCAAGGTGGCGGCTGCCGAATCGACGGTTCGGCGGGCGGATGATCGCCATGCCGCGCCATGCCGTCCTGACTGGCGCGCCCGGGGCGGGCAAGACCACGCTGCTCGATGCCGCCGCGGCGGCCGGGATCGCGACATCGCCCGAAGTGGCGCGCGAACTGCTCAAGGCCCCGGGCGGGATGGCGCTGCGCGAAACCGATCCGCTGGGTTTTGCCGAGGCGATGCTCGAGGCCCACGCGCGCGAGTTCGAACGCCTTGCCGATCATCCCGGCCCGGTCCTGTTCGACCGCGGCTTTCCCGACGTGGTCGGCTTTCTAGACGTATCGGGCTTACCCATCGCCCCGGCAATCGACCGGGCGTGCCGCGCGCTGCGCTACCACGGCCCGATCCTGCGCGCCCCGGCCTGGGCGGAAATCTATGTCCAGGACGCCGAACGGATCCAGGACTGGGCCGGAGCAGTGGCAAGCGACGAGGCGGTCACCGCGGCATGGCGGCGCTATGGCTATGCGGTAGCGGACTTGCCGCTGGCTGCGGTGGAGGACCGGCTCGCCTTCCTGCGCGCCAGCCTTCAACCCGCCGCCTGAAGCTGTGCGCCCATCATTTCCCAGACCTTGTTGATCGCCTTGAGCGGGCGGACCATTACTTTGAAATCGTGGATCTTTCCGTCATCGCCAAAGCGGATCAGGTCGATCCCGTTGATGCTGATTCCGTCGAGTTCCAGCGCGAATTCCAGCATCACGTTATCGCCGTCGACGATCTCGCGGACGTAGCGGAAGCTGTCGTTGCCCAACACCTGTCCGGCTGCGCCGAGGTAGGCCATGACCTTGGCCTTGCCGGCCTGCGGGGTGTGGACCACGGGCGAGTGGAACACCGCGTCGTCGGCCAGCAGGTCGGCCAGCAGGTCCATGCCGCCGCCCGCTTCCATGTAAGTTTGCCACCGGGCCAGCCCGTCGCGGCCGTTGTGTGAAGCGGTGCTCATGCCAGATGCTCCTTGAGAAAGGCTTCGGTCCGCCCGTCGGCCAGCGCGGCCCCGGCTTCGTCGCGGCGCGCGCCCATTTCGGCGGCAAAGCCGTGGTCGAGCCCGGGATAGTCGTGCAGCGTCACCCGCGGATGATCGTCCAGACCGGCGTGGATCGCGGCCTGGGCCTCGGGCCCGACGAAATGGTCGGCGGTCGGGATGTGCAGCATCAGGGGCCGGGCAATGGCATGGCCCTCGCCCAGCATCTGGTCGATCATCACCCCGTAATAACCGACCGCGGCATCGATATCGGTCCGCGTCGCCGCCATGAAGGCGAGCCGCCCGCCGAGGCAGTAGCCGGCGCAGCCGACCTTCGCGATCCCCTCGCTGCCGCGCAACCACTTGATTGCCGCTTCGATGTCATAGACCCCGTCATTGGCGTCATAGCGCTGGAAATAGCCGAAGGCTTCGTTGAGTTGTTCGGGCACGTCGGGGTTGAGTTCGACCCCGGGGGCGAAGCGCCAGAAGATGTCCGGCGCGACCGCGAGATAGCCCAGCGCCGCCCACTTGGCGCATTTGCCGCGGATCCCTTCGTTGACCCCAAAGATTTCGGGGATGACGATGATCGCCGCGCTGGGCGTGCCCGCTGGCCGGGCGACGTAGGCAGGGATCGCGCCGCTGCCGTCGAGAGTGGGGATGTGGGCGGTTTCGGCCATTGTGCTGCTCCATCACGGATAGGTCTTCGCCCGCGCACCCTAAGCACGCCGTGGACTTTGCCAAGGGGCTATGCCAGCTTGGTACGGGGGAGACCGGGTTCGCCCAAGGAGGAAACATGAAAGTCCACGTCGAGATCGACTGCACGCCCGAAGAGGCGCGCACCTTCCTGGGCCTGCCCGATGTCGGCAAGGCCAACCAGTTCTATGTCGATGCCATTTCCAAAGCCATGAAGGGTGCGGGCAGCGTCGACCAGCTGCAGGAGTTCGCCAAGGGCCTTGCCCCGATGGGACAGGTGGGAATGAAACTGTTCCAGAACTTCATGGAAAGCGGCAACGCCTTTGCCGCCGGCGCCAAGAAGAAAGCGGACGACTGACCGCGCAGGGCGCCGCGGATGACAATGGCTGATACCATTTTCGCCTTGTCGAGCGGCGCGCCTCCGGCGGCGATCGCGCTGATCCGGGTCAGCGGGCCGGCGGCAGGGGCGGCGCTTGCTGCGCTGGCCGGGCGCAGCCTGCCGCCGCGCAAGGCGGTCACGGTGACGCTGCGCGACGGGCAGGGGGCGATCCTCGATCGCGCGCTGGCGCTGTGGCTGCCCGGACCGGCAACCGCAACCGGCGAAGACACGCTCGAGCTGCACTGCCACGGCGGACGCGCGGTGGTCCGCGCGGTTGAGGTGGCCCTGGCCGCGCTCCCCGGACTGCGACCGGCCGTTGCCGGCGAGTTCACCCGCCGCGCCTTCGCCAATGGCCGGATCGACCTGGCCGAGGCCGAGGGCCTGGCCGATCTGCTGACCGCCGAGACCGAATTACAGCGCCAGGCAGCACTGGCCATGGCCGGGGGCGACTTTTCGCGCACGGTCGAGGCCTGGCGGGACGCGTTGCTGCACTTGTCGGCGGGGGTCGAAGCGGTGCTCGACTTTGCCGACGAGGATGATGTGGCGCAGCTTCCGGGCACCTTTCTGGCGCAAGTGACCGGGTTGCAGCGCGAACTCGCCGCCTGGCTGAGCCGGCCCCGCGCCGAAGCGCTGCGCGAGGGCTTCAAGGTGGTCCTCGCGGGTCCGCCCAATGCCGGAAAAAGTACACTTTTCAACGCGTTGGTTGAGACCGAGGCGGCGATCACCGCGCCGCTCGCCGGGACCACGCGTGACGTCTTGACGCATCCGGTGGCGCTGGACGGGGTGCCGTTCCGCTTCCTCGACACCGCCGGACTGCGCGACCAGGCCGGCGATCCGATCGAGGCGATCGGGGTCGCGCGCGCCCGCGCCGCGGTCGAAGCGGCCGATCTGGTGCTGTGGCTCGGGCCCGAGGGTGACGGTCCCGCCGGGGCCTGGGAAATCGCGGCGCAAATCGACCGGATTGGCCATGTGCCCAAACAGAGCCCGCGCCACTGTGTTTCGGCCCTCACCGGCGTGGGCCTCGACACCCTGCGCAGCGATCTGGTTGCCACCGCGCGGACCCGAATGCCGCGCCCGGGCGAGGCCGCGCTCAGCCAGCGCCAGCACCGCCTGCTCGGCGAAGCCAGCGAAGCCCTGGCCTCGGCGGCGAGCCTGATCGACCCGCTGCTGATCGCCGAAAGCCTCCGCCTCGCCCGCGTCGCCTTCGACGCGCTGCTCGGCCGGACCACCACCGAAGACATGCTCGACGCGCTGTTCGGACGCTTTTGCATCGGGAAATAGTGTTCCACGTGGAACACGGCTGCGCTAAGGGCGCGGGCAGGATGGAGCAGTTCGACATCATTGTCATTGGCGGGGGTCACGCCGGGGTGGAAGCCGCGGCGGTGGCGGCGCGGATGGGTGCGCGGGCCGCGCTGGTCAGCTTCGACCGCGATGCGATCGGCGCGATGAGCTGCAATCCGGCGATCGGCGGGCTTGGCAAGGGCCATCTGGTGCGCGAAGTCGACGCGTTCGACGGGATCATCGCCCGCGCCGCCGATTCCGGGGCGATCCATTACCGTATGCTCAACCGCTCGAAGGGCTCGGCGGTGCAGGGGCCGCGGGTCCAGGCCGACCGCAAGCGTTTCAAGGCCGCGGTGCAGGCCCTGCTGGCGGTGCAGGGCGACCTGACCCTTGTCGCCGGCGAGGCGGCGGCGCTGCGGCTGTCTGGCGGGCGCGTCGCAGGTATCGACCTTGCCGATGGTACCGCATTGTCGGCACCGGCCGTCGTCTTGTGTACCGGCACCTTCCTTGGCGGCGTGCTGTTCCGCGGCGAGGAGCGGATGGTCGGCGGGCGGATCGGCGAAGCCTCGGCGCAGCGGCTGGCGGCGCAGCTGCGCGGCGCAGGGCTGCCGATGGCGCGGCTCAAGACCGGAACTCCGCCGCGGCTCGACGGACGGACCATCGACTGGGCGCGGCTGGACGAGCAGCCCTCCGATGCCGAGCCGTGGACGATGAGCGCGATGGGGACAGGGCGGGTGCTGCCCCAGGTGTTCTGCGCGATCACCCGGACCAATCCGGCGAGTCACGCGGTGATTCGCGCCAACCTGCACCGCTCGCCGCTGTTCAGCGGGGCGATCGGTGCCGCGGGTCCGCGCTATTGCCCGTCGATCGAGGACAAGATCCACCGCTTCGCCGATCGCGACGGGCACCAGGTGTTCCTTGAGCCCGAAGGACTCGACACCCACCTGGTCTATCCCAACGGAATCAGCACGTCGCTCCCCGCCGATGTCCAGCTGGCGATGCTGCGAACGATGGAAGGCCTCGGCAGCGTCGAAATGGTCGTGCCGGGCTATGCTGTCGAATACGATCACATCGATCCACGCGCGCTGCGTCCCAGCCTTGAACTGCGGGCAATCCCCGGGCTCTATTGCGCCGGGCAGATCAACGGCACGACCGGCTATGAAGAAGCCGCGGCGCAGGGGCTGGTCGCGGGAATGCACGCCGCCGCTGCCGTGCTCGGCCGGGCACCAGCGCCGCTCGACCGGGCCAACAGCTATCTGGCAGTGATGGTCGACGATCTGACCCTGCACGGCGTGACCGAACCCTATCGCATGCTGACCGCGCGGGCCGAGTATCGCCTGCGCCTGCGCGCCAACAATGCCGCGACCCGGTTGACCCCGCTCGCGCTGGACGCCGGCTGCATCGGCCCGGCGCGGGCTGCATGGTTTGCGCAGCGCCAGGCTGACAAGCAGCGGCTTGAAACCACGCTCGAAGCCACCGTGAGTGCGCACGAACTGGCGGGCGCGGGCCTGCCCGTGCGCGGCGATGCCGGGCGACTTTCGATGCGTGAATGGCTGCGCTTTGGCGGCGTCGACCTTCCAGCGCTTCAGCCGTGGCTGGGCGACGCCGTGGTGGTCGATCCGGATTTGGCCGAAGAAGTGGCCGAAGACGCGGCCTATGCCCCCTATCTGGCCCGTCAGGATGCCGAGCTGCGCGACATGCGCGCGGCCGAAGACCTTGCCTTGGGCGAGGGCTTTCCGTTTGGCGCGGTTCCGGGGCTGTCGCGCGAAATGGTTGAGCGGCTGTCTGCGGCGCGCCCGGCAACCCTTGCCGCCGCCGGGCGCGTGCCGGGAATCACCCCTGCGGCCCTGGCGGCGTTGCTGGTCCAGGCGCGGCGGCGCGCAGCGTGATGCTGGTCAGCGAAGCCGATGCGCAGGCCTGGGTGCGGGCCTTGCCCGAATGGAATGCCGCGGCGGAACGGCGGCTCGATCAGCTGATCGCGGCGCTGCGGGCGGAAAATCAGGCGCAGAATCTTGTTGCCGCAGCGAGTCTTGAGCAGATCTGGGTGCGGCACATTGCCGACTCGGCCCAGCTGCTTCAGCATGTTCCACGTGAAACATCCGGGCCGTGGCTCGATCTCGGCACCGGCGCCGGCTTTCCGGGGCTGGTGGTGGCGGCGCTGCGCCCGGACATCGCGGTGCACCTGGTCGAATCGCGCGCGCGGCGGATTTCGTGGCTCGAGCGCGCGGTCTGTCTGCTCGATCTGCCCAACGTCACGATCCATGGCGCTCGGCTCGAGCAGGTCGCAAGCTTTGCGGCGCGCACGATTTCGGCTCGCGCTTTCGCGCCGCTGCCCCGGCTTCTGGCTCTATCCGCCCGCTTTTCCACAGCGGACACCGTTTGGTTGTTGCCCAAGGGGCGCTCTGCCGCGCATGAGTTGCACGAGCTCGCCGGCTGGACGCATATGTTTCACGTGGAACAATCGTGCACCGATCCTGACGCCGGCGTTATCGTCGGTCGGCTGATCGGCCCGGCCAGCGCCGCAAAGAAGGGAGCGAAGCCGTGATTCGCGTTGCAATCGCCAACCAGAAAGGCGGGGTGGGCAAGACCACGACGGCGATCAACATTGCCACGGCAATGGCGGCAACCGGTTGGAAAGTCCTGCTTATCGATCTCGATCCGCAGGGCAACGCCTCGACCGGGATCGGCATCGCGACCAATGCGCGCGAGCGGTCGTCCTACGATCTGCTGGTCGATCAGGCCTCTGTTGCGGACTGTCAGCAGCCCACCCGCATTCCCAATCTCGACATCATTCCCGCCACCGTCGATCTTTCGGGGGCGGAAATCGAGCTGGTTTCGGTCGAGAATCGCACCGACCGCCTGCGCGAGGCGCTGAACGGTGCGGCGGGGCATGACATCTGTTTCATCGATTGCCCGCCGTCATTGGGCCTGCTGACGCTCAACGCCTTGTGCGCTGCCGATACGCTGCTGGTTCCGTTGCAATGCGAATTCTTTGCGCTCGAGGGGCTTAGCCAGCTGCTGCAAACGGTCGAACGGGTCCAGCAGCGCTTCAATGCCGAGCTTGGCATTGTCGGCATCGCCCTGACCATGTTCGACCGGCGCAACCGGTTGACCGACCAGGTGGCTGACGATGTCCGCTCGTGCCTGGGCGGCCTGGTGTTCGAATCGGTCATTCCGCGCAACGTCCGCCTGTCCGAAGCGCCGAGCCACGGCCTGCCCGCGCTGGTTTACGATCACACCTGCGCCGGCAGCCGCGCCTATATGGCGCTGGCGCGCGAGCTGATCACCCGCCTGCCCGAAAAGAGGAAAGCCGCATGAGCGACGAATCGGTGGTGCGTATTTCGCCCAGGCCCGAAGGCGGCCCGGCCAAGCGGCCGGCGCTGGGCCGGGGGCTGGGTGCCCTGCTCGGCGAATCGCGGCGCGAGGAGCCATTGGTGGCAGCGCAGGCCGCGTCGGGTGCCGCTGCAACAGTGCCGTCCGGGCTCGCCATGCTGGCCGTGGCATCGATCGTTCCGCACCCGGGGCAGCCGCGCCGCCGCTTCGACGAGGCGGCGCTTGACGAGCTTGCCGCATCGATTGCCGCGCGCGGCGTGATCCAGCCGGTGATCGTCACCCCGCACGGCGCAGGGCAGTGGCGGCTGGTTGCCGGCGAGCGCCGCTGGCGCGCCGCGCAGAAGGCACAACTGCATGAGATTCCTGCCTTAATCCGTGAACTGGAAGAGCGCGACATCAATGCCCTGGCCTTGATCGAGAATCTCCAGCGCGAGGATCTCAACCCGATCGAAGAGGCCCGGGCCTATCACCGCCTGGCCGAGGATGAAGGGCTGACCCAGGCCGAGATTGCCAAGCTGGTCGACAAGAGCCGCAGCCACGTCGCCAATTTCCAGCGCCTGCTGGCCTTGCCCGGGCCGGTGCTCGATCTGGTCGAGGAAGGGCGGCTGTCGATGGGTCATGCCCGCGCGCTGATCGGTTCGGACGATGCGGTGATGCTGGCAGCCGAGGCGGTGGCCAAGCATCTTTCGGTGCGTGATGTCGAAAAGCGCGTCCGCCGCGCCTCGGCCACGCCTGGCGCGCCGCGCCGCGCCCGCGGCCAGCGCGATGCCGCCTCGACCGCCGATATTGCCGCGGTCCAGGGGCATCTCGAAGAGTTTCTGGGGCTGCCGGTGCGGATCAATGCCGATGCAGACCCGCGTTCGGGCGCGGTGACGATCCGCTACCACACGCTCGACCAGCTCGACCTGATTTGCCAGCGCCTGACCGGTGGCGGGATCTGACGCGACCCGCCCTGCGTAAAACCACGCAGTCCGGGACCAAGTGCGGCGCAATGTTCGCCGGGTTAGGACTGTGGCTGTGTCCCGCATTGCCCTCTGCCTGCTCAGCATCGCCCTTGCCGCCCCGGCCGCGGCGCAGACCGGTCGGGCCGGTACGACCATGGCGGTCACCGTCGAAGTCCTGCCGAATTGCACCGTGGCGGCGGCCCCGCTCGATCTCGGCGTGCGCCGCGGCGAGACCGGTCAGGCGGCAACCGATATCGCGATCCGCTGCGGACCGGACGAGCCGTTTACCATAGCTCTTGACCGCGGGACCCATGCCAGCGGCGCGCTGCGCCGGGCCTATGATCCGCTGGCCGATCGCTATGTCGCCTATGACATTTTCCGCGATCCGGGGCATAGTCTGCGCTGGGCCGACGGGCCCGGCGAGGTCGCCAGCGGCATGACCAATGCGTCGGGCCAGGCCAGCCTGAAAGCCTATGGCAAGGTCCTGCCCGATCAGGATCCGCGCGCCGGACGCTATGCCGATCAGCTCGTTGTCACCGTAAGTTTCTGAGGAAAACAGAGGCTTAACAAAGCTGATCGGCCCTTAACCACATCGCAAGGGTGAACCCCTAGTTCTCACATCGAGACTTCAGGGGGCAATTGATGCGATTCGCGCATCGTCAGGGACTGATCGTGCTTGCCGCCGCAGCGATGCTGGCGGCGACCCCGGCACACGCCGGGCGCGCGACCTATACGATGCCGGTGCGCGCCCAGGTGATCAACGGCTGCACGGTCAACGCACTGCCGCTGATCTTCACGGTTCCGGTGCCGACCAATCTTAACGTCGATTCGTCGACCACAATATCGATCGCCTGCACCCCCAACATTCCCTTCACGCTCGACATCGACAACGGTCTTTACGCCAATGGCATCAACCGCCGCGTGTTCAACGCCACGGCCAATGCCTTCATCAACTACGATGTCTACAAGGATCCGCCGCGCAGCCAAGTCTGGGGCACCGGCGGCGCAAAGAACCTGACCGGAAATTCCGGCATTACCGGCCTTGTCGTCCTGCCGGTCTATGGCCGGCTCGCCTCATCGCGGAACCTCAAGGCGGGCAATTACAGCGACACGCTGACCGTCACTATCAGCTTCTGACATCGCCGGACTTTTTGAAGCGGCATGCCGAAAAGGCGCGCTGCGCTTACCGGATGTTAACCATGTTTCCCTAGGTATTCTCCCCAAGCAAGCCGCAAATTTCCCTGTAACCATTAGGGATTTTGCAATGGTTTGTGACGCATGGAGAACACGGCTGAACTGCCAATGTTTCAGGGGAATAGAGACCATGCGTAAGATTGCTTTCGGGTTTGCGGCCATCGCCGCCCTCGCTGCCACTCCGGCTCTTGCGGCTTCGGCCAGCAACCAGATGCCGGTGTCGGTCAACGTCATCAATTCGTGCACCGTCGTCGCTTCGCCGATGGCCTTCGGCACGCTGACCTCGGTCGGCGGCGTCAATGTCGACACCACCGCGAACGTCGATCTCGTCTGCACCATCGGTGCGGCCTATGACGTGGCGATGGACGTCGGCACCCATGCCGTCGGCACGCAGCGCAACCTGCAGAACACCGCCGATGCGACCAAGCGGATCCCGTACGGCGTGTTTCGTGATGCCGGCCGTACCCTCAATTGGGGCAACACCTCGCCCGCCGACACCGTCGTCGGTTCGAGCGCGACCGGCCTGGTCACGCTGACCGCCTATGGCCGCATCCCGTCGTCGGCGAGCTCGGTTCCGGCCGGTTCGTACACCGATACCGTCACCGTCACGGTGAACTTCTAAACATCATGGAGACCTGAATGATCCGCATTGCCGCTGTTCTCAGCAAGTTTGCCGTTATCGCGGCAAGCGGATCGTTCCTCTCCCTCGGGCTGGCCCAGGCCGCCCGCGCCGATGAGCCCTCTGCCGCCGCGGCCGCACCAGTTGCGGACCGCGGCGCACGGCTGAATATCGCCCCGCTGCGGCTCGAGCTCGATGCCGTCAAGACCGGGGCCACGGTGATGCTGACCAATACGTCGGCACGCCCGTTGGCGGTCCAGACGCGGCTGTTCGCGTGGAGCCAGGACGCGGGCGAAGACCGCTTTGCCCCCTCGTCCGCGCTGACCGTGTCGCCATCGATCATCACGATCGCCCCGGGTACCACCCAGATCGTCCGGGTGCTGCGCCTGGGCGCTGCCTCGCCCGGCGAGAAGCGTTTCCGGCTGGCGGTCGATCAGTTGCCCGACCCGACCCTTGCCCAGAGCGGCGAGGCCGAAGCGCGGCTGCGTTTCACGCTTCCAGTGTTTGTCGACCGCGACAAGGCCGAACCTTCCGTGCTGGCCTGGCGGATTGCCGGAACGCGGCTGGAACTGACCAATTCGGGCGGCCAGACCGCCCGGATCATGTCGGTTGCGCTCAAGACCGCGGGCGGAACGCCGGTTCCGCTGGAGCGCAATTCGCTGCGCTATGTCCTGGGGCAATCGACGATTTCCTGGGGCCTCGCCGCGGCCTGTGTCGCCACACCGGTGATCATTACCGCCGTAGTCGATGGCCAGACGGCCAATGTCCAGGTTTCGCCCAGCTGCGGGTGAACGGCTCCTAGCGCTTCTCGCTGCGCTTGGCGCGGCCCTGGGCGGGACTCCCGCTCTGGCGCAGACGGACCCGTTCGCCCTTCCCTCCGGAGTGACCGCGCAAAGCGTTGCGGCCCAGTCCGGCCCCGGGCTGTCCGAAATCGCGGTTGACGGCGATACCCGGGCGCGGCTGGTCGATCTGGCCTGGCAAGGCGGGGTTCTGACCATCGATGCCGACGGCGCGCGGGTCGCCGGATTGCCGGTCTCGGCGGGGCAGAACGGCCGCGTCCCGCTCGATTCGCTGCGCATCGCCAAATGGCGCTTCGACCCGCAGCGCCAGCGGCTCGAAGTCCAGCTGCTGCGCAAAAGCGACGGCGCCAACCTGATCGACATGGCCAGCGCGCCGCGCCAGGACGGCGAATCGACCCCGCTCACCGCCTTCCGGCTCGACTACGATCTCACCGCGACCCTGGTCAAGGGCCGCAGCGGCGCCGCCGCGCTGGTCGAAGCGGCGCTGGTCCGCGGCAATGTCTCGGCCACCACCGGCCTGCGCTATGTATCCGAAGCACAGCCGAACACGCCGCGGCTGCTGCGGCTCGATTCGCAAGTTCAGGTGCTGTTTCCGCGCGCCGGGCTGACCGCCACCGCGGGCGATTTCATTTCGGCCGGCGGACAAAGCCAGCGTGCGCTGCGGCTAGGCGGCTTTCAGCTCGCCTCCGACTATTCGCTGCGCCCGGATCTGATCACCACCCCGCTGCCGGCCTTCACCGGGCAGGTTTCGGTGCCGACCGGGATCGACATCATCACCGGCGATCAGCGCTATACCCTCGGCCAGCTCGAACCGGGTGAGTTCACCGTGCGCAATGTCCCGTCGAATGCCGGGCGCGGCGAGGTTTCGGTGATCGTGCGCGATGCGCTGGGCCGCGAAACTATCCAGAACGCCAAATTCTATATGTCGCGTTCGCTGCTGGCGCCGCGCTTGCGCGAATTCGCGATCAACGCCGGCTTCGTCCGACGACGATACGGGATTCGCAGCAATGACTATGGTCCGCTTGCTGCCAATCTCTTCTATCGCCGCGGCATCTCCTCGCGCCTGACGGTGGAAGGCGGCGCCGAATGGACCCCGGGCCTGATCAATTCAGGTGTCCGGGGCGATCTTGCGCTTGGCGGCATCGCGCTCGCCACGCTGGAGACCCGGGTCAGCGCCGAACATGACAGCGGATTGACCGGAAGCCTGATCAACCTCGGCCTCGAATCGGTCGGACGCAGGTTTTCGGCCCGCGTTTCGGCCTCGCTGCCCAGCGCGGGGTACCGCGATGTCGCCAGCAAGCTGGGGGATCCGCTGCCGCCGCGCGAATTTCTCGGCCAGATCTCGTTCAATCTCAAGAATATGACGCAATTTCAGCTGTCGGGCGGGCGGCAGGAGCGGCGTTTCGACCCGCGCTTCGCCTTCCTTGAGCCGCGCGTGACTTTCGCCAATGCCTCGTTCCGCACGCAATTGCGCAAGAATAACGATGTTTTCGCCTCGCTCGGCTATCGCCGCGGGCAGTCGCGCTCGGTCAATGCCTGGGCGGGGCTGTCCTTCCAGTTCGGCGGCGGCCGTTCGGCCCAGGCCTCGGCCAGCGGCGGCACCGGATCGCCGCTCAGCGCCAATGCCGGCTACTATCGCCGCGATACCGACTTGCAGCGACTGGGCTACGGGATCGAAGCGCAAGCCGGTGCCTCGAGCCGGATCGCCGGGACGCTCAGCTATCGCAGCCCGCAGGGCCGGGTCGAGGCCCAGGCCGAGCGTGTCCGCGGGGTCTACGGGCTGCGGCTCAACGCCCGCGGCACGCTGCTGGCGGCCGGGGGCGCGGTCTTTGCTCGCAACCAGACCGGCGGCAGCTATGCCCTGGTCCGCACCGGCCGCGTCGGCGGGGTGACGGTGATGCGCGAGAACCGCCTGGCCGGGGTGACCCGCAAGGACGGGCTGCTGCTGGTCGAGAACATCGCCCCGCAAGTGCCGCTGACCTTCGACATCGATCCCGAAAAGCTCCCCGCCGATGCCCTGGCCCGCGCCACCCAGCGCCGCGTGCTGGTGCCGCGCCGGGCAATCGGGCTGGTCGCGCTCGATGTGGTCCGCTTCCGCCCGCGCCAGCTGCGCCTGACCGGGCCCGACGGCGTCGATCTGCCGGTCGGCACGGCATTGGTCGCGCGCCCGTCGGGCGAGCCGCTGATGGTCGGTTTCGACGGCCTGGTCGATTTCAACAGCGCAGGCGGCGATACGCAGATCGAGCGCCCGCTCGACGGCGGCGTGCGCTGCGTCGTCGATCTGGCGCTGACCCTGGCGGCGGCGGGCGATGCACCGGCCACCTATGCCTGCCGGATCGAGCTGCCCAGTGCGATCGTCCGCGGCGACACGCCGCCGCGCGGGACCAGTCTGCGCGGCGGGCGCCGCCGCTGACGGCAAAGTTGCGCCGCGCAACTCGGCCGACTATTTAACCGAACGATTAAATCCTGTTGCGGCGCGCAGCCGGCGCGCTTAATCGGGCAGCATAGTCCTAGTGAGAGGATTGCCATGTCGCTCGATTCGCTGTCGCGCAGTTGTTACACCGACGATCACGAGGCGTTCCGCGGCACCGTGCGCCGCTTCGTCGCCGAACAGCTTGAGCCGCACGCCGCCAAGTGGGACGAGGACGGGATCATTCCCAAGCACGTCTGGCCCAAGGCCGGCGAGCTCGGCCTGCTTTGCCCGACCGTGCCCGAGGCTTACGGCGGGCTCGGCCTCGACTTCGGCTACAACGCGATCATCGACGAGGAAATCGGCTATGGCACCGATGTCGCAACCGGGTTCTCGCTCCAGTCGGACATCGTCGCCAACTACATCATCCAATACGGCTCGGAAGAGCAGAAGCAGCACTGGCTGCCCAGGATGGTCAGCGGCGAGATCGTCACCGCGATCGCCATGACCGAGCCGGGCACCGGGTCCGACCTTCAGGCGCTGCGCACCACCGCGAAGAAGGACGGCAACCACTACGTCATCAACGGGTCGAAGACCTATATCACCAACGGCCAGAACGCCGACCTGATCCTGGTCTGCTGCAAGACCGACAACGATGTGCAGCCGGCCTGGAAGGGCGTCTCGATCGTGCTGGTCGAAGCCGATCGCCAGGGCTTCAAGCGCGGCCGCAACCTCGACAAGGTCGGGCTCGACGCCGCCGACACCTCGGAAATGTTCTTCGAGGACGTGCGCGTGCCGATCACCAATTGCCTGGGCGAAGAGGGCAAGGGCTTCATCTACCTGATGAGCGAGCTGCCGCAGGAGCGGCTGGGCATCGCCGTATCCGCCCAGACCGCGGCGCAGCGCGCCTTCGACATGACGGTGGAATTCACCCGGACACGCAAGGCCTTCGGCAAGCCGGTGCTCGATTTCCAGAACACCCGCTTCGTGCTCGCCGATCTCAAGGCCAAGCTGCAGGTCGGCTGGGCCCACCTCGACTGGTGCATCGCGCGGCACATCGCCCACGAACTGACCCCGGTCGAAGCCTCGGGGGCCAAGCTGTGGCACACCGAGCTGCAGGGCGAGGTCGTCGACAAGTGCCTCCAGCTCCACGGCGGGGCCGGGTTCATGAACGAATACCCGATCGCCCGGCAGTGGCGCGGGGCGCGGGTGACGCGGATCTTCGGCGGCACCAGCGAGATCATGAAGGAACTGATCGGCCGCTCGCTCTAGCGGCCGACACAGTCGTCAGAGCGGGATCCGCTTGTCCGGGACCACGCGGATGCGCTTGTCCGGCACGCGGCGGCGCGGCGGGATGTAGCGCCTGGACCCGCCGACCGGGACCCATTCCTCGATCACCTGGGTCTCGGTGCATTCGCGCGGCGCCGGCGCGGGCGCGGCGACTGTCTGGGTCTGGACCAGCGCCACCGGAACCATCACGGTCATCGGCTGATAGGCATAGGCCTGGCCGTAACCCGGCTGGCCATAGCCATAGCTCATGTGCCGCTCGAGATAGGCTTCGCAATAATCCATCGTCCGGCGGTCCTGGCGGCGGTCGGCGCTGTTGCCGATCGCGCCCCCGGCGGCGGCCCCGACTGCGGCCCCGGCAATGGTGCCCAGGGTCTTGTCGCCGCGGCCTGCCACTGCGTTACCCACGATCCCGCCAAACACGCCGCCGATCAGCGCACCGCCAATGGTCTTGCCGCGGGAGTCGCGGCGATGGTTGTAGCGGCATTCGTCGAGCCAGTCGGCCCAGGCGCGCTCCCAGGCGGCCTGGTCGACCTGCGGCTGAACCGGAGTGGAGACATAGCGCGCACCCATCGGCGGGGGCGGCGCCGGGATCATCGGCGGTCCGGCATCGACCACGGGCGGCGGCGGCGGAGACGACTGGGCCTGCGCCGGAAGAGCCGCCAGCGTGGCGGCGGCGAGCGCCGCTGCGACGGAAGCGGAGCGAATCGACGAACGGAACGGCATGGCAATCCCCTGCTCGCGCCGGGCAATTCCGGCGTTAACCCGTAAGTTACCATCATTGACGGGGGGAATCCAAGCGGGCCGCGGGCACTGCTTCGCCGCTGTCCCGATCTGGTGCAGCGGCAAGACGTCAGATCGCGGCGGCGATCACCGCGGCCAGCTGCTCGATTCCAGCGGCGTCGTCGGCATCGAAGCGCTCCGGCTCGGGGCTGTCGAGATCGATCACCGCGATGACCGATCCATCGCGCAGCACCGGCACCACCAGTTCGCTGCGGCTGGCCGCGTCGCAGGCGATATGGCCTGGGAAGGCATGGACATCGGGCACCAGCTGGGTTGCGCCACTGGCCGCCGCCGTGCCGCAGACGCCCTGGCCGAAGGGAATGCGGATGCAGGCCGCCTTGCCCTGGAACGGACCGAGCACCAGTTCACCCGCGACCACGCGGTAGAACCCCGCCCAGTTGAGCCGGTCGACATATTGGCCGATCAGCGCGGCGACATTGGCCATGTTGGCAATGCCGTCGGGCTCGCCCGCGACCAGGGCCTGCGCCGCCTGGGCCAGTTCGCGATAGAGTTCGGGCTTGCTCAGCGTCGGATCGGGGGCGAAGGCATACATCGGGTAATACTATCTCACAGACGGCTTGCGGCCTAGCCGGCTAAAGCCTATTTCGCTTGGCATGTCGACCAAACGCAAGCTGCTCGTCGCCCTTGGGGTGTTCATCCTGGTTATCGGCGGCTTCGCCTTCTTCTTGTTCAGGGGCACCCCGGCGGAGAAAAGCCTCGATCAGCTGTCAGGCCGCGATCCGCAGATTGTTGCGCCCAAGCCCGAGAATTTCCCCTCGATCGGGATTGCCAGGCCGATCGGCTGGGCGGCGGGCGAAGCGCCGACCGCGGCACCGGGTCTGGCCGTCTCGCGCTTTGCCGAAGGGCTCGATCATCCGCGCGTCATGCTGACCCTGCCCAACGGCGATGTGCTCGTGGCCGAGGCCGACGCCCCGCCCGGCAATATGGGTGGCGGGATCACCGGGCTGGTCGGGACCTGGCTGATGAAGCGCGCCGGGGCGAAAGTGAAGTCGCCCGACGCGCTGATCCTGCTGCGCGACGGCAATGGCGACGGGGTGGCCGAACAGAAATTCACCCTGCGCCAGGGCAATGGCCTGGCCTCGCCCTCGGGCCTCGCCTGGCGCGGCGATACGCTGTACGTCGCCAACCACAACGCGGTGCTGGCCTTCCCTTACAAGCTGGGCGAAACCGCGCTGGGTGCCGCGCCGAAAAAGCTGATGGACCTGCCCGCCGCGGGCAATCACTGGATGCGCAACCTGCTGCTCAGCGCCGATGGCAGCCAGCTATTCGTCGCGGTCGGGTCGAGCTCGAACATCGGCGAAAACGGGATGGAGGCCGAGAAGGGCCGCGCCGGGATCTTCGAGATCAACCTCAAGACCGGCTATCCGCGGCTCTATGCGCAAGGGCTGCGCAACCCTAACGGGATGGATTTCAATCCCTCGTCGGGCGAATTGTGGACCGTGGTCAACGAACGCGACCAGCTTGGCCCCGATCTGGTCCCCGACTATCTGACCAACGTCCCGGTCGGCGCGCACTATGGCTGGCCGTGGGTTTACTGGAAGAAATACGACGATGACCGGGTCAAATCGGCCCCGCCCGAATACTTCGACGACTATGTTCGCAAGCCCGAATACGGCCTCGGCGCGCATATCGCCCCGCTTGGGCTGGCCTTCGTCAAGGGCGGCGAAAAGCTTGGGCCGAACTTTGCCAATGGCGCGGTGATCGCCCGCCACGGGTCGTGGAACCGCAAGCCGCTGTCGGGCTATGACGTGGTCTTCGTGAAGTTCGATGCCAACGGCAACCCCCAGGGACTGCCGCTGCCGCTGCTGAACGGCTTCCTGGTGCCGGGCAAGGACCGGACTCACGGCCGCCCGACCTGGGTCAGCTTTGCCAGGGATGGCGCGCTGCTGGTCAGCGACGATACCGCCGGGATCATCTGGCGGGTGATCGCGCCGAATGCCGCGCCGGCCGCTGCGGTAAAGCTCGTGGTCACGGCGCGGATGCCGCCCCAGCGCGATCTGAAGGGCGATCCCAACGACCGCTTCAATGCCAACTTCAAGCGCGACGAGACCGTCAAGGAGCAGTAGCGGGGTCTATAGCGGCTTCCCGGCGCGCCCGGCGAGTTCGGTGACGTACTGCCAGGCGACACGGCCGGACCGTGCACCGCGGCGCTTCGACCACTCGAGCGCAGCGGCCTCGTCCCAGTCCAGCGCGTGAACCCGGCAATAGCCGGCGACGATCGCCAGATACTGGTCCTGGGTGCAGTTGTGAAAACCGATCGACAGCCCGAAACGGTCGGCCAGAGCGAGCCGGTCGTCGACCGCATCGCGCGGGTTGATCGGATCGTCCTGCTCCGACAGGTGGCGCGGGACGATCGCGCGTCGGTTTGAGGTGACCGCCAGCCGGACCCGCGGCGGGCGGGCCTCGACCCCGCCTTCCAGCCACGAACGCAAGGCCCGCGGGCCGCTCGAATCGTCGTCGGCAAAGCCGAGATCGTCGATGAACACCAGAAAGTGCCGATCGACCGCAGCGAGGGTGCCGAACAGGCCGCCCAGCGGGGATAGCGCATCGGGCGCGACCTGGACCAGCGCCAGCCGCTGCGGCGCCGCGGTCTGCGCCGCCACCACCGCGGCGCGCAGCAGCGCCGACTTGCCCATGCCGCGCGCGCCCCACAACAGCATGTCGTGTGCGGCGTGGCCAGCGGCAAGCCGCGCGACGTTCTGCGTCACCGCGTCCTTTTGCGCGTCGATCCCTTGCAGCAGATCGAGCGTCGGAGCGACGATCTGCGCCACGGCGCGCGGCGCGCCGTCCCAGATATAGGCGGGGCTGGCGTTCCAGTCGGCCTGGCCATGCGGGCGGGGGCTCAAGCGCTCGAGCGCGTCGGCAATCCGCGCCAGTGGATCGCCCTGATCCGGGGCCGTGCTCATCCGGCCAGCGCCTCGGCATCCAGCGCATAGAGCAGCGCCGCACCGGCCGTGGCCGACGCCTTCAGCCCGCGCGCCTCGGCCGCAACATGCTCGGCAAAGTAGCGCGCCACCACCGCCTTGGCGCGGGCCTGCGGCGTGTCCTGCCCGTCCAGTGCAGCCGCCTGCCGGGCCAGCTGCGCCCCGGCGACCGCGACCGCGCACATCGTGCAGAACGGCACGCTGCCGGCCAGCCGGTCGTCGAGCGTGGCGGCCTGGGTCATCCACTCGGCGATTCCGGCGCAGTCCTGGGCCAGTCCCGCCAGCTCGGGATAGGCTGCGCCATCACGGGCCGCGTCCTGCAGCAGCGACGTCAAGACTGCGCCGCCTTCATAGCCCAGCTTGCGAGTCACCAGATCGGCGGCCTGGATGCCGTTGGTGCCTTCATAGATCGGCGCGATCCGCGCGTCGCGATAGTGCTGCGCGGCGCCGGTTTCCTCGACAAAGCCCATCCCGCCGTGGATCTGAATGCCCAGGCTGGCAACCTCGCAGCCAATGTCGGTGCCCCAGGCCTTGATCAGCGGAACCAGGCAATCGGCGCGGGCCTGGGCGCCGCCAATCCCCAGCGCGCCGCGATCAACCATGCCGGCGGTGTAGTAAAGCAGCGCCCGCGCGCCCTCGGTCAGGGCGCGCATCCGCAGCAGCATGCGCCGCACGTCGGGATGTTCGACGATCGCCACCGAGCTCTTGTCGGGTGACCCTGCCCGGGCCGACTGGACGCGCTCGCGGGCATAGTGCCGGGCCTGCTGCAGCGCGCGTTCGGCGATCTGCACGCCCTGGTTGCCGACATTGACGCGGGCGCTGTTCATCATCGTGAACATCGCTTTCAGCCCTTCGTTCTCATGACCGACCAGTTCGCCGATGCATGCGTCGTTGTCGCCAAAGGCCATGACGCAGGTCGGCGATGCCATGATTCCCAGCTTGTGCTCGATCCCGGCGCAGCGCAGGTCGTTGCGCGGGCCCAGGCTGCCATCGGCATCGACCAGGAATTTGGGCACCACGAACAGGCTGATCCCGCGGCTGCCCGCCGGTGCGCCGGGGGTGCGGGCCAGCACCAGGTGGACGATATTGCCCGACAGGTCGTGCTCGCCCCAGGTGATGAAGATCTTGGTGCCCTTGATCGACCAGGTGCCGTCGCCCCGCGGGGTGGCGGTGGTGCGCAGCGCGCCGACGTCTGACCCGGCCTGCGATTCGGTCAGGTTCATCGTGCCCGACCATTCGCCGCTGATCAGGCGCGGCAGATAACGGGCCTGCTGGCCCGCGCTGCCATGGTGATGCAGCGCCTCGATCGCGCCGACGGTCAGCAGCGGCAGCAGGGTGAAAGCCATATTGGCGCTGCCGAGATTCTCGATGACATTGCTGGCCAGGGTGAAGGGCAGGCCTTGCCCGCCATGGTCGACCGGCCCGGAAATCGCGTTCCAGCCTTGCTCGACATAGGCGCGGTAGGCCTCGGCAAAACCTTGCGGCAGCGTCACCGTGCCGTTGGCGAGCTTGGCGCCGTCCACGTCGCCCTTGCGGTTGAGCGGGGCGAACTCGCCCGCGGCGAACTGGCCGACCCCCTCGACGATCGCTTCGACCATGTCGGGACTCGCCGCGGCGAAACGTTCTTGCGCGGCCAGCTCGGCTATTCCGGCGTTGACCGTGATGGCCAGGACCTGATCGGCAGTGGGGGCGGTGTAATCCATCGGTTCTCTCGCGGCTTTCCCTTGGCTTTGCTGGCTTTCGCCTATAGCGCCGCGCCATGTCCGGCAAGCATGACCCGCGCCAGATCCGCCTGCCCGATCGGGAAGCCCTGGCGGCTGCCGTGACGATCCTGCGCCAAGACGGCCTGGTCGCGGTGCCGACCGAGACGGTCTATGGCCTCGCCGCCCGCGCCGACAGCAGCGACGCGGTCGCGGCGATCTACCGCGCCAAGGGCCGGCCCGACTTCAATCCGCTGATCGTTCATGTGCGCGATCTGGCCCAGGGCGAGCGGCTGGCGCTGTTCGGCGCTTCCGCCCGCGCCCTCGCCGCGGCGTTCTGGCCCGGGGCGCTGACCCTGGTGCTGCCGCTGCGCGGCGATGCGGCGATTGCGCCTGCGGTGACCGCCGGCCTGCCGACCATCGCGCTGCGCTGTCCGGCCCATCCGGTCATGCAGCAGGTGCTGCACGACAGCGGCTTCGCACTTGCCGCACCTTCGGCCAACCGCAGCGGCGGGGTCAGTCCGACCAGTGCCGCGCATGTTGCCGCCTCGCTGGGCGAACGCGTGCCGCTGATCCTCGATGGCGGCGACTGTCCGGCGGGAATCGAGAGCACCATCGTTGCACTGCGCGACAATGGGACGTGGCAGGTGCTGCGCCCGGGTCCGATCGGCGCCGACGCGCTTGCCGCGGTGCTTGGAACCGATCCGGTCTTGGCCGAGACTGCCGGGATCGAGGCCCCCGGCCAGCTCGCCTCGCATTACGCGCCGGGCAAGCCGGTCCGGCTTGAAGCAACCGACCAGGCCGCCGACGAGTTCTTGATTGGGTTCGGCTCGGTTGGCGGAGACATATCGCTGTCGCCCGGCGGCGATCTCGCCGAAGCTGCGGCCCGGCTCTATGCCTGCCTGCATCACGCCGCCGCTGCCGTGCAGCCGCGCATTGCCGTCGCCCCGATTCCCGGCACCGGGATCGGCGCGGCGATCAATGACCGGCTGCGCCGCGCCGCGGCCTGATCAGCGCGGTTCGACCGGGACCTGCGGCATCAGGATCGCAATGTCGCGGGCAAGGGCATCCCGGCGCTGACAGGCCGCGGCATCGCCCTGGGCACAAAGCGCCGCCGCCTTGTCATAGCCGCGCTCGAGCTGACCGAGCCGCTCCTCGCGCTGGCGCAGCGCGCGCCCGTGCTTTTCGTCGGCCTCGGACTGGCTGGTCGTGGCCAGATCGACCCCCTTGCTCACCACCTTGACCGGGGCGGTGACCACCGCAACCGCGGTGCGGGCAATGCACCCGCCCAGTGGCACGGCCAGAAAACATACCGCCATGATCCGCGTACCGTATCGCATCTCGCCCGCTCCCGAAGAAC
>JBJTLX010000195.1:0-6182 GCA_046063245.1 Novosphingobium sp.
CCTGCCGCGCAAGTTCAAGATGGCGGTAATCGCCAGCAAGACTGACCGCGCCGCCATGCGCCTGCACGATATCGGCATCCGTATTGTCAGGAACGCGGACGGCGAGATTGGCGCGGCATTCTATGTCGGCGGCGGCATGGGCCGCACCCCGATGATCGCCCCGCTGATCCGCGAATTCGTCCCGCTCGATCAGCTGATAACCTATTCGGAAGCCTGCTTGCGGGTTTATAACCGATATGGACGGCGCGATAACAAGTACAAGGCGCGGATCAAGATCCTGGTCCACGAACTGGGCAAGGACGAATATACCCGCCAGGTCGAGGAAGAGTTCGCCCACCTGCTGACCCAGAACATCGAACCGCCGCTGGCCGAGCTCGAGCGGATCAAGACCTATTTCACCGACCCGCCGTTCGAAGTCGGGGCCTCCGAGGCAGTGGACCGCTCCGACCCCGACTTCGCGCTGTGGCTCGACAGCAACGTCGAAGCGCACAAGCAGCCCGGCTATGCGATCGCCACGATCAGCCTCAAGCCGGTCGGCGGCATCCCCGGCGATGCCAGTGCCGACCAGATGCGGCTGATGGCCGACCTGGGCCGCAAATACAGTTTTGACGAATTGCGCGTCACCCATGCCCAGAACATCGTGCTGCCGCATGTCCGCAAGGCCGATCTCTACGCGCTGTGGCAGCAGCTCGACGCCAATGGCCTCGGCACCCCCAACCTCGATGCAATCGACGATATCATCGCCTGCCCGGGGCTGGACTATTGCAGCCTGGCCAATGCCCGCTCGATCCCGGTGGCGCAGAAGCTGAGCGAGCGGCTCGCCCCGCGCCGCGCCGAGATCGGCGAGCTCAAGCTCAAGATTTCGGGCTGCATCAACGCCTGCGGCCACCACCACGCCGGCCACATCGGCATCCTCGGGGTCGACCGCAAGGGCACAGAGAACTACCAGCTGCTGCTCGGCGGCTGCGAGGGCGACGACACCTCGCTCGGCACGATCACCGGCCCCGGCTTTTCCGAGGACGGGATCGTCGACGCGGTCGAGAAGGCCACAGAGGTCTACCTGACCAACAAGCAGGGCGAGGAACGCTTCCTCGACACCTACCGCCGCCTTGGCATGGCGCCGTTCAAGGAGGCGATCTATGGGTGACGTCCAGTTCCGCTTTCGCGAAGACGAACCGGTGGCCGATCCCGGGGTGACGGTCGACGTCTTCGCCAGTCAGACCAATGCGACCGCGGTCCGGCTCGAACCCGGTGACGACGCGCGCGATTTGCTGCCGTTCCTCGACCGGCTGCGCCTTATCGAGGTCAATTTCCCGGTCTTCACCGACGGGCGCGGGTTTTCCGCCGCGCGGGTGCTGCGCGAGGCTGGCTACACCGGCGAGCTGCGCGCGGTGGGCGAGCTGCCGGTCGATCACCTTGCGCTGCTACGGCGCTGCGGGTTCGATGCCTTCGCCCCCGAACCGCCGGTCAACCCGGCCGACGCCGAAACCGCCTTTGGCCGCTGGGACGAGGTCTATCAGGCCACCGGCGACGGGCGCGTGCCCATCTGGGCAAAACGGCATGGCTGAACCGGCGCGCCGCATCGACCTGCTCGACACGGGCCCGCGGTTCACCGCGGAGGATGCGGCCGCGCTCAACGCGCGTTTTTCCGGTGTGTCGACCAGCGAGATGCTGGGCACGGTGCTGCACGAAGGTCTGGCCGGACGGATCGCCGCGGTTTCCAGCTTCGGCGCGGAAAGCGCCGTGCTGCTGCACCTGCTGGCGGCGATCGATCCGGCGGTGCCGGTGCTGTTCCTCGACACCGGCAAGCATTTCCCCGAAACGCTGGCCTACCGCGACGAACTGGTCGCCCGGCTGGGCCTGACGGGGCTGGTCAATCTGACCCCCGACGCCCAGGTGCTGGCCAAGCGCGACGAGAACGGGCTGCGCTGGTCCTACGATCCCGACGGTTGCTGCGAAATCCGCAAGGTCGTTCCGTTGGCCGCGGCACTGACCCACTTCGACGCCACGATCACCGGGCGCAAGGGTTTTCAGAGCGCGACCCGCACCGGCCTGCCGCGCTTCGAGATCGACACCAGCGATGCCGCGGGGCGGCTCAAGGTCAACCCGCTGGCCGACTGGTCGAGCGACCAGATCGCCGCCTATTTCGCCGCGACCGGCCTGCCCGCGCACCCGCTGGTCGCGGAAGGCTATCCCTCGATCGGCTGCATGCCCTGCACCAGCAAGGTCGCCCCGGGCGAAGACGCCCGCGCCGGGCGCTGGCGCGGTTGGGACAAGACCGAATGCGGCATCCACGTCGACGGCGCGGCCAGCGATCTTCCCCCGGGATTCGATCCGGCGTTCTGACCGCTGCGCCTTGGCGCGCGCAAAATTCTTTTGCAAAATGACCGGGTCCGGTTCCTCCTGCGCGCAGCAACTGGGAGGGAGCACGAATCATGAAAGACTTCGCAGGCAAGATCGCGGTCATCACCGGCGGCGGCACCGGCATGGGGCGCGAGCTGGCGCGGGCGCTGAGCGCCGAGGGCTGCTCGGTGTTCATGTGCGACGTGTCCGAAGCCAACATGGCCGAAACCGCCCGGCTGTGCCGCGACGGCGCGCCGCAGGGGACCAAGGTCGGCACCTTCCTCGCCGACGTGGCGATCGAGCAGGAAATGAACGCCTGGGCCGAGGCGGTGCGGCGCGAATTCGACACCGACACGGTCCACCTGCTGTTCAACAACGCCGGGATCGGCGGCGGCGGCAGCTTTGTGGCGGGTGAGCGCGCGGCGTGGGAGCGGACCTTCAACATCTGCTTCTACGGCGTGATCAACGGGGTGCGCGCCTTCCTTCCCATGCTTCGGAACGCCAGCGAAGGGCACATCGTCAACACCTCCAGCGTCAACGGGTTCTGGGCCTCGCTCGGCCCGGGGCGACCGCACACCGCCTATTCGGCGGCCAAGTTCGCGGTGAAGGGCTTTACCGAGGCGCTGATCGTCGACCTGGCGATGCACGCGCCGCACATCCACTGTTCGGTGGTCATGCCCGGCCACATCGGCACCGAAATCGCCGGCAATTCGATGCTGATCCAGGGCGGGATTTCGGACGAGCTGATCTTCGCCATCGAGGCCCAGGGGATCGACCCCAAGGCGCTGAGCGAGGAACAGATGATCGCGCTGGCCAACGCCGGATTCCGCGATACCGCGCCGACTTCGGCCGCTCAGGCCGCGGCGATCATGCTCGACGGGGTGCGCGCCGGGCGCTGGCGGATCCTGGTCGGCAAGGACGCCGAATTCCTCGACCAATGCGTCCGCGCCGATCCCGAGAACGCCTATACCGCGGGCTTCATCGACAAGCTGCAACAGGCCGGTCACATGGGTCTGGTCTGAGGCCGGCCTTGGCAAGGCGCACCGCCGAAGTCGTGCCGTTCCGGACCATGCCGCGATTTTTCGCGGCAATTCCGCCAACCTGTTGTATGACCCGCCTCACGGGTAGCCATACGACTCGGCGGCAGGCCGGGCGATGGATAGGGGATTTCGCATGGGCATTTCCGGCGTCCCTGCCCGTTTCGGCAGGGCTCTGAGCATTGCGATCGCCGCTTGGCTGCTGCCCGGCGCGGCGGCGAGCGTGCGCGAAGCGGCCGCGGCGCCGGTGGTCGAAGCGCTCGATGCCGATGCCGACTGGGACGACGAAAGTGCCGATGCCACCCCTGGCGTCACCGTCGGCCGTGCGCTCGATCTGGTCGGCCGTCCGGTCGACATCGTGGCCGCCACCCGCCGCTGCGACGCGCTGGAAAATGCCGGCAAACGCGGGGCCAAGGGCTATCTTGGCAGCGGCGCGCTGCCTTTCGGCATGCCGGTCAACGCCAGCTACATTTCGAGCGGGTTCGGGGTGCGAACGCACCCGTTGCTGGGGATCGTCCGCGGTCATTCCGGGGTCGACCTGCCGGCCCCCTATGGCTCGCCGATCCGCGCCACCTCGGACGGCGTGGTCGACAGCGCCGGCTGGCGCGGCGGTTATGGCCAGGCGGTCGAGATCGATCACGGCAAGGGCGTGCAATCGCGCTATGCCCACATGTCGCGGATGGCGGTCTATCCGGGGCAAGCGGTCAAGCGCGGCGACGTGATCGGCTACGTCGGATCGACCGGCCTGTCGACCGGTCCCCACCTGCACTACGAAATCCGCATCAACGGCGCCGCGGTAAATCCCTATGGATCGCTCAGCCGGCGCTAGAGCCAACCGTTGTCGCGGTACCACTTTGCCGTAGCCTTCAGACCGTCGCGGGTCGGCACCTGCGGCGTCCACAGCTCCGGCGCAGGCCGCGCGCCGTCCGACACCACCCAGTCGGGATGGCTCATATAGCCGACCCGGTCGAGCGTCAGCTTGGCCTTGTCGCGGCGCAGCAAGCGGTCGGCGCGGGCCACCCGTTCCAGCGCGGCGCGCGAGAGGTGCAGCACCCTGGGCCGCCGCCCGACCGCCCAGCCGATCGCCCGGGCCAGCTCGTAGTGGCTCCAGCCGCCGGCCTTGCCATCGTCGGGTTCGAACACCTGGTGCGACACGCCCTCGCCTCCGGGGATCAATGCCAGCAGCAGCCGGGCGAGATCGTCGACGTGGAGCAGCGAGCTGCGGCCATTCTGCGGCGGTACCGGCAGCACCCCCCAGCGCGCCAGCTTGAACATGTCGAGATATTCGGTGTCGCGCGGGCCATAGATCCCGGGCGGGCGGACGATCGTCCAGTCGAGCCCGCTGGCCATGACCAGCTTTTCGCCGCGCGCCTTGCTGGCACCATAGACCGACAGACCCGGCTCACGCGCCGACAGCGATGACACGTGGATGAAGCGCTGTACCCCTTCGGCCAGCGCGGCTTCGATCAGGTTCAGCGTCCCGGTGACATTGCCGGCCTCGAACCCGGCGGGATCGGGCGCGTTGACCACCCCGGCGACGTGGATCACCGCTTCGGCCCCGCGCACCAGTTCGCGCAATTGCCTCGCATCGGCCAGGCTGCCGCCGATCCATTCGGTCCCCGGACGCGCCGGCTGCGTCCGCCGCGCCAGCGCCCGCAGCGCGAGTCCCGCTTGTGCCGCCCGGTCGAGCAGCGCCTGTCCGACAAAGCCGGTTGCCCCGGTTATCGCCAGGGTCACAGCAGGACCATTTGGTCGCGGTGAACCACGGCCGAGCGCGGAGAATAGCCGAGGATCGCGGCGTGATCGGCATTCTTGTGGCCGAGCAGCCTGATGCACTCCGCCGCATCGTATTCGGCAAGGCCGTGGGCCAGCGTCACCCCGGCTTCGTCGCGCACCGCCACGGCATCGCCGCGCTGGAACGCGCCCTCGACACGGGCTACGCCCGCGGCCAGCAGGCTTGAGCCCTTGCCCAGCGCTCGTACCGCCCCGGCATCGATCACCAGCGCACCCTTGAGCCGCAGCCGCCCGCCCAGCCAGGCCTTGCGCCCGCCGTCCTTGCGGCCCCGAACGACCTTGGGCAGGAACAGCGTGCCGACGCCCTGCGCGGTGGCGCGGGCTATCGGCGCGTCGTGCAGCCCCGAAGCGATCGCCAGCGCGATCCCGGCACGCCCGGCAATCTCGGCCGCCTGCAGCTTGCTGGTCATCCCGCCCGAGCCCATGCCCGACGCGCTGCCGCCGCTGGCCATGGCGTGAATCTCCGCGGTCACGCCGCGCACTTCGGGCAGCAGTTCGGCCGCCGGATCGGCCGGGTTGCGATCGAACAGCCCGTCGACATCGGACAGCAGCAGCACCGCGCTGGCCTGCGCCGCCTGGGCGACCCGTGCCGCCAGGCGGTCGTTGTCGCCAAAGCGGATTTCCTGCGTTGCGACGCTGTCATTCTCGTTGATCACCGGCACCGCGCCCAGATCGAGCAGCCGGGTCAGCGTGGCGGTGGCGTTGAGGTAGCGGCGGCGATCCTCCAGATCCTCCAGCGTCAGCAGCAGCTGCGCCGCGGTCAGCCCGTGCGCGCCAAGCAGGTCGGCCCACAGTGCCGACAGCGCAATCTGGCCGACCGCCGCCGCCGCCTGGGCATCGGCCAGGCTGCCGCGGCCGCCCTTGTCGAGCCCGAGCCGCGCCGCGCCCAGCGCGATTGAGCCCGACGAGACGACGATCACCTGTTGTCCGCGTTTCCGGGCATCGGCGATTTCCGCCACCAGCCCTTCGAGCCAATCGCGCCGTATCCCGTCCCGCCCGACCAGCAAC
>JBJTLX010000013.1:0-10386 GCA_046063245.1 Novosphingobium sp.
CGCGATTTCGGCGGGCGCCGCGTGGTCTCAATCGGGCGCCGTTCGGCCGCGATCAAGCGCGACTATCTGTTCCGCAAGCTGGTCCGCGTGATGCTCGCCATCGGAGCGATTGTGTTCGCCGCGATGGTTGCCGGGCTGATCCTCGACGGGATCGGCTGGGGCGGGATCATCGTTTCGATGCTGGCGATGGTGGTCGCTGTAGGGGTGTTCGGATCGTTTCCGCGGATGAAGGTGCCGACAATCGAATCGCTCGGCACCGGGGACACCAAAACACTGGTCGGACGGACCGAAATCTGGCTCGAGCGGCAGCGCCCCGCCTTGCCCGCCCCGGCGGTGCAGGTGGTCGACCGGATCGGCGGCCAGCTCGACGCGCTGGGGCTGCAGCTCGACGGGCTGGACGCCAACACCCCGGCTGCGCGCGACGTGCGCAAGCTAGTCGGCGAAACGCTGCCCAACCTGGTCTCGACCTATACCTCGATCCCGCGCCATTTGCGCGGCGAGGCGCAGGGCGGGCGCACCCCGGACCAGCAGCTGACCGACAGCCTGGGCAAGATCAGCACCGAAATCGACAGCGTCACCCGCCAGCTGGCCGCCGGCGCGATCGACAACCTGGCGATCCAGACCCGCTATCTCGACTACAAATACGGCGAGGGGCTGGACGCCGGCGACAAGCAAGGCTGATGCGGGTTCCGATCCCGCACAGCCTGGACAAGGCCGAAGTGCGCCGCCGCCTGCGCGCGCGCAGCGGCGAGATCGCCGATTTCATCCCCGGCGGCATGGCCGATGTCACCACCGACTGGCCCGACGACGACACCATGGTCCTGAACGTCAGCGCGATGGGCAAGGCGATTGGCGGCATGGTCCAGATCGAGGACGGCCAGGTGATCTTCACCATCGACTTCCCGCCCGCGCTGGCCTTCGTCGAAGGCATGGTCCGCGGCCAGGTCGAGGCCAAGGGCCGCAAGTTGCTGAGCTAGGGCTCCAGGTAGACCCGCGGGATGCGCAGCTGCTGCGCGGAGATCTGGGTTTCGCGCAGGAACAGCACCAGCGCCCACATCAGCAGCAGGATCGCTGTCAGGAAGGTCGCCGCGGCCACGCGCTGCAGCTTGAAATTGACCAGCTCTTCCATGAACAGCACCGCCACGGTCAGCCCAACCGAAAGGCCGCTGACCACCATCAGGCGGATCGCGCGGGTGATCAGGCCGATGCGCTGGTCGATCATGCGGATTTCGGCAACGACCTCATCGTGATCCGGCCCTTCGGTCGCCATGTGGCGGTCCTGCAGCGTTCGCGCGCGGTCGACCACCCGGCCGAGCCGGCTCGACAGCAGGTTGAGGATATTTCCCATCGCCACCAGGACGAAGACCGGGGCAAGCGCGAGCTGGATGGTCTGGGCGATCATAGTGCCTGTCCCTACCTACAGCAGCGGTTCATGCAAAGGCCGATAAGCCCGATCGAAAGGACCACGATGAAACACCGCCGCCTTATCCCTTTGCTCGCGCTTGCCGCTCTGGCCGTGTCGGGCTGCGCCGCGCTTGGCCCCAAGCATCCGGTCGGCAATGCTGCGGTACCCCAGCCGGCCAAGACGGTCGAACTGCAGCGCTATCTGGGCAAGTGGTACGAGCTGGCGCGCTATGAGCAGGGCTTTCAGAAGGACTGCGACGGGGTGACCGCCGAATATGCCCTGCGCGACGATGGCAAGATTTCGGTGCTCAACCGCTGTCGCAAGCCTGACGGCAAGATCGACGATGCCAAGGGCAAGGCCAAGATTGTCGACACCGCGACCAATGCCAAGCTCAAGGTCAGCTTCTTCGGCCCGTTTTACGGCGATTACTGGGTGCTGGACCACGCCGATGATTACAGCTGGTCGATCGTGGGTGAACCTTCGGGCCGCTACCTGTGGCTGCTGTCGCGCGATGCCGCGCCAGGCCGGGACCGGCTCGACGCGCTGATCGCCCGCGCCGGGGCGCTGGGTTACGACACTTCGATGCTGCGGATCACCCGGCAGCCCTGAGCGGTCAGAAAAAGAACTTCTGCTGCAAGTAGAAGGTCGCGGTTACCGGCTCCCCGGCGCTGTTCGTCGCCGGTTTGAAGCGCAGCTTGTCCATCGCCAGGCGGCAGGTTGCCGCGTCGGTTTCGGGCAGGCCGCTGGGGCGATAGACCCGGCACGCGGTGGCGCGGCCATTGGGGCTGATCGTCAGCGCAATGATCACCGCCTTGCCGATCCGCGCCTCGCGCCCGCCAGCGGGAATGGGAAAGTCGCGCGCGCTGCTCAGCTGGCCGGAAATATGCACCGCCTTGCTCGCCGCGCCGCCGCCGTCGCCGTTGCCGCCCGCGCCGCTGCCGGTGCCATTGCCGGTCCCGCCCGCGCCGGTGCCGCTGCCGCGATCCTTGGCGCCCGAGCTGTCGGCGCTGCCGGTGCTTGCCGCCTTGGGTGCCGGCACCTTGGCGATCGGGATCTTCGGAACCGGCGCCTTGGCCGCTTTGGGCACGGCCTTCTTGCCGACCTCGGCCGCTGCGCCGCTCTTCTTCTCTTCTTTGGGCGGCTCGGGCGGTTTGGGCGGCGGGGTGGTGACGGTGACGCTGAAGGTGGATACCACCGCATCGACCGCCTTGGCGGCAAAGTTCGGCGCAAAGGCACGGATCAGCCCGACAACGACCGCAACCTGCAGCAGCACCACGCCGATCGCCACGCCGATCTTGACCCGCCGCGGCGACGAGATGTCGAGTTCGTCCTCTGGGCTGTCCATCGCCGGGCTATGCCATGCTATTGATCGTGCGGCAATTCCAGCGAGGCGACCGCGGCCAGCACCGGGCGCGCCCATTCCTGGCGGCAGATCAGCAGGTCGGGCAGGTAGGGATCGGGGTTGTTATAGCGCATCGGCGATCCGTCGGCCCGGCTGACGTGGAGCCCGGCGGCCTGGGCCACGGCGACCGGGGCGCAGTTGTCCCATTCGTATTGCCCGCCGGTGTGGAGATAGATCTCCGCCTCGCCGCGGACCACCGCCATGGCTTTGGCCCCGGCACTGCCCATCGGCACCAGTTCGCCGCCGATGATCCGCGCCACCGCCTCGGCCTCGGGTGCGGGACGGCTGCGGCTGACCAGCAGCTGCGGGCGGCGGTGCGGCATTGACATCGATGCGGGCGAATCGCTGCGCAGCACCAGCCCCAGCGCCGGAAGCGCCACCGCCCCGTCGCTGGCTGCTCCGTTGACCGCCAGCCCGACGTGGACCGCCCAGTCATCGCGCCCCTCGCCATATTCGCGCGTCCCGTCGAGCGGATCGACGATCCAGCAGCGCCCGGCGGAGAGCCGCGCGGCGCTGTCCTTTTCCTCTTCGGAGAGCAGCGCATCGAGCGGGCGTTCGCGGCGCAGCGCCGCGCACAGAAAGGCATTGGCCTGACGGTCGGCCTCGGCGCCCAGCGCCTTGCCCTCAAGCCCGCTATCGGCGCGCAGCGCCAGCAGGATCCGCCCCGCCCCGGCGGCGAGCTCTGCGGCCAGCGCGGCGTCGGTCATATCGTCGGCATCCACATTTCGGCACGCGCGCCCAGCACATAGTCGACGATCCGCTCGGCCGCGGCCTCGCTGCTCTCGCGGGTGGTGGCAATGCGCAGTTCGGGCATGTGCGGCACTTCGTAGGGGCTGTCGATCCCGGTGAAGTTCTTCAGCTGGCCGCTGCGCGCCTTCCTGTAAAGCCCCTTGACGTCGCGCGCCTCGGCCACCTCGAGCGGGGTGTCGACGAAGACCTCGATGAACTCGCCCGGCGGCAGCATCGCGCGGACCAGAGCGCGCTCGGCCCGGAACGGACTGATGAAGGCGGTAAGCACGATCAGCCCGGCATCGGTCATCAGCTTGGCGACCTCGCCGACGCGGCGGATGTTCTCGATTCTATCGGCCTCGGTAAAGCCCAAGTCCTTGTTAAGCCCGTGGCGGACATTGTCACCGTCGAGCAGGAAGGTGTGGTGGCCGAGCGCGTGGAGCTTCTTTTCGACCAGGTTGGCAATGGTCGACTTGCCCGATCCCGACAGCCCGGTGAACCACAGCACCGCCGGCTTCTGGTGCTTGAGCGCGGCGTGCGCCTCACGCGTCACGTCGAGCGCCTGCCAGTGGACGTTCTGGGCGCGGCGCAGGCTGAAGTTGAGCATCCCGGCGCCGACCGTGGCATTGCTGAGCTTGTCGATCAGGATGAACCCGCCGAGCGTCCGGCTGTCGGCATAGGGTTCGAACACCAGCGGCTTGTCGGTGGCCAGTTCGGCGACGCCGATTGCATTGAGTTCCAGCGTCTTGGCGGCGAGCTGGTCGAGTGTGTTGACGTTGACGGTGTATTTGGGCTGCTGGACCGTGGCCGAAACGGTCTGAGTGCCGAGCTTGAGCCAATAGGCGCGGCCGACGTGGAGCGGCTCGTCCGCCATCCACACCAGCGTCACTTCGAACTGGTCGGCAACCTGCGGCGGGGCATCGGCGGCGGCAAGGACATCGCCGCGCGAGCAGTCGATCTCGTCGGCCAGGGTCAAGGTCACCGATTGCCCGGCGACCGCTTCGTCAAGATCGCCGTCCAGCGTGACGATCCGTTCGACCGTGCTGGTCTTGCCCGAAGGCAGCACCCGCACCGCGTCGCCCGGCTTGACCGTGCCCGCCGCGATCAGCCCGGCAAAGCCCCGGAAATCGAGGTTAGGACGGTTGACCCACTGCACCGGCATGCGAAACGGCTTGGCCTGGTCGGTGGTCGCATCGAGTTCGACCGTGTCGAGGTGTTCGATCAGGCTGGGGCCGTGATACCACGGGGTATTGGCCGAATCCGCCGTGACATTGTCGCCCTTGAAGCCCGAAATCGGGATCGCGGTGAAATGGTCGATCCCGATCGAAGCGGCGAAGTGCAGGTATTCGGCGACGATCGCGTCGAACGTGGCCTGGTCGTAGCCGACCAGGTCCATCTTGTTGACCGCCAGCACCAAGTGGCGGATGCCCAGCAGGTGGCACAGGTAGGTGTGGCGGCGGGTTTGCGTCAGCACGCCCTTGCGCGCGTCGATCAGGATCACCGCCAGATCAGCGGTGCTCGCCCCGGTGACCATGTTGCGGGTGTACTGTTCGTGCCCCGGGCAATCGGCGACGATGAACTTGCGGCTTTCGGTGTTGAAGAAACGGTAGGCGACGTCGATGGTGATGCCCTGCTCGCGCTCGGCGGCGAGGCCGTCGACCAGCAGCGCGAAGTCGATCTCCTGCCCCTGGGTGCCCTGCTTGCGGCTGTCGCTTTCGAGCGCGGCGAGCTGGTCCTCAAAGATCATCTTGCTGTCGTAGAGCAGCCGCCCGATCAGGGTCGACTTGCCATCGTCGACGCTGCCGCAGGTGATGAAGCGCAGCATGGTCTTGTGCTGATGCCGCGCCAGATAGGCGTCGATATCCTCAGCGATCAGGGTGTCGGTGACGTAGGTCGGGGCGCTCATGGTCAGAAGTACCCCTGCTGCTTCTTGACTTCCATCCCCGCCCCGCCGGCATCCTTGTCGATTGCCCGGCCCTGGCGTTCGCTGGTGGTGGTCAGGAGCGTTTCCTGGATCACCTCGCTCAGCGTCGCCGCAGTGCTTTCGACCGCGCCGGTCAGCGGATAGCAGCCCAGCGTGCGAAAACGGATCGAGCGAAGGGCCGGCACTTCGCCCGGCGCCAGCGGAAAGCGGTCATCGTCGACCATCAGCAGCATCCCGTCGCGCTCCACCGTCGGGCGCGGCGCGGCGAAGTACAGCGGGACAATCGGAATGCCTTCGAGCTGGATGTACTGCCACACGTCGAGCTCGGTCCAGTTGCTGATCGGGAAAACGCGGATAGATTCGCCCTTGTGCTTGCGCGCGTTGTAGAGGTTCCACAGCTCGGGCCGCTGGTTCTTGGGGTCCCAGCCGTGGCTGGCGGTACGGAAGCTGAAGATGCGTTCCTTGGCCCGGCTCTTTTCCTCGTCGCGCCGCGCCCCGCCGAAGGCGGCATCGAAGCGGTAGTGATCGAGCGCCTGCTTGAGCCCCTCGGTCTTCCACATGTCGGTGTGCAGCGCGCCGTGGTCGAACGGGTTGATCCCGCGCGCCTTGGCCTCCTGGTTCTGCCAGACCAGCAGTTCCATCCCGCTGTCCTGGGCCATGCGGTCGCGCAGGTCGTACATCGCCCGGAACTTCCAGGTGGTATCGACGTGGAGCAGCGGGAACGGCGGCGGCGCGGGATAGAACGCCTTGCGCGCCAGGTGCAGCATCACCGCGCTGTCCTTGCCCACCGAATAGAGCATCACCGGGCGCTCCGCCTCGGCCACCACTTCGCGCATGATGTGGATGGCTTCGGCCTCGAGCCGCTGCAGATGGGTCAGCGTGGTTGTCATTGTGCCGCCCCTCTAGTGGCGTCGTCCGCGCTTGGCGATTTAGCATTTTTGTTGCGGGGGCAAGCCGCGCTGTCAGACTTGCGAGCTGCCGGTCCGCCGCGCCGGTCCCGATTTTGGGGGGTTGGCGGGGCGAGATTGGCCCACTAGGCTGCACCAAAGGGGGATCGTGCCGCCGGCGCGGCCCCGCGACCAAACCAAGAAGACAACCCATGACGCCCGACATTGCCGCCTGGATCCGCGAACGAGGGATCAGCGAGGTCGAATGCATCGTTCCCGACATGAACGGGATCCAGCGGGGCAAGGTGCTGCCCGCCACCAAGTTCCTCAAGTCGATGACCGACAAGACCCTGCGCATTCCCGGCAGCGTCTACATCGTCACCGTCACCGGCGGCTATCCCGAGGACGTCGAGCATATCGTCCCCGATTTCGATCCCGACCTGATCCTGGCCCCTGACATCGCCACGATCCGCGAGGCGCCGGGCTACAAGACCCCGACCGCCTATGTCATCTGCGACAGCTATCACGGCAACGGCAAGGCGGTGGAGATCGCCCCGCGCCAGATCCTCAAGAAGGTGCTGGCGCTTTACGAGGCCAAGGGCTGGCAGCCGGTGATCGCGCCCGAGGCCGAGTTCTATCTGGTCAACAAAAACCTCGACGCCGATTTCCCGCTGACCCCGCCGCCGGGCCGCTCGGGCCGGGCCGAGACCGCCAGCGAAGCCTTTGGCCTGGAAGCGCTGAGCGAGTTCGAGGACATCATCGAGCAGGTCTATGACTGGTGCGAAAAGGCCGAGCTCAACATCGACACGATGATCCACGAGGCCGGGGCCGCCCAGCTTGAGGTCAACTTCGTCCACGGCGATCCGCTGGCGCTGGCCGACCAGGTGCTGCTGTTCAAGCGCATCGTCCGCCAGGTCGCGCTGGAACACGGGGTCTATGCCACCTTCATGGCCAAGCCGATGTCCGACCAGCCGGGCAGCGCGATGCATATCCACCAGTCGGTGCTCAACGCCGAGACCGGGCGCAACATCTTTTCGACCGGCAATGGCCGCGATTCTGCACTGTTCCGCAGCCACATCGCCGGGCTGGTGCGGCTGATGCCGCAGATCCTGCCGCTGGTCGCCCCCAACGTGAACTCGTTCCGGCGGATGCGGCCCGATACCGCCGCGCCGATCAACGTCCACTGGGGCAGCGACAACCGCAGCTGCGGGTTCCGCGTGCCGGTGTCCGAATCCAAGGATCGGCGGATCGAAAACCGCCTGCCCGGGGCCGATTCCAACCCCTATCTGGCGATCGCCGCTTCGCTGATCTGCGGCTATATCGGCATGGTCGAGCGGATGATCCCGCCCAAGATCATGGAAGGCAACGCCTACAACCGCGCCCGCACCCTGCCGCGGACGCTCGAGGCCGCGCTCGACCGCTTCTACAACTGCAAGCCGGTCAAGAAGGAGCTGGGCGAACAGTTCTTCGAGATCTTCTGGGCAATCAAGGACGCCGAGCTTTACGCCTACCAGTCGGTCATCTCCTCGTGGGAACGCGAACACCTGCTGCTGAAGGTGTGAGCTTGGTTTCTTACCCTCGTCCGTTCGTGTCGAGCGAAGTCGAGACACGTCGCGCGCTGCGTCTCGACTTCGCTCGACGCGAACGGGGGCGGGGTGTGGCTTGCCTATGATCTCCCACGCGCCGTCCTATTACGCGGCCACCGCCAATCCCTTCCCGCCGCAGCCTATGCTGGACGGTGACGTGCAGGCCGACATCGTGGTGATCGGCGGCGGATTCACCGGATTGTCGGCAGCACTCCATGCGGCGGAGGCAGGCTTCTCAGTCGTGCTGCTCGAAGCCAAGCGGATCGGTTGGGGCGCGTCGGGGCGCAATGGCGGGCAGCTGATCCCCGGCATGCGCTGGAGCATCACCGATCTGGCGGAGCGGTTCGGCGAGGACCACGCCGCGCGGCTGGTCGCCCTGGCCAACGAAGCGGTCGGCATGGTCAAGGGCCGGATCGCGCGCCACGCCATCGCCTGCGATCTCAAGCAAGGCCACTTCCACGCCGCGGTCAAACCCGCGCACCTCGACGACATGCGCCGCGAGGCGGATCTGCTGAACCGCCTGCTCGGCTATGACAGCGCGCGGGTGGTCGAAGCGGCGGACCTGCCCGAACAGGTCGCCAGTCCGCTCTATTGCGGCGGGCTGCACGACGCCAATGGCGGCCATTTCCACCCGCTCAACTATGCGCTGGGGCTGGCCGAGGTAGCGCTGACCGCAGGGGTACGGATCTGCGAGGACAGCCCGGTCACCGCGCTGCGCCACGGCACGCCGGTCGAAGCGCGCACCGCGCACGGCACTGTCACTGCCCGATACGGCGTGCTGGCCTGCGATGCCTTCATGAGCGAGATCGAGCCGGGCCTGGGCCGCTGGACCATGCCGGTGGCCAACTACAACGTCGCCACCGCGCCGCTGGGCGAAGCGGCCGCGCGCGCCCTGATCCCAAGCGGGGCGGCGGTGGCCGACAGCCGCTTTGTGCTCAACTATTACCGCCTCAGCGCCGATAATCGCCTGATCTTCGGCGGGGGCGAGAAGTATTCGCCGCGCCCGCCCGCCGATGTCGCCGGTTTCGTCCGGCCCTATCTCGAACAGGTCTTTCCGCAGCTGCAGGGCGTTGCGATCGACCATGCCTGGGGCGGCATGGTCGGGGTGACACTCAACCGCCTGCCGCACTTCGGGCGGATCGGGAACACCTTCTACGCCCACGGCTATTCCGGCCACGGCGCACTGCTGACCACGCTGGCCGGCAGCCTGATCGCCGAAGCGATGCACGGCACGGCCGAGCGCTTCGACCTGTTCGCAAACTTGCCCGGCACGCCCTTCCCCGGCGGGCCCTTGCTGCGTCATCCGCTCTATGTGGCGGGGATGCTGTGGTATGCGCTAAGGGACCGGCTATGATCAGCCCGCGCGCCATCCAGACCATGCTTGCCGCCGAGCGTGAACGCTACGTCGCCGCCAACCCGCGCTCCGCCGCGCTGGCGCAGGAGGCGGCGCGGCACTGGCACCGCGGGGTGCCGTTTCACTGGATGCTCGACTGGGGCACCCCTTTCCCGCTGTTCGCTGCCAAGGCCCAGGGGGCCGAGCTGTGGGACGCCGACGGCCACCGCTATGACGATTTCTGCCTGGGCGATACCGGATCGATGTTCGGCCATTCGCCCGCGCCGGTCGCCCGCGCCATCGCCGCGCAGGCCGGTCAGGGCCTCACCTACATGCTCCCGACCGAGGACGCGGTCGCGGTGGCGGACGAACTCGCCGCGCGGTTCCTGCTGCCGTTCTGGCAGGTCACCTCGTCGGCCAGCGAGGCCAACCGCGCGGTGATCCGCTGGTGCCGCGGGATTACCGGGCGCGACAAGGTGCTGGTGTTCAACGGCTGCTATCACGGCGCGGTCGATGATGTATTCGTCGACCTGCGCGGCGGGGTGCCCGAGCTGCGCCGCAGCCTGGTCGGCCAGGTCTATGACGTGCGCGAACATACCGTGGTGATCGAGTTCAACGATCTGCCCGCGCTGGAGGCTGCACTGGCCAGGGGCGATGTCGCCTGCGTGCTGATGGAACCGGCGATGACCAATGTCGGCATGGTCCTGCCCGATCCCGGTTACCTTGATGCGCTGCGCCAGCTGACCGCGCGCCACGGCGTGCTGCTGGTGTTCGACGAGACCCACACCATCTCGACTGGCTACGGCGGCCATACCGCCACTCACGGCCCGCTGCCCGACCTGTTCGTGCTGGGCAAGCCGGTGGCGGGCGGGGTGCCCTGCGCGGTCTATGGCTTCTCCGCCGAAGTTGCGGAGCGGATGGAGCGCTGCCGCGCCGAGGGCGAAACCGGGCATTCGGGGATCGGCACCACGTTGTCGGCCAACGCCCTCGCGCTTGCCGCGATGCGCGCCTGCCTGACCGAAGTGATGACCCCCGCCGCTTACGACCACATGCTGCCGCTGGCCGAGAGGCTGGCCGAACAGACCCGCGCGGTCATCGCCGCCAACGGGCTGGATTGGTA
>JBJTLX010000014.1:0-17090 GCA_046063245.1 Novosphingobium sp.
GCTGGATACGCGCGCCGCCCATTCGCCGGTCGCGTCATCGCATAGCACCACCGCGTCGCCTTCGGCCACGCGCATCACCCGTGCCAGATAGTGCGCCTTTGGTCCGTCCAGTGCGATGGTCGCGCCAAGGCCCAGCGGCCCGTCGACGAACAGGCGCGGGGCGGACTTTGGCGGCCAGGCAGGGGTGGCGGGCATGGTGTGGCTCTAGCGCATTTCCCCCGATTGGCTAAAGGGCGAATATGACCGCCGAAATCGTCCCCGACAGCCAGCACCGCGGCCTCGTTGCCGCGCTGCCGCAGCCGCTGCGCGACTATGCCCAGCTCGCGCGGTTCGATCGGCCGATCGGCTGGTGGCTGCTTTACTGGCCCTGCGCGTGGGGACTGCTGCTGGCCGGGGGGCAGGGGCGGTGGGACCTGTTGCTGTGGTTGCTGCTCGGCGCGATCGCGATGCGCGGGGCGGGGTGCGTCTACAACGACATTGTCGATGCCGACATCGACCGGCAGGTGGCACGCACCGCGCTGCGTCCCGTGGCGAGCGGGCGGGTCAGCAAGCGCGCGGCGTGGCTCTGGCTGGCGTTGCTGTGCCTGGTCGGGCTGGTCGTGCTGCTGCAATTGAACTTCAACGCGCAGCTTCTCGCCCTTGAGAGCCTGCTGCTGGTCGCGGCCTATCCCTTCATGAAGCGGATCACCTGGTGGCCGCAGGCCTGGCTCGGGCTGGTGTTCAGTTGGGGCGCACTGGTTGGATGGATCGCCATGGCTCAGCACGCGCACTGGCCGATGGCGTGCCTTTATGCGGGAAGCGTGCTGTGGGTGATCGGCTACGACACGATCTACGCGCTGCAGGACATCGAGGATGATGCAATGGTCGGCATCAAATCGAGCGCGCTGCGGCTGGGCAAGAGTGTGAAGGCCGGGGTGTCGCTGTTCTATTTGCTGGCGACCGCGCTGTGGGCGCTTGCATTCTGGCTGCTGCGCCCCGATTGGGTAGCCTTGCTTGCTCTCGCACCCGCAGCATTGCATCTTGGCTGGCAAGCCCTGACACTGGAACCCGACGATGCCGACAATGCCCTTGCCCGTTTCCGCTCCAACCGCAGCGCCGGGCTGCTCGTCGCGCTCGCCTGCTGGGTGGTTGGCAATGCGTAGCACCGCGCTGCTTGGGTTGATCGCGCTGGCTGGCTGCGGTCAGCCCAAGCCCGCGTCGACCGACGAGCGGCAGGTGCCCAGTCCGGCGGCGTCAACTCCGGTGCTGCCCGTGCCGGTCGCCAAGCCAAGCCCGACGCCAACGCCAACGCCCAAGGCTGTCGCAGTACCTCAGCCGGCCCCAAGCCCCACGGCAACGCCCGCTGCCAAGCCGAAGCCGGAAAAGCGTCTGCAGGCGATCGGTACCGAGCCGTTCTGGTCGGTCGACGTCATGCCCAAGGGTCGGCTCAAATACGTCACGCCGGACATGATCAACGGGGTGATGGTTTCGGCGATCGAACGGCGCAAGGGTGAGCGGATCACCTTCACCGCGCGGTTCAACGGCAAGCCGTTCACGCTCGACCTGGTCTCGGCAAAGTGCAGCGACGGGATGTCGGACGTGGTCTATCCGTGGACCGTCACTTTCGTCCACAGCGGCCGCACCGATCACGGCTGCGCCCGGATGCGCTGAATGTGCAACCTCTACCGCATGACCAAGGGCACCCAGGAAGTCGCCCGGCTGTTCGCGGTAGAGCCTGACCTGGCCGCCAACTATGCCGCCGAGGTCTATCCCGGCTATCCCGGGCTGGTGGTGGCAGAGGGCCGCGCCCGG
The DNA here is from genome assembly GCA_046063245.1 of Novosphingobium sp. Classification (GTDB taxonomy): domain Bacteria; phylum Pseudomonadota; class Alphaproteobacteria; order Sphingomonadales; family Sphingomonadaceae; genus Novosphingobium. Next base: position 1,792 of record JBJTLX010000014.1, read on the forward strand.
GCGATGACCTGGGGCTTTCCGCTGGTGCTAAAAGGCAAGCAGGGCCAGCCGCTCAAACCCAAACCGGTCACCAACGCGCGCGAGGACAAGCTGACCACGCCGTTCTGGCGCGATAGCTTCGTCCACCGCCGCTGCCTGATTCCGGTCAGCCAATGGGCCGAGGCCGAGGGCGCCAAGGGCCGGATGACCCGGACCTGGTACGGCCTGCCGGGCGAGGAGGTTCTGGCCGTTGCCGGGCTGTGGCGGCCCAGCGCCGAATGGGGCCAGGTCTACACCATGGTCATGGTCGACGGGCACCCGCAGATGGCGGATGTGCATGACCGGATGCCGCTGATCCTCAGCCACGCCGCCCAGCGCTATTGGCTAGACGGCTCGCCCGAGGATGCGCTGGCGCTGTGCGCGACCTGGGACGGCGATCTGACAGTCGAGCGGACGGCGGAGCGCTGGGCCGGGGGCGGGGCGCCCACCGCCGGCCCACTGCTTTAGCTATAGCTCACCATCTCGAACTCGATCCCGTCCCAGTCGAAAAAGTAGAACCGCCGCCCGGGTTCGTAGTCCATGTGGTTGAACGGTTCGAGCCCGGCCTCGATCACGATGCGCTCGGCAGCGTCGAGATCGTCGACGACCAATCCGACATGGTTGAGCGGTGCGCCCTTGGCGAAGCGCTGTCCGACCGGCGCGCCGGTGGTGTAGACCGCCAGGTAATCGCGGTCGTTGCCGACGTGGATGGTCCACCCGCCCAGCTGCGACGGCCCCCGCCAGCGCTCGTGCCAGCCGCACAGCTTCTGGAGCAGGGCGGCGGAGCGATCGGGATCGCTGACGGTGATATTGGCGTGTTCAAGAAATCCTGTTGGCGTGGTGTTCGTCCTGTTTTCGACTCGTTCTGTCGCAGCGGCGAATCGCCGCGCTTGCTGCTTGTGCAACCTCAAGCTAACTTGAGATCAAGCAAAAAAGGGGCGGTGATGGACAAGAACGACCTTTTGCCGATCGGCGAACTGGCCCGGCGCACCGGGCTCGCGGTCTCGGCCATCCGCTTCTACGAGGACAAGGGCCTGATCGCCGCCTATCGCACCATGGGCAACCAGCGCCGCTTTCTGCGCAGCGATATCCGCCGGCTGAGCTTCATCCTGATCGCGCAGAAACTGGGGCTGGGCCTCGCCGAGATCGAGACCGAACTGTCCAAGCTGCCGATGGGCCGCACCCCCTCGCTCAGCGACTGGCAGAAGATCAGCCGCTCGATGCGCACCGCCATCGACGAAAAGATCGCGTTGCTCTCGCTGACCCGGCGCAAGCTCGACGAATGCATCGGCTGCGGCTGCCTCAGCCTGCAACGCTGCCAGCTCTACAACCGCGACGACCGCGCGGGGACGCGCGGGGCCGGGCCGCGGTTCGTGCTGGATTAGGCTGGATCGCCGTCAAGCTTTTTCGAGCGGTCCCTATGTGTGGGGTATTTGAATTGGAAACAAAGACTCTGGCTGACCGATTTACATATAGTAAAGAGTGGTCAATTATCGAGCTAAATGACGCGGAAAAGCGTTATGATAATCTCCTTGAACGTCGAAATAGAGCGCGGGAACGTTTAATTGTCGGCGGGATGGCTATAAATGCCGCTTCAATTACCGGTGTATTTGCTGCGCTTAGTTCAGGAAGTGAGATCTTGGATTCTTTAGGAATTACAAATTATATTTCCTTGAATACTATATTAATGTTTTCTGCCGGAGCAGTTCTTTCTGTTATCGCTCATTGGTTAGAGGATATTGTTCTAGTTCGATGGTCTTCAGAGCAATTTCAGAGACTTTCTTTGCTTCGACAAAGACAATCTCTCTTACAAGTTGAGGATACGTCCGGAGGCGCTCTCAGCTATCAAAAATTGCAATCTGAAATTGATAAAAAACCGCCTCAGGATTTTAAATTTTCATGGCTTTCTACTGCGCTAGTCAACGGAAGTGGTTCGCTCTGGCTGGGTGGAGTTGCTAATCTAATTTACCCTGCTGTCATGCATCAATTCAGTTGAAGGATAAATTTTTCACTCCGCCGCCAGCAACTCTTCCGCGCCCTCAAGATCGACGCTGACCAACCGCGAAACCCCACGTTCGACCATCGTCACGCCGAACAGGCGGTGCATGCGGCTCATCGTCACGGCGTTGTGAGTGACGATCAGGTAGCGGGTGTCGGTTTCGCCGACCATCGCATCGAGCAGGTCGCAGAAGCGTTCGATATTGGCATCGTCGAGCGGTGCGTCGACTTCGTCGAGCACGCAGATCGGGGCCGGGTTGGTCAGGAACAGCGCGAAGATCAGCGCCACCGCGGTCAGCGCTTGCTCGCCGCCCGAGAGTAGGGTCAGCGATTGCAGCCGCTTGCCCGGCGGCTGGGCGTAGATTTCGAGGCCTGCCTCGAGCGGATCGTCGCTGTCGACCAGCGCGAGGTGGGCCTGGCCGCCTTCGAACAGCCGGGTGAACAGGCGGCGGAAATGCTGGTCGACCGCTTCGAAGGCGGCGCGCAGGCGTTCGCGGCCCTCGCGGTTGAGATTGCCGATCGAGCCGCGCAAGCGGTTGACCGCCTCGCCCAGTTCGGCCTGTTCGGCGATCGATGCGCCGTGGCGCTCTTCGGCCGATGCCAGCTCTTCCGCAGCGACGAGGTTGACCGGGCCGAGCCGCTCGCGGTCGGCCACCAGTTTGTCGTGCTCGGCGCTTTCCTCGCCCGAATGCCCGACGGCAGTGCTGTCGAAAGCGAAGCGTTCGGGCAGCAGCGGCGGCGGGCACTGGAAGCGTTCGCCCGAGATCCCGGCCATTTCCTGGCGGCGCGCTTCCTCGTTTTCGGCGCGGGCGGCGGCCCCGGCGCGGGCTTCGCGGGCCGAGGCGAGGGCTTCGTTGGCCTCGTTGAACTGGCCTTCGATCCGCCGGGCCGCCTCGGTAACTTCGCTCACCCGGGCTTCGGCAGCGGCAAGCTCGGCGGCGATGCGCGCGCGGGTCGCGTCGCCTTCCTCGATCTCGCGCAGCAGTCCGGCGGGCTTGGCGGCGATCACCGCGCGCTCTTCCTCCAGCTCCTCGGCGCGGCGCGCCATCTGCGCCAGCCGGGTCGCGGCATCGCCGGCGCGGGCCTGCCATGACTTGATATCGGCGCGCAGGGTGTTGGTGCGTTCGCGCGCCACGGCCAGCGCCTGATCGTGCGCGGCGAGCGCGGCGGTGGCGGCCTGCAGGCCCTGCCGCGCATCATCGTGGCGGGTCCGCGCTGCGGCCAGCTGGGCGCGCCCGCTTTCGGGATCGGGCAGAGCGTTGCGGCGATCTTCTGCAGTCGAACGCTCGGCCTCGGCCTGGCGGACCTGCTCGGCCAGATCGGTGGCAGCGGCGGCGAGTTCGGCGCGGCGCGCTTCGAGCCGGGCCTTGGCCGCCTCGGCCTGATCGACCCCGCGCAGCGCAGCGCGCTCGGCCTCGCTCGCTTGGGTCACCGCGCGCTCACGAGCGATGAGAGCGGACTGCATTGCGGTGAGTTCAGCCTGGACCGCGTTGACGCTTTGCTCGGCGCCCGCAGCAGTCGCGCGCAGCGCCGGCAGTTCGGCTTCCAGCGCGGCGAGCCGGTTCTCCGCCTCGAGCCGGGCGGCCTCGGCGGCGCCCTCGCCGCGGGCGACGAAGCCGTCCCAGCGGCGGATCCGCCCGGACCTGGTCACCAGCCATTCGCCGGGGGCCAGCGCGCGGCCATCGTCGGCATCGGCGACGTGGACCAGCGCCAGCCGCGCCGCCAGTTCGCTCGGGCACTGGGTGACGTGGGCGGCAAGACTGTCCGCGACGGCGCGCGGCGGTTCGGCCCCGGTCCAGAAGCGGCCATCCTCGTCCGCCGGAGCCGGCGCGATCGGGGCCTTGGCATCGCGGCCCAGCACCGCGGCGAGCGCACGTTCATAGCCCGGCGCGGCGCGGACCTGATCGAGCGCGGCGGGGCCATGCTTGCCCGCACCCTGCCTGGCTCGGGCCTGGCGGTCACGATCGAGCGCCTGCCATTCGCGCTCGATCCCGGCAAGATCGGCGCGGGCCGATGCCAGCGCCGACCCGGCGCTGTCGCGGGCGGCCTGCAAGTCGGCCTTGCGCGCCTGTCCGGCTTCGAGCGCAGCGCGTGCCTCGCCCAGCGCCGTGGCCGCAGCTTCGCGTGCCGCTTCGGCCTGGGCCAGCGCGGCAGCGGGATCGCCTTCGCGGGTCAGCGCATCGCGCAGGTCCTGCTGGCGGCGCGCTTCGCCGTCCAGCCGGGCCAGGCGCTGCTGCGCGGCGGCCAGCTCGGCCTCGGCAACGCGCCATTCGGCCTCGACCCCGGCCTGCTGCGCGGTGGCATTGGCCAGCGCCAGTTCGGCCTGGCGCAGGTTGCGGTCGGCATCGTCGAGCGCGGCGGCGACCAGCGGGCGGCGCTTTTCGTCGAGCGCCAGCGCCTCCTCGCCGCCTGACAGTTCGCGCTCGATCCGGCCCTGCGCCTCGGCCGCATCGCGGGTCAGCCGGTCGGCATCGCCGCGGTCTTCCTCCAGCCGCGCCTGCTGGCGGGCGAGGTCCTTGAGCCGCTCCTCGACCGCTTCGAGCTGGCTGGTCAGCTGGGCCATGCGGTGGCCGTGGGCCGTGGCATCGTCGCGGCGGTCGGCGAGCTCGTCGCGCGCTTCGGCGAGCGCCTCGGCGCTGGCATGCTGGGCCTGCTGCGCCGCCTTCATCGCTGCTTGCGCCGCGGTCACGCGCGCCTCGGCCGTCTGGGCTTCGCCGCGCGCAGCCTCGGCCGCAGCAGCGGCGTCGCGCCAGCGGGCGAAGACCAGCCGCGCCTCGGCCACCCGGATCCTGTCCGACAGCGCCTTGTAGCGTTCGGCAGCGCGGGCCTGGCGGCGCAGGCTGCCGATCTGCTGGTCGAGCTGGCTCATCAGGTCTTCGAGCCGGGCCAGGTTGGCCTCGGTCGCGCGCAGCTTTTGCTCGGCGTCCTTGCGCCGCACGTGAAGCCCGGCGATCCCCGCCGCCTCTTCCAGCATCATGCGGCGTTCGGCCGGCTTGGCGGCGATCACCGCGGCGATCTTGCCCTGGCTGACGAGGGCGGGGGAGTGCGCCCCGGTCGCGGCATCCGCAAAGACCAGCGCGACGTCCTTGGCCCGCACATCGCGGCCATTGACGCGGTAGGCGCTGCCCGCGCCGCGCTCGATCCTGCGGACAACTTCCAGCTCGCTGTCGTTGTCGCCGCCGTGGAGGCCGGCGGCTTCGGCCAGCAGCACCACTTCGGCAAAGTCGCGCGGCGGGCGGGTGGTGGTCCCGGCGAAGATGACGTCTTCCATCCCGCCGCTGCGCATCGACTTGGGCGAGCTTTCGCCCATCACCCAGCGGATCGCTTCGAGCAGGTTGGACTTGCCGCAGCCGTTGGGGCCGACAACCCCGGTCAGCCCGGGTTCGATGCGCAGTTCAGCCGGCTCGACAAAGCTCTTGAATCCCGTGAGCTTGAGCCGCTTGATGCGCATCGGACCGTGCTTTCCCCCCGTGGTTCCGGCTTAGCGCGCGCCGGCTTTTTCAAGCATCGGCTTGATTTCTTCCCAGGTGTTGGTGTCCACCTTCTTGCCGTTGAGCAGGAAGGTCGGAGTGCCGGTGATCTGGTACTGGTCGGACTGCTTGGTGACGTTGGCGGCCATGGCTTCAGCCTTGGCGGTATCGGCCAGGCACATGTTGGCCTGATCCTTGGCAATGCCGCGCGCGGCGAAGAAGTCGGTCAGCCCGGTCAGCGCCCCGATCGCCGGGCCGCGCTTGGCCGGCTCCTGCTGGAAGGCGGCGTCCTGCGCGGGCTTGCCGGCCTTTTCGGCGGCGTCGAAGAAGGTCTTCTGGTTGGCAAAGACCTGATCGGTCAGCGCGAAGAAACTTTCCGGGCTGCCGCAATGGGTCAGCTGGGTCGCGGTCAGGTCGATCGCGTCGCGGATGAAGTTGCGAAATTCGAAGCTGACGCGGCCGCTGGCGACGAAGTTGTCGCGGATTTCGGCGCTGCTCTTCTCGGCAAATTCGGCGCAGTGCGGGCAGGTCAGCGAACCGTATTCGACCAGCTTGATCGGGGCCTGCGGGTTGCCCATCAGGTAGCCGCCTTCGGGGGTCACGCTGATCACGTCGCCCCAGGCCTTGCCCGCCGGCGGGGCGATCTTGGCGATCGGCGCGCCGCTGGGCGCGGCGGGATCGGCAGCGTCCTTGTTGCAGGCGGCCAGGCCGAGGGCGAGCGGCGCCAGTGCGGCGACAAAAGCAAGGCGGCGAAAGGCGTTGGTGGTCATGACAAGTCCTGCGTTGGGCTGGCGGGGCAATCTGCCGAGGCTAGACCAGTGCCAGCGTGGTTTCAAAGCGCATGTGGCGGCGAATCCCGCGATATTCCACAGGATTCGGGTAAATCGGCGCTAAAACGCCGCGTCGATCTGCGGCTTGAGCACCGACCATTCGTTGGTCCCGGCCAGCAATTCGCCGTTGATCGCGAAGCTGGGGGTGCCCATCACACCAAGATCGCTGGCCGCCTGGGCCTGTTTGGCCAGCCGGTCGGCCATCGGCTTGTCGGCCAGGCAGCGGTCCAGCGTCTGACGGTCATAGCCGCGGGTCGCAATCATGTCATAGAAGTGGAAATCCGAAGCGATCGCCCGGTTGCGCGCGCCCAGATCGCCGTTGGTCCAGCGCACGCGCTGAGCGGCGGTGGCGGTCATCATCGGTTTGATCCAGGTTGCCTGGCTGCGCATGAACATGCCGTGGTTGAGGAAGAACTTGTCCTTGCTGCCGCAGTTGGTCAGCATCGCTGCGGTCAGATCGACCGGATCGCGCAGCATGTGCCGCACCTCGACCGAGACCTTGCCGGGGCGGACATAGAGCAGCCGCAGCACGCCGTCGGCTTCGCTTTCGAAATGGGCGCAGTGCGGGCAGGTATAGCTGACGAATTCGGTCAGCTTGACCTTGGCCGCCGGGTTGCCGAGCACGTGGCTGCCCGCCGGGGTCAGCGCCACGGTGACGTTCCAGTTGGCGGCCGGTCCGGCGGCGATCGACAGGGCGGAAGTGGCGGCGAGGGCCAGCAGCTTGCTCAGGCGGTTCACTCGGGCGTGTCCTCTTGCGTTGTGCCCAGGTTACGGGCGAGCGATTCGAGCACAGCGCGCAGTTCCGGATCGCCGATGTCGCGCAGGCTGTCGCCCAGCTCCAGCGGGATCGGGCGCAGCGACGGCGGCGCGGTGGGCGCTTCCTTGGCGCGGGGCGGATTAACCGGGCCTTGCCGCAGCTTGACCCGCGACACGGCGGCGTAACCGAAGAAGCGGTTCACCCGCTCGATGATCTCGGGGATCACATGGCTGATCAGCGGGGCATGGGCCGGGACGACGACCAGCTGGAGGATCCCGTCGCGCTTTTCGCCGGGGGCGAAGCGGATCGATTCGGGGGTGCAGACGCGGGCGTGGCGCTCCCCGACGATCTCGGGCCAGCGGGTCACCACGCTCGATTGAACGAAGCCGAACTTGCGGAAGGCGGTGCGGCCTACTTCGGGCATCAGCTCGGCAATCGGGCGCACCCCCATGCCGCGGGGCCGCTCGTAACGGCGCGCTTCGCCCGGCTTTTTGCGATCCCGTTCCATTGTGAGCGCGCCAATGCCATAGCGCGGCGATGGATGCCAGCGCCGAGACGATCCGATCCGCACTGCTGACCTGGTACGACGGCCACGCGCGCAGCCTGCCGTGGCGCAGTGCGCCCGGCACGCCGCCGCCGAAACCGTACCGGGTGTGGCTGTCCGAAGTGATGCTGCAGCAGACCACGACGGCGGCGGTCGCGCCCTATTTCGCGCGGTTCGTGGAACGTTGGCCGACCGTCGAGGATCTCGCGGCCGCAGACGACGGCGATGTCATGGCCGCCTGGGCGGGGCTGGGCTATTACGCCCGGGCGCGCAACCTGCTGGCCTGTGCCCGCGCGGTGGCGGCGCGGGGCGGGGTGTTCCCGCCGAGCGAGGCCGAACTGCGCGCCTTGCCCGGGCTGGGCGCCTATACCGCCGCGGCGGTCGCGGCGATTGCCTTCGATCAGCCCGCCACGGTGGTCGACGCCAATGTCGAGCGGGTGGTGGCGCGGCTTTACGCCATCGATCAGCCGCTGCCGGCCGCGCGCAAGGCGATCCGCGCCCGCGCCGAGGCGCTGACCCCGCCGCAGCGGTCCGGCGATTTCGCCCAGGCGATGATGGACCTGGGGGCGACGATCTGCACCGCGCGCGGCCCCCGCTGCCTGCTCTGCCCGCTGGCCGACATATGCGCCGGACGCCGCGCCGGGCCCGAGCAGTTCCCGGTCAGGGCCGCAAAAAAGGCCAAGCCGCTGCGCCAGGGGCAGGCGTTCTGGATCGAGCGCGACGGCGCGGTGTGGCTGGTGACGCGGCCCGGTCACGGCCTGCTCGGCGGGATGCGCGCCTTGCCCGATGACGGCTGGATCGCGCGAGAAGATGGCAGCCGCACGGCCCCGCTGCCCGGTCCCTGGCGCTCTGCGGGCGTGGTGCGCCACGGCTTCACCCATTTCGATCTCGAATTGCAATTGATGCTTTATTCGGGAAGCGATTGCTCTAGTCTTGGCGACAACGGCGCATGGTGGCCGCTCGGCCGTATCGACGCGGCCGGACTGCCCACCGTATTCGCCAAGGCTGCCCGGCTGGCGCTGGCGCAAACCGACGTTCAGGGAGAATGAAGCGTGCTTGAAGTGACCCCCTCGATGCTGTCCCGTCGTTCATTGATCCAGGCCGGCGCAATGCTGGGTGCGGGGCTAGGGGCTGGCGCCGCGCTGCCGCTGGGGATGGGCCGGGCGCTTGCCGCCGATGCCGATATCGCCGCACAGTGGCCGGCGGTGACCGCGATGCTCGACAAATACGTCTCGGCGAAGAAACTGGCCGGAATGACCGCGGCGATCGGCTGGGGGACCAAGGATCCCGGCTTCATCATGCGCGGGATGGAAGGGCTGGGCGATCCCGACGCCAGCGGGCCCGACAGCCTGTTCCGGATCTATTCGATGACCAAGCCGATCACCGGCATGGCGGCGATGATCCTGATCGATGAAGGCAAGCTCGGGCTGGACCAGCCGCTGTCCGACATCCTGCCCAAGTTCGCCAAGATGCAGGTCCAGGTCACGCCCGACGGATCGATCACCGATCTGCGCCCGGCCAAGACCGCGATCACCATCCGCCACCTGCTGACCCACACCGCGGGCCTGGGCTATTCGATCATCCAGAAGGGTCCGCTCAAGGCCGCCTATGAAGCCGCCGGGCTGGTCCCGGGCCAGGTTACCCGGCTGCCGCTGCCGGGGCTTGACCGCGGCAAGCCGGTCGGCAGCCTGACGCTGTTCGCCGACCGGCTGGCCGAAATGCCGCTGGTCTACGAACCGGGCACCCAGTGGTCCTATTCGGTTGCGCTCGACCTGATGGGCCGGGTGATCGAAGTGGTCTCGGGCAAGCCGTTCGACACGTTCCTGCAGGAGCGCATTTTTGGCCCAGCCGGCATGACCTCGACCTGGTTCACCGTGCCCAAAAGCGAGGTGCACCGCCTGACCGGCAATTATTCGCCGCAGATGGGCATGCTGATCCCGATCGACCCTGCGCCCAGCTCGGTCTATCTCGACAAGCCGGCCTTCCCCTTCGGCGGGGCCGGGCTGGTCAGCAGCCCGCGCGATTACGACCGCTTCCTCGATGTGCTGGCCGGTTACGGCAAGATTGGCGGCACCCGCGTGATGAGCGAGCTGGCCGTGCGAGTCGGCACCTCGAACCTGCTGCCCGAAGGCGCCAAGACCGCCGGGACCTTTGCCAACGGCGCCGGCTTTGGCGCGGGCGGACGGGTCGGGCTGGGCGGCGATGCCGGGACCTATGGCTGGGGCGGCGCGGCCGGGACAGTCGCCTTCGTCAACCTCAAGTACGGACTGCGCGCCTCGCTGTTCACCCAGTACATGCCGACCGACGCCTATCCGGTCCACGCTGAATTTCCGCAGGCGGTCCAGGCCGACCTTGCCAAGATGCGCGGCCAGGGCTGATCGCGGCGATGGAACTCGCCTTCGCCGGATCGCACCTCGACCGCGCCGACCACGTCCGCGCCGATGCGGCGGCGCTGTCGGCTTTGATGGACTGGCGCGCGCGGGTGCTGCTGCTCGACGGGCTCGATCCGGTGATCTCGCCAGAGGGAACACTCAGCTGGGGCACTCTGGCTGACACCCAGGCGGACAGCGAACTGGTGTTCCTAGGTCTGGGCGATGGACGCGGCCACTTTGCCGAGGTTTCGCCCGCGCTGATCGGCTCGGTCGCCCCGGCGAACCCGCGGCTGTGGGCGGCGATGGCCAGCCTCAGCCACGACGAACTGGCGACCTATGGCGCCGCGCGCAGCCTGGTCGATTGGCACGCCCGGCATCGCTTTTGCGCGCGCTGCGGCAGTGCAACGGTGCTGGCCAAGGGCGGGTGGCAGCGCAGCTGCACCAGCGCGGGCTGCACCGGTGAGCATTTCCCCCGGGTCGATCCGGTGACGATCATGCTGGTCGAGTATCAGGACAGCCTGCTGCTGGGCCGCCAGCCGCGCTTCCCGCCGCGCCGCCTGTCGACCCTGGCCGGGTTCGTCGAGCCGGGCGAAAGCATCGAGGAGGCAGTGGCGCGCGAAGTGTTCGAGGAGGCCGGGGTGCGGGTCCATTCGGTGCGCTATGTCGCCAGCCAGCCGTGGCCGTTCCCCTCCAACCTGATGGTCGGGTGCCACGCGATTGCCGAAAGCACCGAACTGACCGTCGATCACAACGAGCTGGAAGAGGCCGACTGGTTCACCCGGGCCGAGGTTGCCGCGGCGATGCGCGGCGATGAGGATGCCCGCTTCATCGCCCCGCCGCCCCAGGCGATCGCCCATCACCTGCTCAAATGGTGGCTCGAACGGTGAACGCGCCCGCCCGCCTGACGATCGACATCTGGTCCGACGTGATGTGCCCGTGGTGCGTGATCGGTTACAGCCAGCTGCAAAAGGCGCTGGCCGGGCTGGCGGGCGAGATCGAGGCGGAACTGCGCTGGCTGCCGTTCGAGCTCAATCCCGACATGCCCCCCGAAGGCGAGGACAGCGCCGCCCACGTCGCGCGCAAATATGGCCGCACTGCGGACCAGGTCGCCGATGGCCGTAGCCAGATGCAGGCGATCGGGCAGCGCGCAGGCTATTCCTTCGCCTATAGCGGCACGGGCGAAGCGCCGCCGGCGATGATGTGGAACACCTTTGCCGCGCACAAGCTGCTCAAATGGGCGCTGATCGAGGCCGGGGCAGAGGCGCAGAACCGGCTCAAGCTGGCGCTGTTCGACGCGCATTTCCAGCAGCGCCGCAATGTGTCCGATCCTGCGGTCCTGGTCGATGTCGCGCAAGGCATCGGACTCGACCCGGCCGGTGCGCGCGCCGCGCTGGACGACGAGGCCCTTGGCGTAATTGTCCGCGCCGAAGAGGCCCAGGCCTGGGACATGAACATCAGCGGGGTCCCGGCGATGGTGATCCAGGGCAAGTTCCTGATCCCCGGCGCGCAAGAGCCCGAGGTCTATGCCAATGCGCTGCGGCGGATCGCGCTGAAGGAAGGGATGGCGGCGTGACGGCGCTCACCGTCGGCGCTGCGGTCATCACGGGCGGGGCCAGTGGCATCGGGCTGGCTGTTGCCAGGGAGCTTGGCCGGAGCGGTGCTCAGGTGCTTCTTGCAGATTTACCGGGCGCGCGTCTCGACGAGGCGGCGGCCAGGCTCACGGACGAAGGAATTGCCGCCTTCGTTCAGGGATGCGACGTAAGCGACCTGGCCCAGCTTGAAGCGCTGGCCGACGCCGCCTTCGCGCGCTTCGGCGATGTGGGTCTCGTCTTCAACAACGCCGGTGTCAGCGGCCCGCGCGGCAAGCTGTGGGAAATCGATCCAGCGGCAGCGAAGGCGCACTTCGACATCAATTTCTGGGGCGTGTGGAACGGCTGCCGCGCCTTCGCGCCGCGTCTGGCCGCGCAGGCCAGTTCCAGCGCAATCTACAACACCGGATCGGAAAATTCGCTGTTCTGTGCGGTACCGAACACGGCGGCCTATATCGCGGCCAAGCACGCGGTGCTGGGCATGACCGAAAGCCTGCGCGGCGATCTGCCAGCCCATGTCCACGCCGGGCTGGTGATCCCAGGCTGGGTGCACACCGCCATCGGACCCGATGCGGTGATGCGCAATGGCATGGACGTTGCGCGCTTTGCCGAATTAATCGTGCCGCAGATGCTGGCGCGTCAGCGTTTTGTGGTGGCCCACGCCTATAACGTGGTGCGCATGCACGAGCGGATCGACGCGCTTGATGCCGCCTATGCAGCCCATGCACCGCGCTATGACGGCGATGACGAATACGACGTGCTCACAACGATTGCGCGGTTGCGGGCCGAGCGGGAAGCCGGCTGACGCAAGTCAATGCGTCAGCAGTTTGATCCCTGACAGTACCAGCACGAAGGCCAGCGCCGGGCGCAGCAGGCCGTCGGGGGCGCGGCTGGCGAGCAGGCTGCCGACGATCACCCCGGGGATCGAGCCCATCAGCAGGTTGACCAGCAAGGTCGCGTCGACCCCGCCGATGATCCAGTGGCCGAAGCCCGCGACCAGCGCCAGCGGCACGGCATGGGCAATGTCCGATCCGATCAGCCGCAGCACCGGCAGGCGGCGATAGAGCATCAGCAGCACGGTCATCCCGATCGCCCCCGCGCCGATCGACGAGATTGTCACCAGCACGCCGAGCACCGCGCCCAGGATGATGGTCGGGACCAGCGCATGGTCGGAGAGCACCGGCGGGTGATGGGTCGCGCCAAAGGCCAGCAGGCGGCGCTGGAACAGGATGCCGATCGCGGTCAGAATCAGCATCGCGCCGAGCACGACCATGATCACGTGGTTGGCATCCTTGCCGACCTTGAGAAAGGTATTGAGCGCGATCAGTGTCAGCACCGCGGCGGGCAGGCTGCCGGTGGCCAGGCGGCGGACGATCTTCCAGTCGACCGTTTCCTTGACCCCGTGGACCGCGCTGCCGACGGTCTTGGTGATCGCGGCATAGAGCAGATCGGTGCCGACCGCGGTGGCCGGGCTGACCCCGAAGAACAGCACCAACAGCGGGGTCATCAGCGATCCGCCGCCGACCCCGGTCAGGCCGACCAGGAAGCCGACCAGCAGGCCGGCCACGGCATGGGGCAGGTCGAAAGCGGCGACATTCGGCATCTGCGGCGTTTACCCCCGGATTGCGGCCTTGTGCCGACGGTCCGGCCTATTGCATCCTGCGCGCGCCGCGCGAAGAGAGCAATCCCGTCACCGCCAAAAGCAAATCTACGCCGTCATCCGGCGGATCAGACGAGGCCCAGCCGGGCCAGATCGCTGGCCAGGCGTCCGGGCATGGCATCGCCGGCGCTTTCGCCGGCGGCCAGATCGCGCGGGGCGTCTTCGTCCGCTAAGTAGCGCCAGCCCTGATGAGCGCGCTTGGGCACGGGCATGACATCGATCAGCCGGGCGGCGATGACGATGCTGGTCTTGCCGCCTTCGGCCGCCTCGAAGCGCAGGATCGGACTGCGCATGACCAGCTGGTGCTTGAAGATCCAGAACAGCGAACCGCCTTGCGGACCGCCGGCCGGCACGATCTCCTCGTGCCGCTTGGGCAGATAGCGGGTGGTCAGGAACGCCTCCTCCCCGCGAGTGGCGAACCAGCTGCGCAACTCGTCAAGGCTCTGCGCGCCATAGGCGACCTTGGTCAGGTGCAGCGCCATGTCAGGCCAGCCCGGTCAGCACGGCCAGGCCCAGGAAGCTGAAGAACCCGGTGGTGTCGGTCATGGTGGTCACGAACACCGCGGAAGAGACTGCCGGATCGACCTTGAGCCGGTCGAGGGTGACCGGCACCAGGATGCCGGCCAGCCCGGCCATCAGGTTGTTGATCAGCATCGCCGCGGCGATGACCATGCCGAGGTGGGCATTGGCGAAGACCAGCCCGACCCCCAGCCCGATCAGCACGCCCAGCGCCAGCCCGTTGGCCATGGCGATGCGAAACTCGCGTCCGATCATCCGCCAGGTGTTGGAACTGGTCAGCTGGTTGGTCGCCAGCGCGCGGACCACCACGGCGAGCGTTTGGGTCCCGGCATTGCCGCCCATGCCCGAAACGATCGGCATCAGCACCGCAAGCAGGGCAAAGCGGCCGATCGCCCCCTGGAACAGCCCGACCACGCTGGAAGCAAGGATCGCGGTGCCCAGGTTGACCACCAGCCAGGCCAGGCGGGTGCGGATGGTCATGCGGATCGGTTCGTTGATGTCGCCGTCGCCCGCACCGGACAGCAGCAGGACGTCCTCGCCGGCTTCTTCCTGGATGATGTGGACCACGTCATCGACGGTGATCTGACCGACCAGCCGGCCGTCATGATCGACCACCGCGGCGCTGATCAGCGCGTATTTCTGAAAGCGCAGCGCGACCTCTTCCTAGTCCATGTCGACCGGGATCAGGGTCTGGTCGCGCTTCATCACATCGGTGAGCGCGATGCCCCGCGGGCAGCGCAGGATCCAGCTGAGCTGGCAAGTGCCGATCGGATGATGCCGGGCATCGACGATGAACACTTCCCAGAACTCGTTGGCCAGATCGTGGTCTTCGCGCAGGTAGTCGATCAGGTCGCCGACCGTCATATGCTCGGGCACCGCGACAAGATCGCGGCTCATCAAGCGCCCGGCGCTCTCCTCGGGATAGGACAGCGCGGTCTCGATCGCGGCGCGGTCCGCGGGCTCCATCTCGGCGAGCACGGCCTGCTGGTCGTCCTCGTCGAGGTCTTCGAGCATCGCCACCGCGTCGTCAGTGTCGAGCTGCTCGGCGATGTCGGCGACCTCGCCCGCGGGGAGCGATTCGACCAGCAGTTCGCGGACGTGATCGTTGAGCTCGGCGAAAACATCGCCGCTCATCAGGTCGCTGATCGCCTTCGCGAGCGCCGGGCGCTCGTCCGCTTCGAACAGTTCGAACAAGTCGGCGACGTCGGCCGGGTGGAGCGGTTCGACCAGTTCATAGACCCGGTCGGTTTCCCCGTCCTCCAAGGCATCGCGGACCTTGCGAACGAAGCTTTTGGTCAGGGTGTTTTCCTCATCGAGGCTGTCTTCCACGGGCGCGGGCGGCACGGCATCGTCTGGCGTACTGCGCTGCGCTTCAAGGAGTTCCTCGGGAGTCATTGGGGCCGGTCTAGGCTGCAGACAGCCAAAAGCAACCCGGCCCATCGCACAGGCGTGACTTTGTTCGCAGGCACCCTATATCGGTGCGCAAATTCACATGAGACTTTATCGATGGCCGAATATCTTACCCTCTCGCTCAGCTCGGGC
>JBJTLX010000196.1:0-4533 GCA_046063245.1 Novosphingobium sp.
AGCCCTCACCGCGGCGACGGGCCGCGGTGGAAGGTCATCCCGAACGATCTCTGGCGGGGTCACGGTCAACGACGTGCTGTTCCACAACGCCATGGAAGACCTGCCGTTTGGCGGCGTCGGCCCTTCGGGCATGGGCAATTACCACGGCCACGACGGGTTCAAGACCTTCAGCCACCCGCGCGCGGTTTACCGCCAGTCGGGGATGGACGTCGGCAAGCTGTCGGGGTTCAAGCCGCCCTACGGCAAGCAGACCGCGGCAACGCTGAAGCGCGAACTCAAGAAATAGGGCGGCAAAAGGGGAAGCGACGGGCGATTTCCCGCGCTCCACCCCTTGCGCGGTGCAGCATGCGGGACTAGGGCGCGGGGCAACAATTGCCATCGCGAGTCAGTCTGTTGGTCGACCTGTCGCAATACCTGCCGATCCTGATCTTCCTGGCGATTGCGCTGGGGCTGTCATCGCTGTTCGTGTTTTTGCCGATGGGCGTGGCCCGGCTGACCGGCGCGCATAACCCGACCGCGGAAAAGCTCAGCGAGTATGAGTGCGGCTTCCCTGCTTTCGAGGATCCGCGCAGCCAGTTCGACGTGCGCTTCTACCTGCTGGCGATCCTGTTCGTGGTCTTCGATCTGGAAGCCGCGTTTCTGTTTCCCTGGGCGGTGACCTTCACCAAGCTGGGCTGGTCGGCGTGGATCACGATGATGATCTTCATCGGCGAGCTGCTGGTCGGCCTCGCCTATGCCTGGAAAGTCGGAGCACTGGACTGGGAATGAGCACTCTCGTCAATTCCGCGGGTCAGCCGCTCGTGCCCGCCGGCCAGGCGGTGACGGCGCCGGACCAGCGCTTTTTCAACGACATCAACGCCGAAGTGCACGACAAGGGCTTCCTCGTCACCAGCACCGAGGACCTGTTCCAGTGGGCCCGGACCGGCAGCCTGTGGTGGATGACTTTCGGCCTGGCCTGCTGCGCGGTCGAGATGATCCACGTCAACATGCCGCGTTATGACATGGAACGCTTCGGCGTCGCCCCGCGCGCCAGCCCGCGCCAGTCTGACGTGATGATCGTCGCCGGCACGCTGTGCAACAAGATGGCCCCGGCGCTGCGCAAGGTCTACGATCAGATGTCGGACCCCAAATACGTGATCTCGATGGGCAGCTGCGCCAACGGCGGCGGTTATTACCACTACAGCTACTCTGTCGTGCGCGGCTGCGACCGGATCGTTCCGGTCGACATCTACGTCCCCGGCTGTCCGCCGACTGCCGAGGCGCTGCTCTATGGCGTGATGCAGCTGCAGCGCAAGATCCGCCGTGTCGGCACGATCGAGCGGTGAGGGCGGCATGAGCGTAGTCCACTCCGCCCCGCGCATGGCCTCGAACGAGGGCGTGGTCGCCGCCGTCACCCAGACGCTGGGCAGCAAGCTGCTGTCGGCGCGCGAAGCGCATGGCGAGGTGATCCTCACCGTGGCCCGCGATGCCATTGGCGAATGCCTCGCGGCGCTGCGCGAGACCCACGAATACCAGCAGCTGATGGAGATCGCCGGGGCGGATTATCCCTCGCGGTCCGAACGCTTCGACGTGGTCTACATGCTGCTCTCGCTGACCCGCAACCACCGCCTGATGGTCAAGGTCACCGCCAGCGAAAGCACCCCGGTGCCGACCGTAACGCACTTGTGGCCCAACGCCGGGTGGCTCGAGCGCGAAGTGTTCGACATGTACGGCGTGATTTTCGAAGGCAACACCGACCTGCGCCGGATCCTGACCGATTACGGCTTTGAAGGTCATCCCTTCCGCAAGGACTTCCCGCTGACCGGCTATGTCGAGCTGCGCTATTCCGAGGAAGACCAGCGCGTGGTCTACGAACCGGTCAAGCTGGCCCAGGACCTGCGCCAGTTCGATTTCATGAGCCCGTGGGAAGGCGCCGACTACGTCCTTCCGGGTGACGAGAAGGTGAGCGGACAATGACGCTTTTTCTTCCGCTCACCCTGAGCTTGTCGAAGGGCTGTCTTTCACTTGCGGCCTCGGTCTGCGCAAAAGGAGAAGGGCAGGGCTTCGACAAGCTCAGCCTGGACGGGTTTGGGGGTGAACGATGAGTTTGCAACTCAATGAATCGCCGACCACCGGTGACGAGGTCATTTCCAACTACACGATCAACTTCGGCCCGCAGCACCCGGCCGCGCACGGCGTGCTGCGCATGGTGCTTGAGCTGGACGGCGAGCTGATCGAACGGGTCGATTGCCACGTCGGGCTGCTTCACCGCGGCACCGAAAAGCTGATCGAGCACAAGACCTATCTGCAGGCGCTGCCTTATTTCGACCGGCTCGATTATTGCAGCCCCTTGGCGATGGAGCACTCCTACGTCCTCGCGATCGAGAAGCTGCTCAATCTCGAAGTGCCGCTGCGCGCCCAATACCTGCGGGTGCTGTTCGCCGAACTGACCCGCATCTGCAACCACATGCTCAACATGGGGTCGCATGTGATGGACGTCGGCGCGATGACGCCGAACCTGTGGCTGTTCGAAATTCGCGAGGATTGCCTCAACTTCTTCGAACGCGCCTCGGGCGCCCGCATGCACTCGGCCTGGTTCCGCCCGGGCGGGGTCCATCAGGACGTGCCGCAGGCGCTGCTCGACGATATCGACGCGTGGCTCGACAGCCGCTTGAAGCCGCTGTTCGAAGACGCGATGAGCCTGGTGGTCGACAACCGCATCTTCAAGCAGCGCAACGTCGACATCGCCCTGGTCAGCAAGGAAGACGCGATCAGGTGGGGCTTCTCCGGCCCGATGATCCGCGCCGCGGGCGTGCCGTGGGACCTGCGCAAGAGCCAGCCCTACGACGTTTACGACCGGATGAACTTCGAAATCCCGGTCGGCACCCGCTCTGACTGCTACGACCGCTTCATGGTCCGGGTCGAGGAAGTGCGCCAGTCGGCCCGCATCATCCGCCAGTGCATCGCCGAAATGCCGCAGGGCCCGACCGCCTCGGACGACCGCAAGGTGGTCCCGCCCAAGCGCGCCGAAATGAAAAGCTCGATGGAAAGCCTGATCCATCACTTCAAGCTCTACACCGAGGGTTTCCACGTGCCGGCGGGTGAGGTTTACGTTGCGACCGAGAGCCCCAAGGGCGAGTTCGGTGTCTATCTGGTCAGCGACGGCAGCAACAAGCCCTACCGCTGCAAGATCCGCCCGACTGCGTTTTCGCACCTCCAGGCGATGGACTTCATGTGCAAGGGCCACATGCTGCCCGACGCAACCGCAATCCTTGGCGCAATCGACGTGGTGTTCGGGGAGTGTGACCGGTGAGCCCCGAGCTAACGAGAGACATTTTTGGCGGGGCAGTCATTGGCCTCTTTGCGTTGGCGATGGACTA
The DNA here is from genome assembly GCA_046063245.1 of Novosphingobium sp. GTDB lineage: Bacteria > Pseudomonadota > Alphaproteobacteria > Sphingomonadales > Sphingomonadaceae > Novosphingobium. The sequence goes on from JBJTLX010000196.1 coordinate 3,360, forward strand.
TTTTGTATTTCGGCATTTCGTCCGAACGCCCGTCAACATGATGGGCGGCGTAGGAGTGGGCGTAGTGGCCGCGTATTTGATAATTCCATTCTTGATCCTTCGGTTCGGGGTGAAGAAGAATGGCTGACCGTCATCTCGAACCCGACACCCCGGAACTGCGTTCGCGGTGGGGCGGCTTTGCCTTTTCCAAGGCGTGGGAAGCGAAAGCCAAGACCGCGATCGCCAAGTATCCCGAGGGGCGGCAGCGCTCGGCGGTGATGGCGCTGCTCGACTTTGCCCAGCGCCAGGTCGGTGAGGAAACCGGCACGCAGGGCTGGCTGCCGATCCCGGTGATGGAATATGTTGCGAAGTACCTCGACATGCCGATCATCCGCGTGGTCGAGGTCGCCAGCTTCTATACCATGTACAACCTGGTCCCGGTGGGCCGCTTCCACGTCCAGGTCTGCGGCACCACGCCGTGCATGCTGCGCGGATCGGACGACATCCTTGCCGCCTGCAAGAAGCGCGGGATGCACAAGGGCCACACCACCGATGATGGGCTGTGGACCCTGACCGAGGTCGAATGCATGGGCAACTGCTCGAGCGCGCCGATGGTCCAGATCAACGACGGCAATTACGAGGATCTGACGGTCGAACGCTTCGACGCCGTGCTCGACGCGCTGGCCGCGGGCAAGACGCCGAAAGAAGGCACGCAGGACCCCAAGCGCCACACCGTCGAACCGCTCGGCGGGCCGACCACGCTGAAGCAGATGGTCAAGGCCAATCACGATTATCGGGGGGACTGGTGATGGCATCTTCGCAAATCCTCCCCGAAACGGGGAGGGGGACCATCCGCAGGATGGTGGAGGGGCACCCTCGTCATAACGCAACCTCGATAGGGCAGGATATGGGGCACGTGCCCCTCCACCAGCTACGCTGGTCCCCCTCCCCGTGCCGGGGAGGAATGTGATGCTCGCCGATAAGGACCGCATCTTTACCAACCTCTATGGCTACCAGCCGTGGAACCTCAAGGCCGCGCAGGCACGGGGCGATTGGGACAATACCAAGGCGCTGATGGCCCGCGGGCAGGACGCGATCATTGAAGAGATCAAGGCCAGCGGCCTGCGCGGGCGCGGCGGGGCGGGGTTCCCGACCGGGCTCAAATGGTCGTTCATGCCCAAGGAATCGAAGGACG
>JBJTLX010000197.1:0-8461 GCA_046063245.1 Novosphingobium sp.
CGACTTTGAAGTGGGCAAGCGCGCCGGGATCAAACCGGCCGACATGCTCAACATGTTCGATGCCGAAGCCCGCGTGATCCAGACCGCCGATGGCCTGGTGCCAGACAAGTACCTGGGCCTGGACCGCTTCGACGCCCGCGCGATGATCGTGGCCGACATGAAGGCCGGCGGCTTCCTGATCCCCCACGTCAGCAAGGACAAGGACGGCGAGCCCGTCGAGTCCGATGCCGAACCGCGCACGATCCAGCAGCCCTATGGCGACCGCGGCGGCGTGCCGATCGAGCCGTGGCTGACCGACCAGTGGTACGTCAACGCCGAGGAACTCGCCAAGGCCCCGCTTGAGGCAGTGCGCTCGGGCGCGGTGGAGATCGTGCCGAAGACCTGGGAGAAGACTTTCTTCAACTGGATGGAGAACATCCAGCCGTGGTGTGTCAGCCGCCAGCTGTGGTGGGGGCACCGGATTCCGGCTTGGTATGCCGAGGACGGCGAAATCTACGTCGCCGAGACCGAGGAAGAGGCGCAGGCGCTTGCCGGTGACAAGACACTGACCCGCGACAATGACGTCCTCGACACCTGGTTCTCCTCCGCCCTCTGGCCCTTCGCCACACTCGGCTGGCCGGAGCAGACCGAGCTGGTCCAGCGGCATTACCCCAATGACCTGCTCGTCTCGGGCTTCGACATCCTGTTCTTCTGGGATGCCCGCATGATGATGATGGGCCAGGCGATGACCGGGCAGAACCCTTGGCCGCGCCTCTACCTCCACGGCCTCGTCCGCGCGCCGGACGGGCAGAAGATGTCCAAGTCCAAGGGCAATGTCGTCGATCCGCTCGGCCTGATCGACCAGTTCGGCGCCGACGCGTTGCGCTTCTTCATGGCGGCGATGGAAAGCCAGGGCCGCGACATCAAGATGGATGAGCGCCGGGTCGAAGGCTACCGCAACTTCGCGACCAAGCTGTGGAACGCCGCGCGGTTCTGCCAGTCCAACGGCATTGCTGCGAGCACCTCGCTCGAAGCCCCGGCGGCAACCAGCGCAGTCAACCGCTGGATCATTGGCGAGGTGGTGGAAACCGTCGCCGCGCTCGATCAGGCGATGGCCGACCTGCGCTTCGACGCCGCCGCAAACGCGATCTACCACTTCGTCTGGGACCAGTTCTGCGACTGGTATCTGGAGTTGATCAAGCCGGTCCTTGACTTTGGAGTCGACGTAGAATCAGGCGCGCTGAAACCAAATACGATAGAAACTCGTGCCGTCGCGAGTTGGGTACTAGATCAGATTCTGGTCATGCTCCACCCGTTCATGCCTTTCGTGACCGAAGAACTTTGGAATCAACTTGGGAAACGGACATACAAGGGCAGCCCTTGGCCACTCATTACCGCAAAGTGGCCTAGACCGCGCGCTCAAATCGATGTCCAAGCGAAAAGCGAAATAGACTGGCTAATAGAGGTCGTCAGAAAAACCCGAGCAGCCAGGACTGAGCTGAACGTCCCGGCAGGAGCTAAGCTTCATGCATACGTTTCTAATCCGTCGTCGCAAATGCTTGAGCGCATTGAACGCCTCAAACCGATGTTGCGACGATTGGCTCGTATTGAAGCCATCCATTATCGGATGTCATCAGCCACTGCCGCTTTCCAGATTGGTGCAGGCACTGTTGATTTCACTTTTCCACTCGAAGGCGTGATCGACGTCGCTGCCGAAAAGGCCCGCCTGACCAAAGCCCTCGAAGTGTCCACCAAGGAAGCCAAATCGCTCGAAGGCCGCCTGTCCAACGCCGCCTTTGTCGAGAAGGCCAAGCCCGAGGCAGTCGACAAGGCGCGCGCCGATCATGCGATGCACGCGGCCGAGGCCGAGCGGCTCGCGGCGGCGCTGGCGCGGTTGGGATAACGCGCGACGCAGCCCAAAGAATCAACGTCGCCCCGGACTTGATCCGGGGTTAGGCTTTTCTTCTCCAACCCTTCGCAAGGCCGCAGCGCCGACAAGGCAGCCTTGCCCCGGGTCAAGCCCGGGGCGACGAGGTTGGTTTATGGGATCGGGACTGTCCTACACCCCTCAAATCTGCGATGGAGCCGCGCTATGCTGCTTTGCACTGCCCCTTCCCGCACCCTTGAGAGCTCTCGCGAACCGGGCAATCTTTTTTGTCTTTGGACAGTGGTCCAAGCGGTCCAAGCAAGGCCAGCATCATGCCGCTGACCCTCGCCACCACCACTCCCGGCGAACCCGAAGTGTTCGCCTCGCTCCAAGGCGAAGGCCGATCGGCAGGTCTGCCCTGCACCTTCGTTCGCCTCTCCCGCTGCAACCTTGCCTGCAGCTGGTGCGACACCGCCTACACCTGGCGCTTCGAGGGCGACAACCGCCCGCATCGCGACGGCGTAACCTTCGAACGCAAGGCCAACCAGGTGGTGCTGAGCGAGGCAGAGGTCGCCGCGCGGATCATGGCGCTGGGCGGGAGCCGGCTGGTGATCACCGGGGGCGAGCCGCTGCTGCAGGGCGCGCAATTGGCGCGGATGGTGGCGCTGCTGGAGGGGCATACGGTCGAAATCGAGACCAACGGGACGGTCGCTCCGCATCCTGAACTCGATCCTCTGGTTAGCCAGTACAACGTCAGCCCCAAGCTCAAACATTCGGGAAATTCGCCAGACATGGCGCTGATTCCAATGCGTATTTCTACTTGGGCAAAGGAACCTAAAGCGAACTTCAAGTTCGTGATTTCGGCCCCTGAAGACCTCGCTGAAGTGATCGAACTCCAGTCTGCCTACGCCATACCCGGCAGCCGCATCCAGTTGATGCCCGAGGGAACCACCAGCGCGGTGATCCGTTCGCGCAGCACTTGGCTCGCCCCGCTCGCGCTCGATCACGGTCTGGGCTTCAGCGACCGCCTGCACATTCACCTTTATGGGGATACCCGCGGCACATGAGCGACGATCTACCATCTGCCGCCCCGACCCGTGGCGGGCCACCACAGCGCGGTGATTTGACGCAAGGCCCCATCTTCAAGACGCTCGCGCTGTTCGCGTTGCCGGTGCTGCTGGGCAATGTGCTGCAAAGCCTCAACGCCTCGGTCAACACGGTGTGGATCGGGCGGTTGCTGGGCGAGGATGCTCTGGCCGGGACGCTCAGCTCGAACATCACGATGTTCCTGGTATTCGCCGCGATCTTCGGCATCAGCATGGCCACCACCGTGCATGTCGGCCAGTACTATGGCGCGCGCAATATGGACGCCATGCGCAAGAGTTTCGGCGCGGGGCTTGGGCTGTGCCTGATGCTGTCGGCGGCCATCGCGCTGATCGGCTGGATCGGCGCGCCCAAGCTGCTCGACTTGCTGAAAGTGCCGGCATCGTCACGGCACTTTGCGCTCGATTACCTTCGGGTCATCTTTCTGGTTATGCCAGCCATGACCCTGACGGTGCTGGTCTCCAGCGCGATGCGCGGCTGCGGGGATTCGCGCACGCCGCTCTATTTCCAGATCCTCACGGTGATCCTCGACGTGGGGCTCAACCCGCTGTTTATCGCCGGCATCGGCCCGTTTCCCAGGCTTGGCATCGTCGGCGCTGCGGTGGCGACCGCAATCGCGACTCTCACCGGGCTCGCCGGGCTGATGGGCTGGATCTACTGGCGCGACCTGCCGATCCGCCTCAAGGGCCGCGAACTGGCCTTCCTCTGGCCCGCGCGTGAAGAGCTCAAGTACTTGATCATGAAGGGCGTGCCGATGGGCATGCAGATGCTGGTCATATCGGGCGCCGGGGTGATCATGGTCGGGCTGGTCAACCGCGAAGGCAGGGATTTTGCCGCTGGCTACAACGCTCTGCTGCAGCTGTGGAACTACATCCAGATGCCCAGCCTCGCGCTGGGTGCGGCGGTCGGGGCGATGGTCGCGCAGCATATCGGCGCGCGGCGTGAAGCCCGCGTCGATGCGATCAGCTGGGCCGGCGCAGGAACCAACACCGTGATCACCGTGGCGCTGATCGCGCTGATCCTGGCGTTCGGGCGGCCGCTGCTGGCGCTGTTCCTCGGAGCGGACAGTCCGGCAATTCCGGTCAGCCTGCACATCCAGTCGATGGCGATCTGGACCTACATCCCGTTCGGGGTGACGATCGTGCTGTTTAGCACGCTGCGAAGCTACGCCGTGGTGATGGTCCAGATCGCAATCCTGTTCTTCGCGATGTATGCGGTGCGGCTGGGTGTCTATGCGCTGCTTTATCCGCGGCTCGGGCCGGACGCGCTGTGGTGGTCGCTCAACATCAGTTCGCTCGCCACGCTGGCGCTGACGCTGCTGGCCTATTTCAACGGCAACTGGCGCAGCGTGATGCGCAGCCGCATCGCGCTGGAACTTCAACCGGCTTAACGCCGCGCCTTACCGTCCCTGGGCGCGCCAGCGTTGGACGGTGCGGTGGACCATTTCCTCTTCACCGCCCGAGCTGTTCCACAGTTCGGAGAACGACGGGTCGGCGGAGGCCGGGCGCTTCATTTCCTCAAGCTCGTCGAAGCTGACGCGGATCGGAATCGAAACGCCCTCGCCGCAGATGATGCATTCGCGGTTGCGCAAGGCCGGGATCGAATCAAGGAACCCGCGCGCGCCTTCGGGCATGGCGGCTTTGACGAAGGCCTGGTCGCGGTCGTTGTTGAGGCGCATCGAGATGATCGTGCCGCACTGTGAGAGGACGCCTTCGGCAAGGTCGCTGGGGCGCTGCGTGATCAGGCCCAGGCTGACGCCGTACTTACGGCCTTCCTTGGCGATCCGGCCGAGGATGCGGCCGACCGACGAACCATCGGAGTTCTTCTCGGAGGGCACGTAGCGGTGGGCTTCTTCGCAGACCAGCAGCACGGGCCGGGTCTTCTCGTCGCGGCTCCAGATCGCGAAGTCGAAGACCAGGCGGCTGAGCACCGCGACCACCGTACTGGTCACGTCCGAAGGCACGCCCGAAACGTCGATGATCGAGATCGGCTTGCCCTTGCTTGGCATGCGGAAGATCTTGGCGATGAATTCGGCCATCGTATCGCCGACCAGCATCCCTGAGAACAGGAACTGGTAGCGCGGATCGGCCTTCAATTCGTCGATCTTAGTCTTGATCCGCATGAACGGCGCCGACGAGGTGGCCTTGTCGAGCTTGCCCATTTCGGTGGTGACCATGTTGGTCAGGTCCGAGAGGAGATAGGGGATCGGGCTATCGACGGTGATCTTGCCCATCGATTCCGCCAGCCGGTTCTTCGACCGTGCGGCGAGCAGGCACTTGGAGAGAATGTCCATGTCCTCCTGCCGGTCGTTGCCGGTGGAGGTCAGGAACACTTCGCAGTGCTCTTCAAAGTTCATCAGCCAGTAGGGCATCTGCAAGTTGGAAACGTCGAAGATCATGCCCGTCTGCTTGAACGCGGCGGAATATTCGCCGTGCGGGTCTATCATCACGATGTGCCCTTCTGGGGCATGCTCGCAGATGCGATGGAGGATCAGCGCGGCGCTGGTCGACTTGCCGGTACCGGTCGAGCCGAGCAGCGCGAAGTGCTTGCCGAGCATCGCGTCGATGTACAGCCCGGCGCGGATGTCGCGGGTCGGGAAGACGGTGCCGACCTGCACCGAGGTGCGGCCGTCGCTGGCGTAGATCTGGCGCAGGTCGTTGCTGGTCGCGGGATAGATCAGTGCGCCCGGGATCGGATAGCGGGTGACACCGCGGCGGAAGCTGTGGATGCGCCCGGTCAGGCGTTCCTCGTCGCCTTCACCCATGAAGTCGATCTGGGCCATGATCCCGCCCGGGGTCTTGGAATCCTGGCGCTGGGTACGCACCGAGGCGAGCAGCCAGCCCTTGCCGACACGGATCTTGACCTGGCTGCCGACCTGGCCGGTAGCGCGATCGAAGGATCGGTATCGGCGGCGCATTCCTGCAGGCGCTGCAGATCGAGCGCGATGGCCGAACCCGAACCCGCGATCTCGAGCACGATGCCGATCGGTTCGCGGGCATTGTCGAGCTGCTGCACCGCCTGCGCCGCTTCGGCGGGGATATCCCCGGCCTGGGCCGCGTGCGCATTGCCAAAACCCTGTCCGCTCATATCGTTCATCACTGCGACTGGCCCCCGTCGTCAGCATCACGTGCCGACCCGCAGGTGGTAAGTCCGAGCGGTTAAGATTGGCCTAAAACAGCACGTTCAGGCCTAAACCAGCGCGAACAGCCGGCCCGCCAGGAACCCCATGCCGACCGACATGGCTACTGCGAGGAGACCATAGAGGAAGCCGTCGTTCTGCGCGAAATCGGCTACCACGCGCTCAAACCCCTGCTTCTTCACGACCACCCGGCTGATCGCCGAGGCAACCACGCGGCCATGGGTTATGGCAAAGGTTTCAGCGGTATAGGTCCCGGTCTGGACCGACGAAGGGAGTGCGATGCGGGCCTGGTAAAGCACCTGCTCGCTCACGCTCACCCCGCGCGGATCCTCCTTGTAGAGCCCTTGGCGGCTCATCAGGTCAACCAGCCCGGCGGACATCCGGGTCTGTTCCTTGGGATCATACGACCCGATTGGCGAAAGCTGCAGCCAAGGCAGGCCCAGCTCATAGATCGCTGCGGTCTTGTCATCGACGATCCGTTTGATCGGCTTGGACGAAGCCACCGCGAAGAAGGTTGGCGCCGAACGGAATTCGGCGCTGTCGGCGTTGACCCAGATCCCGGCGAGGCGGCTCTTCTCGCGCAGGACAATCGAGCGCGTCGGGCCCTTCAAGACCACCACGATATCGTAGTCCTGCCCGGCGCGGCTGCCTTCGGGCGTGAGGATCGCGCCGAACAGCAGCAGCTCGGTGCCGCGGAAGCCTTGGCGGACCTGGACCTCGTGCTGCGAAACCTCGGGCACCAGGATAGGATCGCGCGCGGCGGTGAGGAACAGCAGCGCGAGGAAGAGGAACAGCCGCCTCACGATGCCATCACCGTGTAGATTTCCTCAGGCCGCCAGAACAGCCCGAGCGCCATGCGCAGCGCGACCACCAGCACGATCCCGGCGAGCACCAGCCGCAAGCGCTCAGCAGGGAGCTTCTGCGCCAGTTGGGCACCGATCTGCGCGCCCGAAACCGAACCGATCAGCAGCAGGACGGCGAGCACCACGTCGACCGCCTTGGTAGTCAGCGAGTGCATCATCGTGGTTGCCATCGTCACGAACAGGATCTGGAACAGCGAAGTTCCGACCACCACATTTGCGCTCATCCCCAGAATGTAGAGCATCGCCGGAACCAGCACGAAGCCGCCGCCGATCCCCATCAGCATGGTCAGGATGCCGGTAAAGATGCCCAGCAGCAGCGGCGCCAGCGGCGAAATGTAGAGGCCCGAGCGGTAGAACCGCCAGCGCAGCGGCAGGCTGGCAACCATCGGGTGGTGGCGGCGCTTGCGCGCGGGCAGCGCAACGCCGCTCTTCTGGGCCTGGACCGCCTGCCAGCTTTCGCGCGCCATGATCGTGCCGATCGAGCCAAGCAGCACGACATAGAGCACGTTGATGACGATATCGATCTGGCCCAATTGCTGGAGCAGGCGAAACAGCAGCGCGCCAATCCCGGTGCCAAGCACCCCGCCGGCCACCAGCACCCCGCCCATCTGGAAATCGACCCCGCCGCGCCGGGTATGCGCAAAGACCCCCGAAACGCTGGCCCCGGTAACCTGGCTGGCGGCAGACGCCGCGGCAACGGTGGGCGGAATGCCATAGAAGATCATCAGCGGCGTGGTGAGGAACCCGCCGCCCACGCCGAACATGCCCGACAGAACCCCCGTCAGCGCGCCGAGCGCGACGATAACGAGGCCATTGACCGACAGGTTGGCGATGGGAAGGTAGACATCCATGCTTGCCCAAGGGGCCTAGACCAGCCGGGCAGGCAAAAAAAGCCGAAAGCGTCAGAAACCGGCGGACAGCGTGAGCGCCGGGCCGCTGGCCGGGGTGGCATCGCCCATCACGCGAAAGCGCCAGTCGGCCGAAAGCCGCCCACCCCCTGCCCCCAGCGGCAGCGCCAGGGTTGCGCTGGGCCCAAGATCAAGCCGCGCCGCGCCGCGCTGGGCCCCGCCCCAAATGCCGCCGCCAGCGCGCAGTTCAGCCTGCCCCACCCCGGCAATCGGACGGTCGGCGCGCAGCTGCGCATCGACAAAGGGGGTGGCATCCCGCCCGCCGACATAGCCCGCCGCGGCATAGATTTCGGCGCGCAGGCCCAGCGGTGCGACCAGCGGGGGAAACTCGCTTACCAGCATGGCCGCCGGGCGCAGCACCACGTGGCCGCTGCTGCCCTGCACCGCGCGCAGTTCAGCTGCAGCCGCCACCGGCACCCGCGCCAGCGGGCGCAGCGCCAGCCCGGCGGCCAGTTCCGCCCCGCGCGGCGCAGCGAGCGGGCCAGATCCCCGCAGGTAAAGCATCGGGCGGTGTGCGCTGCCCGGGGCCAACCGGTAGCGCACCACCATCCCGGCCTGGCTGGCGCCATAGGTGCCCCCCGGCCCGAACTGGCCGCCGGGC
>JBJTLX010000198.1:0-5229 GCA_046063245.1 Novosphingobium sp.
TGGTCCGACCAGGCGGTCTTCAACTTCGAAGGCGGCTGCTACGCCAAGATGATCAACCTCTCGGCAGAGGGTGAGCCCGAAATCTACGCCACCACGCAGATGTTCGGTACGATCCTTGAAAACGTGGCGATGGACGAGGCAACGCGCGAGCTGGACTTCACCGACGCCAGCAAGACCGAGAACACCCGCGGCGCCTATCCGATCGAATACATCCCCAACGTGTCGGAAAAGAACCTCGGCCCGGCGCCGTCGAACGTGATCATGCTGACCGCCGATGCCTTTGGCGTGCTGCCCCCGATCGCGCGGCTGACCCCCGATCAGGCGATGTACTATTTCCTCTCGTGCTACACCGCCAAGGTTGCGGGGACCGAAATCGGCGTAACCGAGCCCGAAGCGACTTTCTCGACCTGCTTCGGCGCCGCCTTCATGCCGCGCCACCCCAGTGTCTATGGCAACTTGCTCAAGGAGCGGATCGCCAAGGGCGGGGCGCAGTGCTGGCTGGTCAACACCGGCTGGTCGGGCGGCAAGGCCACCCAGCCGGGGATCAAGCGCATGCCGATCAAGGCGACCCGCGCGCTGCTCAACGCTGCGCTCGACGGCAGCCTCAATGATGCGGAATTCCGCAAGGATCCGAATTTCGGCTTCGATGTCCCGGTCAGCGTGCCCGGGGTCGATGCACAATTGCTCGATCCGCGCGCGACCTGGGCCGACCCGCAAGACTACGACGCGACGGCGCAGGAACTGGTCGGCAAGTTCATTGCGAATTTCGCGCAATTTGCCGACTACGTCGATGAAGGCGTCCGCCAGGCGGCTCCAACCGCCGCGTAACCCGGCCCGGGACAATCCTCGGGTCTGACCAGACTTTCCGAGGACCTACCGATGACCGACCATACGATCCGTCCCTTTGCCTCCGACGCGGCCGTGCGCCGCGTCGGCGAGGGGCTGCTCGCCCGCACCCTGCCCAAGGCCGAGTGGACTCACGAGGCGCACCTTGCCGCCTGCGCGTGGCTGCTGCTGGAGCGGCCCGACTTTCTGCCCGAGCGCGATCTGCCCGGCACGATCCGCGCCTACAATCTGGCCTGCGGCGGGGTGAACGACGATACCCAGGGCTATCACGAGACGCTGACCCAGCTCTACATTCGCGGCGTGCGGCACTTTCTGGCCAGGCGCGCGCCCGCGTCGCTGGTCGCTACGGTCAACGCCCTGCTGGCCAGCGAGGTCGCCCCGCGTGACTGGCCGCTGCGCCACTACAGCCGCGAGTGCCTGTTCAGCGTGGCGGCGCGGCGCGGCTGGGTCGAGCCGGATCTGGCACCACTTTGTCATGGCGCGGTCACGGACAATGGCGCATGATCGCGGCTCGTTTTGAAGGAGTCGCGACGATGGGTATTTTCGACAGCATTCTGGGCCAGGTCGGCCAGCACGCCGATGTCGGCAACATGGCCGCCAAGCTGGGCATTCCCGCCGAAGTCGCCGAAAAGGCGATTGCCGCGCTGGGCCAGTCGCATGGCGAGGCCGGCGACACGATTCAGGGCGCTGCGGCCAAGACCGGGCTCGATGCCGGCATGCTCGGCCAGATCGTCGAGCAGATCGGGGGCGAGGGATCGCTGGGCCAATATGCCCAGGCCCTGCAAGGTCCGCAGGCTGCGAGCATTCTCGGCATGCTCGACCGCGACGGTGACGGCAACCCGCTCAACGACGTGCTCGGCATGGCGTCGGGGCTGTTCGGCAAGAAATAGGCGGCCGCCCGGGCGCAATGAAAAGGGCAGCGAAGGGTTTCCCTTCGCTGCCCTTTCTCATGCGGGAAGTGGCGGCTCAGTCGAGCAGTTCGGCCGGCACCTTGCCGCCGTTTTCGGCCAGCGCCTTCATCACCTGCTTGTGCAGCGTGATGTTGTCTTCGGCCGAACCTGCATAGTCGGCATTGCCCAGTTCGTGGGCCAGATCCTTGCGGTTGTCATAGCTGGCGTCGATCCCGACCAGCTTCATCAGGTCGACGATCGAGGTGCGCCAGTTGAGCCCGTCGGCCCCCGGCATGGCGCCAAGGCTGGCGGCGATGTCGACCGGTTCAGCCATGGTCGGCGCCGGCTGCGGCGCGGCGTCCATCGGAATTGCCGAGGCTTCCGGCGCGGGCGCCGGCGCGGCTTCCGCCTTGTGCCCGAAAATCGCGTCCTTGATCTTGCTGAAAATCGACATGGTGAAAACTCCTGCGTTGGCGGCGAATCGTCCTGACCCGCCGAGTACCCCTGTGCGCGCAGGGCTAGCATCTTTTTGGCCGCGCGCGCAGCGGTTTAGCGCATCGGCGGGGCCGCGATGTAGCGCGCAACATTCTGCGCCAGCACGTCGAGCGGGACATTGCCGCCGCCGACCACGGCATCGTTGAAATCGCGCAGGTCGAAGCGCGCGCCCAGTGCGGCCCTGGCATGGTCGCGCTGCGCCAGGATCTCGCTGTGCCCCATCTTGTAGCCGCAGGCCTGTCCCGGCCACGAACAATAGCGGTCGACCTCGGAAGAGACCTCCCCCACGCTCGATCCGTTGGTGCGTGAAAACCAGTCGATCGCCTGGGCGCGGGTCCAGCGTTTGGCGTGGAGCCCGGTGTCGACCACCAGCCGGCAGGCACGAAACGCGATCGACTGGAGGTAGCCAAGCTGGCCGACCGGATCGCCGTCATAGGCGCCCAGCTCGTCGCCCAGGGTTTCGGCATAGAGCGCCCAGCCTTCGGAATAGGCGTTGAAGGCCAGCAGGGTACGGATCAGCGGCAGCCTGTTGGCATATTCGCCCTGCCAGACGTGGCCGGGAATGCCTTCGTGGAAAGCCAGCGTGGGCAGGCTGTAGCGGCTGTGCAGGTCGGTCGAACCCAGGTTGATCCAGATCTTGCCCGGCACCTTGCCGTCGATCGATCCGGCCCCGCCATAGGCCCCCGGTGCGCCGGGTTCCTCGGCCGGGGGCAGGCGGCGGATCTCGAGATTGCCGCGCACCAGGGTGCGGAACGCCTGGGGCAGCTTGCCGCGGATGAAGTCGATCTTGGACTGCATCAGCGCGACGATCTCGGCGCGGCCCTTGTCGTCGTTGGAGAACTGGAAGCGCTTGTCCTGGCCCAGCGCGGTCATCCGTTCGCCGATGGTGCCGCCGGTGTAGCCCAGCTTGCGCAGGATCGGATCCATCCGCGCGTGGAGCAGCGCCAGCTGATCGATCCCCAGCTGGTGGACCTCTTCGGGCGAGCGGCGCGTGGTGGTGCTGGCGCGCAGTCCCCAGGCGTACCATTCATCGCCGCGCGGCCGCGCCCACATGCCGGCGTCGTCGCTGGCCTTGGCGCGCTGGGCCTTGAGTTCATCGAGTTGGCGGCCGAGCGCCGCGGCAACCGGGCCGCTGACCGTAGCCGTGGCCCGGCGCGCCCAGTCGCCCGGGATCGTTGCCGTGCGCCGCACCAGCGACTGGACCAGATCGCCCCCCCTGGCGGCATCGGCCTGCGATTGGGTCATCTTGCGGATCGCCTTGTCAAGCAGGAACGACGGCGCGATCACGCCCATCCGGCCCGCCGCCTTGAGCCGGGCAAGTTCGCCGTCGAGCTGCGCCGGGAAGGCGGCGAGCCGCGCGAGGAAGGCCTCCGCATCGGCGGCATCGCGCACCGGGTGATCGCCATCGAGGAAGCGCGGGGTATCGAGATAGCCGCCGACGTTCTGGATGACGACATAAGGGGTATTGCGCCACCCGCCGACCGCGACGTCGCCATAGGGCAGGGCAAAGCCGTCGAGCGCGGTGGAAAAAGCGCTTTCGACCACGGCCAGGCTGGTGCGGGTTTCGGCTGAAAGAGCAGCGGTGTCGAAGCGCCGGGCGGTGCGCAGCGCCTCGCGCAGCAGCGCCGCAACGCGGGCCTGACCGCGCGGCGAACGGTCAGCCAGGCGGCTGCGCAAGGCGGCATGCGCGCCGACATCGACGCCCAGCGAGGTCGCGCCTTCGGGGCCGAGTTCGAGCAGCCGCCAGGCGACGGAATCGAGAAAGCCTTCGACCCCCGCTGCCCGCGCCGCCAGGCGCGAAGGGCCCGCGGCGCAGGATGGCAGCAGCAGGGCGGCCACGCCAAGGCCGGTCATGCCGAGCAGGTCGCGGCGCGAAAAATCCAACGATGTCATGGACGTTTTGTGCGCGGGCAAAAGGCCCGAGTCAATTTATCCGCAGCCTTGATCGACCAACGCATTTTGCCACTGGCATGAACGGCAATTTCTGTCTTAATCATGCGACTAATGGGTCGCGCCGGGTCGCACGGTGGAGAGCCCGGAATATGGCCGGTATTGAAATGATGGATCTGTTGCGCCGCTCTGGCGGCATTGAGGCTGTGTCAAAGCAGCTGGGCGTCCCGCCGGCTATTGCAGCTGCGGGCGCGGAGGCGCTTTTGCCTGCAATCGTTGGTGGATTTCGCAAGCATGCCGACGGTGCCGGCGGCGGCGAGGCGGGCCTGGGCAGTCTGATCGGCATGCTCGGTTCGCTGGGCGGCGGCGCGCTGGCTGCCAACGTGCTTGGGCCCGATCCCACCGACGTCGACCAAGGCAACGGCATTCTTGGCCAGATCTTCGGATCCAAGGACGTCAGCCGCTCGGTCGCTGCCGATGCGGCGGCGCGGACCGGGATCGATCCCGACCTGCTCAAGCGGATGCTGCCGATCCTGGCCATGCTGGTCGGCGGTTACCTGTCGGCGCGCGCCGGAGGCAGCGGATCGCAAGGCAGCGGCGGACTGGGCGGGCTCGGCTCGATTCTGGGCGGCCTGGTCGGCGCAGGCCAGCCAGAGACCGAGCAGCAACCCGCGGGCGGGGTGCTTGGCGGGCTCGGGAAGATTCTCGATTTCGACGGCGACGGCAATCCGCTCGACGACATCATTGGAATGGCCGGCAAACTGCGCCAATGATCGCCGCGTGAGCGATACGATCCTCTCGATTCTGGTGCTGGCGGCGATCGCCATGGTGCTGGGCGCGATTGCCTGGTGGCGGCGCGGGATGCGCAAACAGGCCGCGCTGATGCTGGTCCTGGCGCTGGTCATCGCCGGAAACGTCGCGATCTGGGTGCTGCCTGACGCAAGCGGCAAGGCCCCCGTCAACGCTGCCATTCGCTAATTATTGTTCCGCTAACGCGGAAGCAACACCGGCTCGGTCCCACCGCCCAACCACCCACTCGGTTCTCCCTCGGGCGTGGGGGGTGGGGCGGGGGGAGGGGGACGGTGTTGCCCGCTGTTTTCGTTTTCCT
>JBJTLX010000015.1:0-26261 GCA_046063245.1 Novosphingobium sp.
GACGACGCCGTGACCCTGGTCAACGACGCGTCAGCGTGACAGCAGGAACACCGCGTGTTCGGCGCGCCATGTCGCGGCGGCCGCGCCGATCCGGGCATCGCCCGAGAGGAACCATGACCCTTCAACCCTGAGCCCCTTGCCCGCGACCAGTTCGCGGAAATCGCGCACCGTGACGTGGTGGATATTGGGGGTTTCGTACCAGGCGATCGGCAGCAAGCGGGTCACCGGCATCCGCCCGTTCCACAACAGGCTGGCGCGCACTTTCCAGTGGGCGAAGTTGGGAAAGCTGACGAAGGCCTTGCGCCCGACCCGCATCAGTTCGTCCAGCACCTGATCGGGCCGCTTGGTGGTCTGCAGCGTCTGGCTGAGTATCGCATAATCTAATGCCGCGTCTGGATAGTCGGCCAGATCGCTGTCGGCATCGCCCTGCATCACCGACAGACCCTTGCCGACGCATTCGGCGACATTGTCGGGATCGAGCTCCATCCCGCGAGCATCGACCCGACGTTGGTCGCGCAGCGCCGCCATCAGCGCGCCATCGCCGCAGCCGATGTCGAGCACCCGGCTGCCCGGCGCGACATTGGCGGCAATCACCGCCAGGTCGGGGCGCAGCGCGCTCAAGCGTAGACCTGCGGATCATCGCGGACCAGCATCCGTTCGGGGTGGGGGTATTCGCTCCAGCCGTGCTGCCGGTACAGGCCCTGCGCATCCTGGGTGAACAGCGCCCAGCGCCGCAGCCCCTGCAGATCGGGGTGTCCGTCCAGCGAATCGAGCAGCGCGTGCGACACGCCGAGTCCGCGATGGTCTTCGAGGACATAGACGTCGGCGAGATAGGCAAAGGTTGCCTTGTCGGTGATCACCCGCGCGAAACCGACCTGCGCTTCGCCATGAAGGGCGGCGACGCAGATCGAGTTGGCCAGCGAGCGCCGGACGGTTTCCAAGGGTATGCCCGCGGCCCAATAGCTGCGGGTCAGATAGGCGTGGGTTGCAACCGGGTCGATCCGGTCGCGCTCGAACGTCACCGCGTAGCCCGGCGGCAACGCGCTCATTGCCCCAGGAACCCGGCAATCACCCGGTCGAGCGCGGGGACATCGAGGAGGAAGCTATCGTGCCCGAACGGGGCCGACAGCTCGACGAAGCTGACCGGCGAGCCCGCGGCGTTGAGCGCGTGGGCAATGGTCCGGCTTTCCGCCGTGGGATAGAGCCAGTCGGTATCGAAGCTGACCAGACAGAACCGCGCGGTGCATCCGGCGAAGGCCGCGGCAAGGCGTCCGCCGTGTTCCTCGGCCAGATCGAAATAGTCCATCGCCCGGGTGATGTAGAGGTACGAATTGGCATCGAAGCGGTCAGTGAAGCTGAGGCCCTGGTGGCGCAGATAGCTTTCGACCTGGAAATCGGCGTCAAAACCGAAGGTCTTCTCGGACCGGTCCTGAAGCTTGCGCCCGAACTTTTCGTGCATCCCTTCTTCGGAGAGATAGGTGATGTGCGCCGCCATCCGCGCCACAGCCAGGCCGTTGTCTGGCCCCTTGCCGCCGTAATAGTCGCCGCCGCTCCACTTGGGGTCGGCCATGATCGCCTGGCGGCCAACCTCGTGAAAGGCGATGTTCTGGGCCGAATGGCGCGCGGTGCTGGCAATGACCAGCACGGCGCGGGTCCGCTGCGGCCAGTTGGCGGCAAAGCTCAGGGCCTGCATCCCGCCCATCGATCCACCGACCACCGCATGGAGCTGATCGATCCCCAGCGCGTCGAGCAGCGCCACCTGCGCGCGAACCATGTCGCGAATGGTGATCACCGGAAAGCGCATGGCATAGGGCTGGCCATCGCCGGCCAGGCTGGCCGGGCCGGTCGATCCCATGCAACCGCCCAGTACGTTGGCGCAGATCACGAAGAACCGGTCGGTGTCGATGACATTGCCCGGACCGACCGACTTGGCCCACCAGCCCGGCTTGCCGGTCTTGGGATGCGGGCTGACGATGTGTTGGTCCATGGTCAGGGCATGGAACACCAGGATGGCATTGGACTTGTCGGGATTGAGGTGGCCGACCGTCTCGTAGGCGACCTGCACCCCGTCTAGCTGCTGCCCGCCGTCAAGTGGCAGCGGCTGGGCCAGGTCCAGTATCTGGCTGGCGGGATTGAGCGCGGCAGTGGCCATTGCGCGCGATTGGGGGACGACAAGCGGGCTGTCAATTGCCGGCGGTCCTGCTAAGGGCAGCGCGCAATGGCCAGCATGCTCAATCCCAAGCCCTGGATCGACGCGATCCACGCCTATGTTCCGGGCAAAAGCGCGGACGAAGACGGGCGTGCGCTGGTCAAGCTATCGGCCAACGAGAACCCGCTCGGCTCCAGCCCGCAGGCGCTGGCAGCGCGCGCGGCGGCGCAGGTGCCCTCGCTCTATCCCGATGGCGACAGCACCGCGCTGCGTCAGGTGATCGGGCGGCTGCACGGGATCGATCCGGCGCTGATCGTGATGGGTACCGGATCGGGCGAGCTGCTTCACACCGCCACCGGCGCCTATGCCGGGCCGGGCGACGAGGTGCTCTATTCGCAGTATGCCTTCTCGCTTTATGAAATCGTCGCGCGGCGTTGCGGCGCGCAGCCGGTGGAAGCATCGGCGCGTGACTATGCCAACGATGTCGACGCTCTGCTGGCCGCGGTAACGCCGCGCACCCGGGTGCTGCTGCTGGCCAACCCCAACAACCCCACTGGCACCTTCTTGCCCGCCAGCGAGATTGCGCGGCTCCATGCTGGCCTGCCCGCTGACGTGCTGCTGGTGCTAGACCAGGCCTATGCCGAATATGTCGCGCCGGATCAGGACGACGGCTCGCTCGCGCTGGCCGCGCATCATGCCAATGTGCTGGTCACCCGGACCTTTTCCAAGGCCTATGGCCTGGCCGGCGAACGGGTCGGCTGGGGCACCGGATCGGCTGAGGTCGTCGGCGTACTCAACCGCATCCGCGGCGCTTTCAACGTCAGCAATTCGGCCCAGGCAACCGCGCTGGCCGCGCTGCAGGACCAAGCCTTTGTCGAACATTCGCGCCTGCACAACGCCGCCGAGCGGGCGCGCTTTGTCACGGCGATCGATGCTCTGGGCAACCACGGCCTGCGCGCCGTGCCGAGCGAGGCCAACTTCGTGCTGGTGCTGTTCGAAGGGGCGCTATCCGCCGTCACCGCTTT
The DNA here is from genome assembly GCA_046063245.1 of Novosphingobium sp. GTDB lineage: Bacteria > Pseudomonadota > Alphaproteobacteria > Sphingomonadales > Sphingomonadaceae > Novosphingobium. Next base: position 3,175 of record JBJTLX010000015.1, read on the forward strand.
GAACGGCCTTGCCGCGCGCGGTTATATCGTCCGCCACTTGCCCGGCCAGGGACTTGGCCATGCGCTGCGCATCACCGTGGGCACGCGCGAGCAGATGGACGCCATCGCGGCGATCCTGCGCGAACTGGCCGAGGCGGCATGATGGCCTTCGAACGGATCGCGATCATCGGCCTCGGCCTGCTCGGCGGATCGATCGGGCTGGCAGTGGCTGAGCACTTGCCCGGCGCGGTCACCACCGGCTTCGATGCCGATCCCGCCGCCCGCGTCCGCGCGTCGCAGCGCGGTCTGGTCGGCCAGGTCTGCGACAGCGCCGCCGATGCGGTGCGCGATGCCCAGCTGGTCATCCTGTGCGTGCCGGTCGGCGCGATGGGCGCCGCGGCACAGGCGCTGGCCCCCGCCCTGCCCGCCAGCGCGCTGGTCAGCGATGTCGGCTCGTCCAAGCAGTCGGTGGCCACGGCGCTGGCTGCGGCCCTGCCCAACAATGCGGTGATCCCGGCGCACCCGGTGGCGGGGACCGAGCGCTCCGGCCCCGACGCGGGCTTTGCCAGCCTGTTCCAGCAGCGTTGGTGCATCATCACCCCGCCGCAGGACGCCGACCCGGCGCAGGTCGCGGCGCTCTCTGCATTCTGGGAGGCCCTGGGTTCGCGGGTCGAGATCATGGATCCGCGCCATCATGACATGGTGCTGGCGGTGACCAGCCACTTGCCGCACCTGATCGCCTATACCATCGTCGGCACCGCCGATGATCTGGAAGGCGTGACGCAAAGCGAAGTGATCAAGTATTCGGCCGGCGGTTTCCGCGATTTCACCCGCATTGCCGCCAGCGACCCGACGATGTGGCGCGACGTTTTCCTGGCCAACAAGGAAGCCGTGCTCGACATGCTGCAGCGCTTCACCGAGGATCTGACCGCCTTGCAGCGCGCGATCCGCGTCGGTGACGGGGCGCAGCTGTTCGAACACTTCAGCCGCACCCGTGACATCCGCCGCTCGATCATCGAGGAAGGCCAGGACGACGCCCGGCCCGACTTCGGGCGCAGCGATCACGGCAATCCATGAGCTGCGCAGCAACGTTCCGCGCCTGCGCGGACTGGTAAGCACATGGCCCTGCACATCGAAACCTGGCTTGCCTACGACTATTCCGAGCCGACCGACCTGCTGCTGCAGATCGAGGCCGCGCTGGGCCCCGACCAGCGGGTGATCGAGCACGGTATCGGCCTAAGCCCGGTCGAGCACTTCGCGCGGATGCCGGGGCACGACGAGATCGGCGAACGGATCTGGCTGCGTGTCGGTACCGGGGAATTCCGCGCCGATTACCATGCGGTGGTCGAGGTGGACCGCCCGGTTGCCGACCTTTCCGCCTTGCCGCCGACCGATCCGCACCGCCTGCCGGGAGAAGTGATCGACTATCTGATGCCCTCGCGGTTTTGCCCCAGCGACCTGTTCGGAGCCTTTGTCCAGACCGAGTTCGCAGGTCTGCAAGGCGGCGCCTGTGTTGCCGCGATGCGCCAGTGGATCGCCGACAATTTCAGCTACACCCCCGGCGTAAGCAACGCCTCGACCTCGGCCGCCGACAGCTTTCTGATCCGCCAGGGCGTGTGCCGCGACTATGCCCACGTGCTGGTTTCGATGGCACGTGCCGCAGCGATCCCGGCGCGCTATGCCAGCGTCTATGCCCCCGATGTCGATCCGCCCGATTTCCACGCAGTGGCCGAGGTCTACCTGGCCGGGGCGTGGCACCTGGTCGACGCGACCGGGATGACCCGGCCCGACGAGATCGCCCGGATCGGCGTTGGCCGCGACGCGGCGGACAGCTCGTTCCTGTCGAGTTTCGGGATCGCCCAGCTGGTGAACCAGCAGGTCCGGGTGACGCGCGGCTAGCTGAGCAGGAAGACCCCGGCGATCACCCACATCACCGCGGTCGCCAGCCATCCACCCACGGCAAGGCCGCGGCTGAGCACCAGCTTGCCCATCACCTTGCGGTTCTGCGCGATCAGCATGGTCACCACCATCAATGGCGGGGCGAGCAGGCCGTTGACCACGGCCGCCCAGTAAAGCGCCTTCATCGGATCGATCCCGATGAAGTTCAGGGCGGCACCGCCCATCGTCGCCAGCGCGATCACGGCGTAGAACGCCTTGGCCTCGCGCGGCTTGCGGTTCAGACCCTCGGTCCAGTCGAACGCCTCGCTGACGGCATAGGCGGCGCTGCCGGCCAGCACCGGCACGGCGAGCAATCCGGTGCCGATGATCCCGATGGCGAACAGCGCGAAGGCAAAGTTCCCGGCGATCGGGCGCAGCGCCTGCGCCGCCTGGGCTGCGCTGTCGATCGTGGTCACCCCGTGGGCGTGAAGCGTCGCCGCGGTGGCGACGATGATGAACAGCGCGGTCAGGTGCGAGAAACCCATGCCGACCAGAGTATCGGTGCGGATCCGCTTGAGTTCGACCCCGGCCACCGCGCGCGGCGAGACGTGCAGCGGCTTGATGTGGCGGCGGTGCTGCTCTTCCACTTCCTGCCCGGCCTGCCAGAAGAACAGGTAGGGGCTGATCGTCGTCCCGAAGATCGCGACCAGCGCCATGGCGTGATCGCGGTCGAAGGTGAACGACGGGATCAGCGTGCCGCGCAGCGCCTCGCCCAGCGGCACCCCGGCGACGAAGGCCACGGCGACATAGGAAAACAGCGACAGCGTGGTCCACTTGAGGATCCGGGCATAGCGGTCATAGCTGATGAATACTTCGAGCAGCACGCTGAGCACGCCGAGCAGCGCCGTGAACAGCAGCATCGGTCCCGGCACGATCAGCCCCAGCACTGCCCCCATCGCCCCCAGATCGGCGCCGATGTTGATGACGTTGGCGATCAGCAGCAGCACCACCACCACGCGCAGCAGCGCCGGCGGATAATGCCGCCGCAGGTTCTGCGCGATGCCGCGCCCGGTGACCGCACCGATCCGCGCGCAGATCGCCTGGATCGAAGCGAGCAGCGGGAAGCCGAACAGCATGGTCCAGGCCATGCCATAGCCGAACTGCGCGCCGACCTGGCTGTAGGTGCCGATGCCGCTGGGATCGTCGTCGGCCGCGCCGGTGACCAGCCCCGGCCCCAGCACGTCGAGCGCCGAGCGGTGGGCGGTGTCTTCGCTCATGCCGGATTGAGCGCGTTGATCGCGGCGTGGACCCGCGCTTCGGCCTCTTCGCGCGGCAGCCCGGGCGGGATCGGTTCGGACAGCTTGTAGGTGATCACCCCGGTCTGCTTGACGAAGCGCTGATAGAGCCGCCCCGAATCCACCGCCACCGCCACCACCGGCAGGCCGAGCAGCTTGTAAAGCCCGGCAAAGCCCGATTTGAGTTCGGGCCGCGTGCCGTGCGGGGTGCGCGTGCCTTCGGGGAAGATCGCCAGCGGGCGGCCCTGCGCGATCAGCGCGCGGGCCTCGCCCAGCATATGGCGCAAGGCGCGTGCGCCCTGGTCGCGCTCGACCGAGACCAGGCCATAGCGTTTGCCGGCCAGCCCCCACAGCGGGATGCGCATCAGTTCGACCTTGGTGAAGATCCCAGGCGTTTCGATCAGCTGCGGCAGATCGATCGCCTCGAACGCGGCTTCATGCTTCAGCGCGACCAGCACCGGACCCGGCGGGAATGCGCCCTCGACCCGCACGGTGATGCCCAGCAGGTGCCGGCAGCGGATCCGCTGCCACGCCGACCAGCTGTGCACCGTTGTCCGGAATAGCCGCGCCGATCCGTTCAGCAGGACCAGGATGCAGGCGGTGACGATGAACAGCGTCGCGCCATAGAAGGCCAGGTAGAAGGCCAGACTGCGCAGCAGGCGCATGGTCAGCCTCGATCCCACAGTGGTGCGAACAGGCGGGCCAGCCACTTGTGGTACTCAAGGAACAGGATCCACAGGTTGGGCTGGGTCGGCACCGCATCCTCGACCACGGTGATGTTTTCCGGCAGGGCGCGGCGCAGTTCCAGCGCGGCGCGGCGCATGTGCCAGTCGCTGGTCACCAGCCGCAGCGAAGCGATCTTGCCGGCGCGGACCCATTCGGCGGTCTCGCTGCCGTTGGAGCGGGTGTCGACCGCCTTGTAGCCCAGCGTCACGCAGCACGACAGCAGCGGTGCGCCGATCTTGTATTCGGCAGCGAATTCGCCCGGCTTGACCTCGCGCCCGACGCCGGAAACCAGCAGCCGTCTGGCCCAGCCCCGGCGCAGCACCTCAAGCCCGCGGTCGATCCGCCCCGCCCCGCCGGTCAGCACCACCACGCCGTCGGTGCCGGCATTGCCGACCGGGCGCGGCAAGGTCACCGCGAACAGGAAAAAGCCAAGCGCCCAGGCGATCAGGACTACAGAGAGCAAACGGCGAATCATGCAATGCGGCCCTTATCAGAGCATCCGCCGCAGCGCGCGCAGTACCGTGTAACGCGCGGTGATCATCGCCAGCACCACCCCCGCGGCGGGGACCAGGACCAGCGTGACCCAGTCGTACCATTGCAGCGCCCCGCCCCCGACCAGCCCGGCGCCAAGATCGGAAAAGCGCCGTCCGAAGAACAGCACCACGACCAGCCCGACCAGCAGCCCGAAGAGCCCGCCGCCCAGCGCATCGAACCCGACCGAACGCTGGAAAATGCGCGCCACCTGGGTATCGGTCCCGCCCAACAGGTGGACGATCTCGATCGTGTCGCGATTGGTTCCCAGCGCGCTGCGCACCGCCAGCAGCACCGCCGCGGCCAGCGCGAAGCCAAGCAGCACGACCAGCGCGAGCGCCAGCAAGCGTAGCGAATCGATCGCGCCGAACACCGGTTTGAGCCAGGTCGATTGCGCATCGACCCGCGCCGATGGCGCCGTTTCGCGCACCAGCCGGCGCAGCGCGCCCAGCGTTTCGCCATCGATCGGATCGCGCAGCCGCACGTCGATCAGCGCCGGGATGGGAATTTCCTGATCGTCCCCGGCGCGCGCGCCAAGCCACGGTTCGATCAGCCGCTCGACCTCGTCCTGCGAAACCACCTGGGCATTGATCACCCCGGGCGTCGCCTTGAGCCGCGCCGCGGCGGCATTGGCCTGGCGCGTGCGCTCGGCCGGATTGGCCTCGATCACCTGGACCGTGATTCCGCCCGACAGCTCATCGGACGCAGAGCGCGCGACATTGCTTAGCGCCAGCCCGGCGGCGGCGGCGATCACCGTCAACGCGACCATGATCGCGATGACCCAGGGCATCGGCCCCGAGAGGCGCGCCTGCTTGATCAGTTCGGCATCGCCGGTCATGCCGCGATTGAGCCGCTCGGTCAGCGCAGCAGGAAGGGTCAGGGCCATCGTCTATTCCGCCCCGCGCTGGAAACTGCCGGGCCGCGGCGGATAGCGCAGCACGCCGGTCGGATCGGACAGTCGCCCCTTGTCGAGCCGCATGATCAGCGAATCCGGCACCTTGCGCAGCAGGTGGACGTCGTGGGTGGCGACCACCACCGTCGTGCCGAGCCGGTTGAGCGCTTCGAACAGGCGCAGCAGCTTGACCGCCATGTCGGGATCGACGTTGCCGGTCGGCTCGTCCGCGACCAGCAGTTCGGGCCGGCCGATCACCGCCCGGGCAATCGCCACGCGCTGCTGCTCGCCGCCCGAAAGCTGCGCCGGCTGGGCGTGCATCCGGTCGGCCAGCCCGACCCAGTCAAGCATGTCGGCAACCGGCTTGGCCAGGTCCTTCTCGGCCACCCCGGCGATCCGCAGCGGCAATGCGACATTGTCATAGGCGGACAGGTGCTGGACCAGGCGAAAGTCCTGGAACACCACCCCCAGGCGGCGGCGAAAGCCGGGCAGCCGGTCGCGCGGCAGGGTGATGGCATCGGTCCCGAACATCCGGATCATCCCGCGCGAGGGGCGCTGCGCCAGGTAAAGCAGCCTGAGCAGCGAGGTCTTGCCCGCTCCGCTGGCCCCGGTGAGGAAATAGAAACTGCCGGGAAACAGGGTGAACGATACGTCGCTGAGCACCTCGCGATCCGTGCCATAGCGCAGCCCGACGTTGTCGAAGTGGACGATTTCCGCGTCGGGGGCGTTGCTCATGATCGGCGGGTCGGGTCCACGGAAGGGATTGGAACCGGGGCTATAGCGGCCATTCAGTGTGGAAAAAAGGGCAATGCACCCGGCCTTTCACAGGCTGGGCATTGCCCAAAACCGGCGGGGCGTGTTTAAGCCTGCCGATATGATCATCGCGTGCCCTGCCTGCGCTACGCGCTATGCCGTGCCGGACAGCGCCATCGGCGTTGACGGGCGCACCGTGCGCTGTGCCAAATGCCGGCACAGCTGGTTCCAGGACGGTCCGGCCCTCGCCCCGCAAAGCGATCCGGTCGCGCCAGCCGCTGCCGTGCCGCCGAGCCCGCCGCCCGCGCCGGAACCAACGCGCGACCCGGTGGCAGAGCCCGCGGCACAGGCACCGCCCGCCTTTGCCGATTCCTCGCCCGAGCCGTCGGGAACGCCCGCTGCCGAGGCCCAACCCGAAGCTGGGCCCGAGCTCGAGCCGGCCCCGCCTCCTGCCGGCGAGGAACCAGCCGAAGACGCCCCGGCCGCGCCGCCGCCGCTCGGCTATGCCGACGAGAACGCGGTGCCGAGCTGGGCCGCGCGCGCGGCGCAGGCCGACGACGAATACGGATCGTCATCCTTCGCGCACGAGCCGCCGTTCCGCCCGCGGCGCAACCCGGCGCGGATGTGGACCATCGCCGCGGGGCTGTTCGCCGCGGTCTCGCTCGGCGCGATCGGGGCCACCGCGTGGTGGGGCCTGCCCGACTGGATGCCCTTTGCCCATCCGCTGTTCGCCGAGGCGCAGCCCGGGCTCAAGCTCGATTTCCCGGCCAAGCAGCAAGACCGCCACCAGTTGCCCGACGGCACCTGGTATTTCCAGGCGAGCGGGACGGTCAGCAATATCTCGCAAACCTCGCGCAGCGTGCCGGCGGTGCTGATCGTGCTGCGCGATGCCCGCGGCCGCGTGGTCTATTCGGCCGAAGTGCAAAGCCCCAAGCGGGTCCTCGCCCCCGGCGAAAGCGCCTCGATCACCGAGGCGCTGGTCCAGGTACCCAAGGCCGCGGTCAAGGCCGAGTTCGGCTGGAAGCCCGGTTCCTGACGCACGCGGCGCGATTCCTTGCCTAACCGGCTTGCGGCCCTGCAGCCCCTTTGCTAAGGGCCCGCTCCTACCCCCCCGGGACGACCAGCGCGCCCCGATGATTTAGCGGTCGTGGCGGAATTGGTAGACGCGCAACGTTGAGGTCGTTGTGGGCGAAAGCCCGTGGAAGTTCGAGTCTTCTCGACCGCACCAAACATCTGAGTCGGCGACTACTTCCATACATGCGGATGCTCTCCGCATGGTCGGGCCTGCACGCGCCGGACTGTCATCAGCCTGTCCGAATCCAAAGCAAACGTGTTGGCGCAACGCGGCAAACGTGTTTGCTTGGTGGAATATTCGGCCCGCATTTGCGTTATGCTTGCCGAGGGCAAGGCCATCCGTGCAAACGATGGCGGGTTGCTTCAGGGGTTTGCACACAAGGTAAGGATTGTCGATGGTTGGCTGGCGGCGTTTCGTTCTCGGATCCACGTTGATACTGGTGCCTGGCGCGGCGATGGCCGATGAAGTGCCTGCCGCGCCAACCACCGCGCCAGCGCCGGACGGGGTTTGGCGGATCAGTACCGGAGTCAATTTCTCGCAAGGCGACTACGGCGAAACGCAGGACACCAAAGTCGTTTCGGTGCCGCTGGCCGTCAAATACAAGCGGGGCCGCTTCACCGTTCGCGTATCGGTGCCCTATGTCCACATCGACGGCCCGGGCAGCCTGCTCGACACGCCGCAAGGCCGCGATGCCGGCTTTGGCGACAGCAGTGGCAGCAGCAGCGGCAGCAGCAGCGACACCAGCGGAAGTTCCTCGGGAACGTCGGGGTCAAGCAGCGGGACATCGGGATCATCGGGATCGTCCGGGTCATCGGGCAGCGGCAGCTCGGGCTCGTCGGGCTCGGGTTCGGGCTCGTCGGGCTCGAGCGGCGGATCGGGCTCCGACGATTCGGGCGGCGGCGGCACCACCACGGGCGGGACCGTGGTCGGCGTCCCGGCGGCCGCACCCGGCAGTCGACGCGACGGGATCGGCGACGTCGCGGTGACGATGGGCTATTCGCTCCCCTTGTCCGGTGCGACCTTTCTCGATCTGTCAGGGCGGGTCAAGCTGCCCACGGCGTCGACGCTCAAGCGGCTGGGCACCGGCAAGGTCGACCTGACCCTGGGGGCCGATCTGGTCCAGTACATCGGCAATGCCAGCCTCTATGCCGGCGCGCGGCGCAAGTTCGTCGGCAAGCCGGCCGGATCGACCCTGCGCGACACCTGGGGCTTTGGCGGCGGGGCGAGCTACCGTACCGCGGGCGGTACGGTAATCGGCGCCGACTATGACTGGCAGCAATCCTCCAGCGCGGCGCGCGGGCCGAGCAGCGAAGTGACCGGATGGGTCAATTTCGGGCTGACCCGCAAGATGCGCCTGCAGCTCTTCGCATCGACCGGATTCACGCAGAACAGCGCCGATTTCGCCGGCGGGCTGACCTTGAGCTTCCGGCTCAACTGAGCGCCCTCCGCAGGGATTTTTCCCGCCCGTGGAATAGAATGGGCACAGGGTCGTTCTCCTCTCGAAATCAACGAGAGGGACGGCCGCCATGTTGCATCAGATCACAGGTTTCGAGGGGATTCTGCGCGCGGTGCCAAGCGGCGATGCGCCGCGGGGACAGCGGATCGCCCGCGACCGGGTCAATGCTGCCAAGCGCGCCTTCACCACCCGCCGGGCGGATCTTTCGCAGGCGCTGCGCATCCTAACTGACGGCGTTCCCCAGGCCGGCGATCTGGTCCTGGCCCGGGTGACGGCGCTGGGCCAGCACCAGCGGCTGGAAAGCCCCCACGGCCGCCGCGCCCAGCTTTACGAAGGCGACGAGATCATCGTCGCCTATGGCGCGCGTTATGCGCCCGATCAGTTCGAGGCGGTGGTTCCGTCCGATCTGGGGCCGTGCGATCTGGTTGCCGGTGGCGGCGTGGCGAGCCGGGTGCTGTCCAGCCATGCCCGGATGCGCCGTGCGACCCGGATCGAGCCGATCGGCTTGCTGGCCGATACCGACGATGACCGCATCAATCTGGCCCGCTTCGCCTTGCCCTCGCTCAGCGTGCCAAAGCGGCGGCCGCGGGTGATCGTGGTGGCGGGCACGTCGATGAACGCGGGCAAGACCACCGCCGCCGCCGGCCTGATCCATGGCCTGGCCCGCGCCGGCCTAAAGGTCGCTTCCGCCAAGGTCACCGGCACCGGTTCGGGCGGCGATCTGTGGACGATGGTCGATGCCGGATCGCGCCAGGCGATCGATTTCACCGACATGGGCCATGCCTCCACCGCGGGGCTCAGCCCCGAGCAGGTCGAGCGGGTCGCACTCTCACTGATCGGCCATGTCGCGGCCGGGGGTCCCGATACGATCGTGATCGAGGTGGCCGACGGCGTGCTCCAGCGCGAAACCGCGGCCCTGCTGCGGTCCAGCGCGTTCCGCGATGCGATCGACGGGGTGCTGTTTGCCGCCGGTGACGCGCTGGGCGCGGTGGCGGGACGCGATTGGCTGGTGCGCGAGCGACTGCCGGTAATCGGGATCTCCGGGCTGCTCTCCGCCTCGCCGCTGGCCAGCCGCGAGGCGGCGGCGGCGCTCGACTGCGAGGTGCTTACGCTCGGCCAGTTGCGCGATCCGGCGGTCGCACCGAAGCTGTGCTTCGCGGCGGAGCCGCTGATCCAGGTAAGCCAGGTCGTGGCATGATCGCCGGGCTCACCGCGCGGCGGGCGCGCCTGCTGGCCGGGCTGCTGGCGGTTGCGCTGGCCCAGCTGGCGGCCAGCATTGCCGTCGCCCAGCAGCTGCACCTGCTGTTCCGGCTGCAGAACCTGGTGCCGATCGCGCTGCTGGCGCCGGCGGCGTTCGTTCTGGAAGTCCTGCAGCGGCGGATGGGGGAAGCCATCGGGCTGGACTATACCGCCGCGGTGCGCGACCGGCTGTTTCGGCACCTGCTGTCGGTCGATCCGGCCATCGTCCGCTCACGGCGGCACGGGGCGATGATGCAAAGTTTCGTCGGCGACCTGACGGCGCTGCGGCAATGGGTCAGCGAAGGGGTGATGCGCGCGGTGTTGGCGGTACTGGCGCTGGTCGGGCTGCTGGCGTGGCTGGCCTATGCCGCCCCGCAGCTGGCCGGCGCGGTTGCCGCCGTTACCGCCGCGGCCGTGCTGACCGGCGCGGCCCTGGTCCCGCCGCTGCATCAGTCCGTGCGCCGGGTGCGCCGGGCCAGGGGGCGGGTCGCGGCGCTGGCATCCGACCGGCTTTCGGCCAGCGCGGCGGTGCTGGCCAGCGGGCGGATCGCCAGCGAGGCCGCGCGACTGAAGAAGCGGGTCGATTGGCTCAACGCCGCGGGCCTGCAACGCGCCTGGGTCAGCGGAACCTTGCGGGCATTGCCGCATCTGGCCATGACGATCATGCTGATCGCCGTAGTGCTGGCGGATAGCGGTCAATCGCCGGGCAGCCTGGCGGGACTGATGCTGGTGATCGGGCTGATCGGCCACGCCTTGCGCGATCTGGCGCGCGCCGCCGAACTGGCCGTCCCCGGGCGCGTGTCGAACCAGCGCCTGCGCCGTCTGCTGGCGCTTGCCCCGCTGCCGCTCGGCGAGGCCCGGCCGTGGCAGCGCGGCGAAAAGCAGTGTCTGGTGGTGGAAGAGGTCCGGCTTGACCGCGATGCAGAGCCGTTCTCGGCCCGCATTGCCCAGGGTGACCGGGTGCTGGTCGAGGGCGATCCGGCCTTGCGCCATGCGCTGTTCGCGGCGCTGGGCGGGATCGCCGGACTGGCTGCGGGCCGGCTGCGCTGGAACGGAATTTCGCTTGCCGGAACCGCGCCGGGCCGCCGCCGCCGCCTGATCGGGTGGGCCAGCCCCGACCTGCCGCTGGTCGCGGGCAGCATGCTGCTCAACCTGCGCTATCGCGCACCGTCGGCCAGCGCGGAAGACATCGCCGCCTTGCTTGCGGCGTGGCACATCGACCCTCAGGCCGCCGTGGTAGCGCCAGCGCGCCTCACGCTGCTGCGGGCGATGCTGGGCAAGCCGCCGGTGCTGCTGCTCGAACTGACCGATCATGCGCTGGACGGCGATGACGTGGCGCGGCTGGCCGATCAGGTTGCGGCCTGGCCGGGGGTGGTGCTGATGACCACCGGGCACGCAGCACTGCGCGAGCTTGCTACCCACCGCCTGGCGCTGCACCGCGCCGGCTCGGCCCTGGTCTCCACCGCCGGCGAGCCTGCGCTGCGCCTGATCGCCAGCCCGGCGGCCGGGAAATGAACGCGCTTCCGGCCCTTCCCGCTGCCTTGCGCGGCAGCACGCTGCACCCGCAGTTCGTCCGGCTGGCGGGCGACCCGCCGCGCGAGTACTTCGGCTTCTGCCCGCAGGACTGCGATCCCGGTGCAGTGCCGCTGGTCCTGGTCCACGGCATTTCGCGCAATGCGATCGAACTGGTCCTGCGCTTCGCGCCGCATGCGCAGGCCTTCGGCGTACCGATCATCGCCCCGCTCTTCACCCGCGAAGCCTATGGGATGTACCAGCAGGTCGTCGACCCGCGGCGCGGGATTCGCGCCGATCTGGCGCTGTTCGACATGCTCGATGACTTTGCCGCGCGCTGGGGTTTGAGCGCCCGCTCGATCGCCCTGTTCGGCTTTTCGGGCGGAGCGCAATTCGCCCACCGGCTGGCCATGCTTCACCCTGACCGGATCGCCGCCTGCGCCCCGGTATCGGCCGGCTGGTACACCTGGCCCGATCCCGACATGGCCTGGCCGATGGGCCTAGCCGGTGCCCCGCTTGGCCCGGTCGATCTGGCCGCCCTGGCGCAGATCCCGTTCCATACCCTGGTCGGCCGCCGCGACACCGACAATGACGAGGCGTTGCGCCGCAACGCCAGGCTCGACGCGCTGCAGGGCGAGAACCGGCTGCAACGCGCCCGCGCCTGGCACAAGGCGATGCGCAAGGCCGGCATGGATCGGCGGTCGAGCCTGACCGTCCTGCCGCGCACCCGGCACAATTTTGCCAGCGCCGAGCGGCGCGGGCTTGCCGAAGTGGTCTTCGGGCTGCTTGGCCATCAAGGAGAATGACATGAGGTACCTTTGCGCTTCGGCCGTGCTGCTGGCCGCGCTGTCCAGCCCCGCCCTGGCCGATGATGGCAAGTCCGACGGGCTCAGCGCGGACGAGCGCGGCATCACGCTTGAAAGCGGCGCGCTCGAACTCAATCTGGGCGGCCGGCTTCATCTCGATGCAGCGGTGTTCGACGATCCCGCCGCGGTCCAGACCGGGATCACCGATGCCGCCGTCCGCCGGGCGCGCATCGAACTGTCGGGGAAGATCGGCAAGGTCATCCGCTTTCGCGTCGACCGCGAATTTGCCGGAAATTCGAAAGGCTGGCGCAATGCCTGGCTGTCGGTCGAACCGGTCGACGGCGTCGAAATCAAGGGCGGCAACTTCATTGTGCCCTTCGCGATGGAAGATTTGCAGAGCTCGAACACGATTCCCTTTGCCGAACGTTCGATCGCCACTGCGCTGACCCCGGGCTATGGCCTGGGCGGCGCCGTTACCGTCAACGGCAAGCACTGGTCGGCATCGGCGGGCTATGTCACCGATCCGCTCAGCAATGATGAAGGGCGATCGGTCGAACGCGGTGACGGGTTCGTCGGCCGGGTCACCTTTGCGCCGCTGAACGCAAGCGGGCGGATCGTCCATTTCGGCATCGGCGGAGAGCGGCGGACGTTCGCCGCGACCGACGCTGTGCGCTTTTCGGCCGATGCGGGCAGCACGCTGGCGCCGACCTTGATGTCGAGCGGCAGCCTTCGGGGGATGGACAACCTGACGGCGTGGACCGGCGAGGCCGCGGCATCGTTCGGTCCGGTCCTGATCATCGGCCACGTCAACACGGTGAAGCTGAACCGTCCGCTGGCGGGCGATGTCAACTTTTCCGGCCAGACGCTTCAGGCAAGCTGGCTGATCACCGGCGGACGCTACACCTACGCCGAAAAGCAGGGCGTGTTCGGCGGGCCCGACTTCGGCAAGCGCAAGAGCGCGCTGGAACTCGCGGCGCGCTACAGCCGCCTCGATATGGACGATGGCACGGTCAACCGCGGTATCGGCCGGGCCTTGAGCGGCGGGGCGAACTGGTACTTCACCCGCAACATCCGCGTGATGGCCAACTACACCGACAGCAGGGTCCGCTTCCCGGGCGGCGCGGCCAGCCTTGCCAACAAGGTCGGCGTGTTGCGATTGCAGCTCAGCTACTAAGGTTTGACGGGCGGTCGCTGAGACTAACGGCCGCCCCACTTCTGCGCAATCAGCGCGGCTTCGTCCCCCGGTCCGACCGGATCCGACGCGCCAAGCTGCCGGTAGGCGGAATCGAGCCCGGCGCCATTGTCCCCCGCCGCCAGCGCGATGTCATCGCTCTGGCTTGGGCCGCTGCCATTGGCTTCGGCCATGACGGTCCACCGGCCATCCTTGCGGCAGGCCAGCCCGACCCGGTCGGCGCTGCGATATTCGCGGCACCACCGGCCATCCGCTGCGCGGACGGTCAAGGTCGGTTCGATGACCTTGCCCCCGGCCAGGGTGGCGCGTGCGCCCGCCGGCGTGGTTTCAAGCGCGAGCGACAGACCGTCGGGCGATTGCGCGGCATCGCGCGGCGCAAGAAAGACGGCCAGCGCCAGGCTTGCGGCCAGCGCGCCGCCCAGCGGCAGTGCGTGGCGGTGCCACCAGGACCGGTTGTCGTTGGCCGCTGTCCTGACGATCGTGACCGGACCGGGCGCGGGCGGGAGCAGGCCCAGCCGGTCCAGCAGCGCGTCGTCGATCGGCTCTTGCGCCAGGGGTGCCAGGGCCTTGCTGATGAAGGCGTCGTTGCCGCGCCAGCGCTCCGCCTCGGCGCGAAGCGCCGGGTCGGCAGCGAGCTCGGCCTCGAACGCGGCGGCCTCGTCCGGGCTCAGCATGCCGTCGAGCCAGGCCGAAAGCCGCTCCTCCTGGGCCGGGTTCATTGCATCGCTCCGGTGCTGCGGCCGACGACCCCGTCGATCCGGCTGCGTGCCCGGCCCAGGCGGCTCATCACCGTGCCGACCGGCACCGCGAGCACTTCGGCCGCCTCGCGGTAGCTCAGCCCTTCGACCACGACCAGAAGGAAGGTCGCGCGCTGGTCTTCGGGAAGGGTCTGCAGCGTCCGCTGCGCGGCAGCCAGGTCCGAACGCGCTTCGAGCGTGTTGCGGCCGTCTTCGCCGCGCAGGTCGCCGACCGCGTCGATCGGCACCGCCGACCCGCGCCGCGCGGCGGCGCGCGCCGCGTCGATGCGCAGGTTCTGGGCGATGCGGAACATCCAGCTGTCGATCCGGGTTCCGGGCTGGAACTGGTCCGCCCTGGCCAGGGCCCGTTCGATCACGGATTGCATAAGGTCATCTCCATCTTCGGCATTGCCGGCCATGGACCTGCAGAATCGCCGCAACCGGGGGAGCGCGGCAACCATCGCTGCGCGCATCTGTTCCGGAACGCCGACGCCGCCGGTCATTCGATCACCTGCACAACGTTCCTTGTGGCGTACAATTCCATCGATGCGTCGATTCTTGGCTTGTTTTTTTGCAGCAATGGCAAATCCGTTGGAATAGAGCTATTTTTCCTGCGTTATCACGGTGGACATAGCCAAGGGATAGCGCAGCTGCAGTATCCCTCAAGGATTGCAACCATGTGGCAGAAATTACCAGCATTGGCACTTGCCCTGACGGCGATGGGGATCGGCGTTGCCGCGGGCGCGCACGATCCGGAAACCGCCTCGCAGGCGCAGGAACGGCTTGACCGCGACACCCAGCGCGCCGCGGACCGGGCCGCCGAACAGGCCCAGCGCTTTGCCGAGGAACGCGTGCGGATCGAGGAACGCGCGGTGCGCGAGCCGGCCAAGGCCGCCGAGGATCTGGCCAAACTTGATGCCGACCGGGTCAAGGAAGAAACCAAGATCGCAGAAGACCTCTCCAAGGCGCAGGAGGACTTCACCGAGGAATCCGCCAAGGAGGCCGAGGACGCAGCGGAGGCGCAGGCCCGCGCAGCGGAAACCGACGACGCATCGAACCGGGGCAGCAGCGCCGAAATCCGCGACCTGGGCCAAAGCGAAGGCGCCGATCACGATGAGCGCGGCTTTGCCGTACGCAAGGGCGAGCTGGTCGGGATCGACCTGGCGCCGGCCACCATTGCCGCGGCCGAGGCCAAGGGGTTCCGCGTCGTCGAACGCCGGCACCTCGCCAGTCTCGACCGCGATGTCGTCAGGCTGGCTGCGCCGCGCGACACCAGCGCCAGCCAGGCCAAGACGATGCTGCATCAGATCGATCGCATGGCAGTGATCGATCTGGTCCACTACTACGGCCTGGGACTGACTGCGGGAGAGCAGGGCAAGCCGGTTCGCCGCGGTGCGGTCGCGGCGGCGGCGCCCAGGGCCGCCAGCATGACCGTCGGGCTGATCGATACCGCGGTTGCCCGGCACGACGCCCTGGCGCAAAGCCGGATCATCCCCTGGACCGGCGGGGCGAGTGCCAGCGCGCCGCAAGGCCACGGCACCGCCGTGGCATCGCTGCTGGCGCGCGAAGGGCGTGCCGCGATCTTTTCGGCCAACATCTTTCGCGGCCCGGCGGATCACCCGTTCACCTCGGCAGACGTCATCGCCGACGCGCTGGATTGGATGATCGCGCAGCGCGTGCCGACCATCAACATGAGCCTGGCGGGTCCGCGCAATGCCATCCTTGACCAGCTGATCCGCGATGCCCTGGCCGGTGGGCACATGATCGTCGCGGCGGCCGGCAACGGCGGGCCGAATGCCCCGCCGGCCTACCCCGCGGCGGTGCCCGGCGTGGTCGCGGTAACCGCGGTCGACAGCAACCAGCGCGTCTACCGCTATGCCAATCGCGGCCGCTACATCACGGTGGCGGCGCGCGGCGTCGATGTGGTCGCCGCCAACGCCCCTGGCGGCGTGGCGCGGTTCACCGGCACCTCGTTTGCCACCCCGCACGTCGCCGCATGGCTGGCGCTGTGCCGCGCGGCGGGGTCCAGCGCAGCCCAGTGCAGCAAGCGGCTGCGCGCGGCGGCGCGCGACCTGGGACCGGCGGGGTTCGATGAAACCTATGGGTTCGGCTATGTCGACTAGGGCTTGTCGGCCCCTGACGCGCCGCTGCTGACGCGCGGCAAACTTCGCGCTAGAGGCGGATCATGGCAGCGCCGCACCCGACATCCCCTGAGCCTGTGCAGGTGGCTGCACTCTATCGCTTTGCCCGCTTGCCGCACTGCGCCAGCTTGCGCCAGCCGCTTGAGCAGCTGTGCCGTGCGGCGCGCGTTCGCGGTACCCTGCTGCTGGCCGCCGAGGGGATCAACGGCACGATTGCCGGCCCGGCCGCGGGTATCGCGCGGGTGATCGAGCACATTCGCACCCTGCCCGATTGCGCCGCGCTCGACGTCAAATATTCGCAGGCCGCGGTCATGCCGTTCCACCGGCTGAAAGTGCGGATCAAGCGCGAGATCGTGACGATGGGCGAACCGCAGCTCGATCCCAGGTCCGGCGCGGGGACCTATGTCGAGCCAAAGGATTGGAACGCCTTGATCAGCGATCCCGGCACCATCGTGATCGACACCCGCAACGCCTACGAAGTGACCGTCGGCACCTTTGCCGGGGCGATAAACCCCGACACAGCCAGCTTCCGGGACTTCCCCGCATGGTTCCGGCGCGAGCGGGACCGCCTGCTGGGATCGGGCACGCCGCCCCGGGTGGCGATGTTCTGCACCGGGGGCATCCGCTGCGAAAAGTCGACTGCCTTCCTGCGGCAGGAAGGCGTCGCGGATGTCTTTCACCTCAAGGGCGGCATCCTCAAATACCTGGAAGAAGTGCCGGCCGAAAGCAGCCTCTGGCAAGGTGAATGCTTCGTTTTCGACCAGCGGGTGGCGGTGGGGCAGGGACTGGCACCGGGCAGCCACACGCTGTGCCATGCCTGCCGCCGCCCGGTCAGCGCCGCCGACGTCGCCTCGCCGCTGTACGAGCCGGGCACCAGCTGCCCGGCCTGCCACGCCGAACGCAGCGACGCGCAGCGCGCGTCCTATCGCGAACGCCACCGCCAGGAACTGCACGCCGCGGCGCAGGGCCGCGCCCACATCGGGGCAGCGCCGGACGATCCGGGCGCCGAGCGCGACGGTTGAACCGGCGCGTGTTCGTCAGGCGCGCCGATGTGGGCAGAAGTGGCATGGCGGTGCGCGGTCTCAGAATCGGGTCGGTACGCCGATCACGGCGATGACGAAATCGGTGCACGAACGGGGAAAGTCGCAGCCTGGGGGCAGCGTCGACGCGCAACATTTTCGAAAAAGGCGATGCAGATGCTGTAACCTCAGCGGACCTGGGCGCGAATAGTCCCAATAGCGATCGCAGGACAGCCGCCTGCGCAGACGGGGTGAAGACATGACCACGGCGACCGGCAGTGCGCGGGAATGACCGCCGACGAGGCAACCCTGGCGCAGCTGGCGCGGCGTTCGCAGGGCGGCGACCGGCAGGCCTATGCTGCGCTGCTGACGGCAAGCCGCGCGTGGCTGCTGCGCTATTACCGGCGCAAGTGCCAGCCCGAACAGCTTGAGGATCTGGCCCAGGAGACCCTGCTGTCGGTCCACCGCAAGCTGGCCAGTTACGATCCCGATCGCCCGTTCTATGCCTGGCTGGCGGCAATCGCGCGCTATCGCTTCGTCGATCATCTGCGCGTGGCCTACCGCCATTCGGTGCAGACCGCGCTGGACGAGAACCTGCCCGCCGCCACCGATGAAGAGGCTGCGATCACCGCCCGCGCCAGCCTGGAACGCCTGTTCGAGGCCTTGCCCAGCGCGCAGCAGGCGGCAATCGAGCTGGTCAAGCTGAAGGGGTTGTCGATCAGCGAGGCATCCACCACCACCGGCCAGAGCGAAAGCCTGGTCAAAGTGAACATCCATCGCGGCATGAAGCGCCTGGCTGCCATGATCGAAAGGGCCTGAGGCCATGAGTGAATTCCCCGACCGCATGATCGGACAACTGGTCGCCGACCTCAAACCGGTCCGGCCGCTGCGGCAGGGCCCGGGGATGACGCGGATCGTCGCGGCATTCGTCGCCGGGATCGCCCTGGTAAAGTTCGTTTTCGGACTGCGTCCCGACCTGGTGGCCGGACAGCCCGACCCGATGTTCCTGACCGCCAGCGGGCTGTTCCTGATTCTGGCGGCCGCTTCGGCCTGGGCTGCGGTCGATATGGCGCGCCCTTCGGTCGGCACCCGGCGCGACAGCTGGATCTGGACCGCGGCGATGGCGGCCGTGCTGCCGGCCGGGGCGCTGGGGCAGCTGGCGATGCAATGGCTGCGCGGCGGGCCGGTCGCGGTCGACGCCGGCGGGATCGAATGCCTGACGGTCGGCTGCATTACCGGCATGATCACCCTTACCACGCTGGTGCTGTGGCTGCGCCGCGGCGCACCGTCATCCCCGCGCCGCGCCGGGCTGCTGATCGGCGTCGCGGCGGGCGCCGCCGGGATCTTCGCGGTATCGCTGTGCTGCCCGCGAAACGACCTGATCCATATCGGCATGTGGCACGGCGGGACCGTGATGCTGATGGGGCTGCTCGGCCGGCTCACCCTGCCCCGGCTCCTCGCCTGGTAAGGCGCATCATCACGATTGCTTGAAGCGCTGCGTCTTGGCGCTTGCATTTGCCGTGCGGCTTTGTCACTTGTTGCTTGATAACGTTCACACCGAACGTGCGCGGGAGATGGCAATGAAGCGACGGTTGTTTGCCGTGGTCGGGATGCTTGCAATGGCGACCATGATCGCCGGGTGCGCCGCGACCGCCGCCCGTCCCGCCGTTGCCGCTGGCCCGGCTGCGGCTGGCCCGGCTGCCAATTCCCCGGTACATCCTGCAGCCTGGCCGGCGGCGCGCAGCCCCGCGGCGCTGAGCGACCCGGCGAGCGAGGCGATGATTTCTGCGCTGATCGCGCGCATGCCGCTGGAGCACAAGGTCGGCCAGCTGATCCAGGCCGACATCAGCGCGATCGCCCCCTCGGACCTGGCGCGCTATCCGCTGGGCTCGATCCTCGCCGGAGGCAATTCCGGCCCATATGGCAACGAGCGCGCCGATGCCCGCACCTGGGCGCGGATGGTGGGCGAGTACCGCGACGCCTCGCGCCGGGCGGGCAGCGGCATTCCCGTGCTGTTCGGGGTCGATGCGGTGCACGGCCATTCCAACCTGCCCGGCGCGACAATCTTTCCGCACAACATCGGACTTGGCGCGACCCATGACGCGCAGCTGGTCCGGCGGATCGGCGAGGCCGCCGCGGCAGAGATCGCCGGGGGCGGGATCGAATGGACCTTCGCCCCGACCTTGGCGGTGCCGCAGGATCTGCGCTGGGGCCGCTCTTACGAAGGCTATTCGGCCGATCCGGCGCTGGTGGCGCAGCTGGGCGAAGCGATGACGCTGGGGCTGCAGGGCAGCCTGCAAGCCGGAGCGCCGCTGTCCGCCAATCATGTCGCCGCCACCGCCAAGCACTTCATCGCCGACGGCGGAACCCAGGACGGCCGCGACCAGGGCGACGCGCGAATTGGCGAGGCCGAGCTGATCGCCCGCCATGCCCAGGGCTATGTCAGCGCGATCGACGCCGGGGCCTTGACCGTGATGGCCAGCTTTTCCAGCTGGAACGGGGTCAAGAACCACGGCAACCGCGCGCTGCTGGACGATGTGCTGAAGCAGCGCATGGGCTTTGCCGGGCTGGTCGTGGGCGATTGGAACGGCCACGGCCAGGTGCCCGGCTGTTCGGCCACCGATTGTCCCGCCGCCATCAATGCCGGGATCGACCTGCTGATGGCGCCCGACAGCTGGAAGGGGCTCTACGAAACCACGCTGGCCGCGGCGCGCGACGGCCGCATTCCGATGGCGCGGATCGACGACGCGGTGCGCCGGATCCTGCGGGTCAAGGCCAAGCTGGGGCTGCTCGGCGATAGGCCGACCATGCGCTTCGACCCGGCGCAGCTGGGCGCCCCGGCCCACCTTGCCCTGGCGCGCGAGGCGGCGGCGAAATCGCTGGTCCTGCTCAAGAACAATGACGGCGTGCTGCCGCTCAGGCCCGGCGCGAAGGTGCTGATCGCCGGACCCGGGGCAGACAATATGGCGATGCAGGCGGGCGGCTGGACGGTGACCTGGCAGGGCGCCGATACGACCGCCGCCGATTTCCCCAACGGTCAGACCATCGGCCAGGCCGTGGCCGGCGCGGTGCGCGCCAGCGGCGGCCAGGCGACCATCGCCGCCGACGGCGCGGCTGCCCAGCGCCCCGACGTGGCGGTGATCGTCCTGGGCGAAAAACCCTATGCCGAGTTCGAAGGCGATATCGGCAACCTTGCCTTCCAGCCCGGTGCAGCCGAAGCGGCCACGATCGCGCGGCTGAAAGCGCAGGGCGTGCCGGTGGTCGTGGTCCTGCTTTCGGGCCGGCCGCTGTTCGCCGGAGCACTGCTCAACCAGGCCGATGCCTTCGTCGCAGCCTGGCTGCCGGGCACGCAGGGGAGCGGCGTGGCCGACGTGCTGGTCGCCGGGGCCGACGGCAAGCCGCGCCGCGACTTTTCGGGCCGCCTGCCCTTCCCCTGGCCCGACGATGCCCGCTCGCCGGTCACGGCGCCGCTGTTTCCGCTCGGCTATGGGCTAAGCTATGCCAGCCCGCGCACGCTGGGCCCGGTCAATGCCGATCCGCGCGTCACGATCGACGCCGAAGCCGCCGCGAGCGTGTTCCTGCAGCGCGGCAAGGCGCCAACCCCGTGGCACCTGACCATGGACGGCGCGATCACGTCGCGCGCGGTGGACCTTGGTGCGCAAGAGGATGCGCGCCAGTTCAGCTGGAGCAGCGCCTCGGCCCTGGCCATCGAAGGTCCGGCGATCGACCTGTCGGCGGCGCTGGGAGCCGGCAAGGACCTGCTGATCGACTGGCGGATCGACAACCGCTCAACCGGCGCGCTGGCGCTGGGTATGGCCGGCGGGCGCATCGACCTGCAGCCTTACCTGCGCAATGCGGCCCCCGGCCAGCCGGTACTGACCCGCGTGCCGCTGCGCTGCCTGGCGGCCGGCGGGGCAAATTTCAAGGCGGTGGGCGGCCCCTTCCGGCTTGAGGCACCGGCCGGTTTCGCGGCGACGTTGCGCAGCGTTACGCTGGTTCCCGGCGCTGCCCCGGCACCCTGCCCGCCCGCGCCATGACCGCCAGCATCGCCGCCGCCGCCGCGGCCAGCGCGGTCAGCACCATGAACAACGCCGAGAAGCCGTAACGCGGCACCAGGCCCAGCACCAGCCACGGCATGATCAGCGACGGACCGGTGTTGGTCAGGTTGAACAGCCCCATGTCGCGCCCGCGGTGCTGCGGCTGGGGCAGCACCCGCAACGTCTGGGCGGTATGCAGCGCCAGGAACACGCTGCTGCTGAGGCCGAAGACGACATAGCCGAACAGCGCCGGCTGGATCGTGCGCGCCAGCGTCATCGCCAGCAGGCCCGCTGCGGCCACCGCGGCGCAGGCGGCCAGCGGTTCGATCGGGCGATCGTGGCGGTCCGACCAGCGCCCGACCAGCAGCGCGAGGACCACCGCCCCGGCAAGGACGAGCGAAAACAGCCCGGCCACGCGGCCCTCGTCGATTGCCGGATCGAGCTGGCGCAGCCACAGCAGGAGGAACGCGAACAGCGAGGCTTCGGAAACCTGCACCAGCAACCGCGCCAGCCACATCCGCCACACCGCGTGGCGCGGCCCTGCGGCCCGGCCATCCGCGCGCGGGCGCGGCACCATCAGCTGCGGCATCGGCCGGGCGCGGCCGAAGAACAGCACCGGCGCGACCATCGCGGCGACCAGGACGGCGATCCAGACCAGGCGGTCCTCGCTTGCCGCCATGCCCTGCCAGGTGACCAGCGATCCCGCCAGCGCGCCCGCTGCCGGGGCCAGGGCCAGAAGGCCGCCGAGGATGCCCTTCTGGCCATCGGGAACGCTGTCGCCCGCCCAGGCCGCGAGCGGTCCGAGCATCAGGTTGAGCGCAAGCTGCCACACCACGATCAGCGCGATCAGCGCTCCGGGGCTTTGCGCGGTACGCATCGCCACCAGCAGCAGGCACGACAGCACCAGCCCCGCTGCCACCCACGGCCAGCGCCGGCGCGAACGGTCGCTGGCCCAGCCGAACAGGATGTTGCCCAGGCTGGCCGCGATCGCCCCGGCAAAGGCGATCTGGGCCAGCACGCCCAGGCTGTCGCCCGGCGCGATCTCGGCGACCCGCAGCGGCAGCAGGATGGTCAGGAACGGGACATAGGCGGTGGCTCCGCCGCACACTGCCAGGGCGTAGAGATAGAGGAAACGCGCCGACTGACCGACCGGGGGCGGCGCGTCAGCCGCGGGCATGGTGCCGCGGCGCTGCCGTGCTGCCGCGAACGACCAGGCTGCCCGCAACCACGACCGGCCCGTCCGGCGCTGCGCCGTCGCGATTGCCCAGCAGCAGCTCGACCGCCATGGCAAAGGTCGCGGCGATCGGCTGGTCGATCGCGGTCAATTGCGGCGTAGTAAAGCGCGTGACCGGCGAATTGTCGAAGCTGATCAGCGACAGATCGCCCGGCACCGCCAGCCCCCGGGCCACCGCGGTGTCGAGCGCGGCCAGTGCCATCTGATCGCTGCAGGCGATGATCGCGCTAGGCGGCGCGGCGCAATCGAGCAGGGCCTCTGCCGCGCGCTTACCGCTGGCATAGCTGAAATCGCCCGGCACGCACAGACCGTCGGTGGCCAGGCCGGCCGCGTTCATCGCCGCGGCCCAGCCTTGCTGGCGCCAGGCCGAGATAGTGTATTCGTCCGACCCGCCGATGAAGCCGATCCGGCGGTGGCCGAGTCCGATCAAATATTCGGCAGCGTGCCGGGCCGATCCCTCGTCGCCCATCGTCATGGCATAGCCCGGTCCGGGGACGATCGACCCGATCCGGGCAAAGGGGATGCCGTGCTGGACCAGCATGGCGGTGATCAGCGCATTTTCGGAATGCGGCGGGGTCAGGATCA
>JBJTLX010000199.1:0-13988 GCA_046063245.1 Novosphingobium sp.
CGGCGCTGGACCAGGCGCTGGCTCTGGTGGACAGCGGATTGGCGCAGCTGCGCAACGATCCGCTGCTCGATCCGCTGCGGCTCTCCCCGCGCTTTGCCGCGGCCCTGCAGAAACTGGGATTTAGCTGAAAACAAAGGCAAAGCCGGATTCGACAAGCGCCCCCCTTTAAGGCACACTTTTGGACAGTCCGCTGCATTTGTGCACGGGCGACCATCGAAGGGGGATTCATGAAAAAGACTGCTCTCGTAGCCGCCCTCGCCCTTGCCTCGCTCGGCCTTGCCGGGTGCCAGAACAAGGCCGAGGAAGCCGCCGAAACCGCGACCGAAGCCGCCGCCGAAGCCAGCGACGCCGCGGCCACTGCCAGCGATGCTGCCGCCACCGCCAGCGATGCCGCGGTCGAAGCTGCCGATGCCGCAACCGACGGTCAGGGCAGCGGTGTGACGCGTCCGCCTGCTCCGTAACAACCATCGGGGCGTTCGCACCTGCCGAACGCCCCGATCACTACATGCGATAACACGAACAAGGATGCTGCGCCCGGGTCGCGGGGAGGACTGAGGCGATGTTCCGCACGGTGCTGATGATCGCGGCCGTAAGCTGTGCCGGTCTGGCCAGGCCCGCCGCCGCGCAGGATACCGCTTCCCCGCAAGCACTGCCGCCCGCTGCACCGCCGGTTGAGCAGGCAGCGCAGGACGCCGCCGCACCGGACACCGCACAGGTGAGCCCGCCGCCTGCACCTGCACCTGCGGACCAGGCGACAGCACCTGCTCCTGCGCCCGCCCCGGCACCAGCGCGCCAGATCGACGAACGCCCCTTCAATTACAGCGGCTACTATTACCGCGTCGATCTCTCGCCCGCCTATGCGCCCGCGCTCGGCCGTCTGACCGAACAGGTCCTGGACGAAGAACGTCCGGCCTATGATGCGTTCATGGCGGGGCTCAACGTGCCGCAGACCAACGCCCTGCTGCGCCTGACCGAGCTGATGGACGAATTTGGCGAGCGCGGGGCCTTTGCGAACTATCTGGTTGGCCTGCCCGAAGGTCAGCGCAGGCGGATGGTCGATTTCATCGAAGCCCTTGCCCCGATCAACCGCAAGGCCCTCGTCTCGCAGTTCCGCGGCAATCCCAAGGCGGACTGGTCGGCCATCCCCGATCTGCTGGACACGGCGACCACGGTCGAGGCGCAGCTGATCGTGTTCGGCTATGCCCCGTGCCGATACGTCTCGACGCCCGGCCACGGTCCGCTGATGTTCCGGTGCACGATCCCCGATGGAACAGCGGCGTTCTATGCCAGGTGGCTGATCACCTCGGGCGATCGCCCGCTGCGCCGCCTGGTCGCGCCGCGCGGCGTTTTCGCGCCCAAGGCGCTGGCTCCGTGGCAGGCGCAGATTTTCAAGTTCGGCAAGGACGCCCCCAAGTATACCCGAGGGCAGGAAGCGATCGAATTCAACACCTTCGGCCGCAACCTGACCAATTACGAGCGCGAACATATCTGCGGCGGATCGCTGATCAAACCCGGCTGGGTACTGACCGCGGCGCACTGCATCGTGCCGCCGCAGGACAGCACGCGGATCGAAGACTTCCTGACCCAGCGCAAGGTCCGCTTGGGCACGATGGATATCGGCGGCGGCGGCGGCTCGGCCTGGACGATCGACGGGATCGTGATCCACGCCCGCGCCAATCCGCGCATTCCGCAAAACAGCAACGATCTCGCCCTGCTCCACGTCGTTGCGCCGAAGACTGTCCCGGGCAAGATCAACGCCAGCCAGCTGGTCAATCCCGTGCCGATCCGCGTTGCCTCGGCCGATGCGCCCAATCCGCCGCGGGAGGAAACCATCTATGTCAGCGGCTGGGGGGTGACCGGCATTGCCGAGCAGACGCGGCAGCTGCGCGACGAGCACGGCGCGGCACAGGTCGCGCCGCGCTATCTGCAGACCGCCAGGCTGCAATATCTCGATCCCGAACGCTGCAATCGCGATCCGCGCTTCCAGGGCAAGAAGTACCGGATCAAGCCCGGCCAGCTGTGCGCCGGCAGTCCCGGCACCGAAACCTCGTGCTGGGGCGACAGCGGCGGGCCGCTGGTCTTCAAGGACAAGAAGGGCTTCGTCCTGCTCGGCGTGGTTTCATACGGGATCGGCTGCGGCGGCGTGCGCGCGCCCAGCGCCTTTGCCGATGTCCGCGCCTACAACGACTGGATTGAGCAGGCGCCCGCGCATTTCCAGCGCGGCAAGGTGGTGACCTGGGCCCCGCCTGCGGCCAATTGAGCCCTCACCCGATCTTAACCCGCCGGTGCTAGGCGCACAGGGAACCGACCACTGCGCCAAGGGGCCTTCGAATGCCGACCACCGCCGCGTTTCCGGCTGACGCGCGCCAGGACTTTGTCCGGGCCTATCCGGGCGCGCCGGCCAAGCTGCGCCACGGGCTGGTCGGGCACCGCCTGCTGACGCTCGACGCGCTGGCCGATCTGGCCCAGGCGCTGCCGGCGGACAGCATCGAATACAACCCCGGCGACCTGCCGATCGGGATTGCCCCCGAGGACGTCCCCTCGCCCCAGCTGGGCGTGATCGACACGATCCGCCGGATCGGCGATGCCGGGTCGTGGGTCGCGCTCAAGCGGATCGAGCAGGTCAGCGAATATGCCGAACTGCTGCGCGACACGCTGGGCGAGCTGGCAGAGATCGTCGTGCCGCGGACCGGACCGATGCTCCAACTCGAAGGCTTCATCTTCATCACTTCGCCCGGCGGGGTGACGCCGTTCCACTTCGACCCGGAACACAACATCCTGCTGCAAATCGCCGGAGCGAAGACGATGACGGTCTTTCCGGTCGAGAACGAGCATCTGCTCAGCGCCGAGGCGCACGAGCAGTTTCACCTTGGCATGCATCACCGCAACCTGCCGTGGGACGAGGACTTTGCCGCGCTGGGCACGCCGATCGCGCTGACCCCGGGCGAGGCGCTGCACGTGCCCGTCAAGGCCCCGCACTGGGTCAAGAACGGCGATCAGCCCTCGGTCTCGCTGTCGGTCACCTGGCGCTCGGAATGGTCCTATGCCGAGGCCGACGCCCGCGCCTTCAACCACGTCCTGCGCGGCATCGGGCTGCACCCGAAAAGCCCCGGCGCCTATCCCGCCCAAAACCGCGCCAAGGCCCTCGCCTACCGCGCGATCCGCCGGGTGCGGGGTTAAAGCGCGGTCAGGGGATTGAACAGCGGATCGCAGGGCACCGTTTGGGCGGTAGCCCGGACGGCAGAGCGAAAATCGTAACCCACCGCTTCGCCATCAGCACAGTCCGGCCAGATATCGTGCTTCACCCAGAACTGCGCGAGTCCGATCCGCGCGCACAGCTGGGCAAAACGCGGATCGCTCCGGATCTCTGGGAAGCTCGCGATGAACAAGCCGGCCGACCAGTTGGAAACGTAATCCGATGCGAGACGTCCCTCTTCGGGCGCGCCGAGCGGAAGATCGGCGATCGCGTCATGGCATGCCGCGGGTGAGCAATAGCGCGCGGCATAGACCGCACTGACCAAATCGAACCGCCCGCTTCGCGCGAAACGCTGCAGGATTTTCTCGCCTAACGCCTGTCTCGCCTTGGCATCGCCGTCCATTTCGAGTCCCGCAACCTGCGCAATCGCGGCGAGAGTGCCGAGCGGATATCGTGTAGCGCGGTCCTGCCCGAGAAGTGAATCGAGCAAAGCCCGATCCTTAAGCGCGGCAGCGCACAGCATAAGCGTCGCGGCGACATAGTGATTGCCGGGCGCCACTTCGAGTTCGGCCAGCATTTCCGCGCGGGCCGCTTCGTGACGTCCGGCATAGAAAAGGTAGTAGCCATAGGCGCCGTCGTAGAATGGATGTCCGCTCTCGAGGCTACGAACAGCTGCGTTGGCCGCCACTGCCCGGGCCATCTGTCCGGTCGCCGCGAAGTGCTGACCCTCGAGGTAGTGCAGCGTCGCGGTGTTGCTCAGCTCGTAGCGCAGCAGGTCGAGGATCTGCGCCTGACGCTCGTATCCGCCGAAAGCGTCGAGAAACTGGAATTCGCCAATGAGCGCGCTGGGTTCCCGTGGGTCGACGGCGATCGCGCGGGCCATGGCATCGCGGCCTTGCGCGACGATCCTAGACCATTCGCCGACCGGACGCTCGTAGCGGTATTCGCTGAGGACAGTGGCCAAACCGCCCCAGGCCGGAGCGAAGCCGGGCGCCATCCGTGTGACGCGCTCGAGCAACGCCAGTTGCACCTGAAGGTTGTCCGGTGCGTAGGCAAGACCCTTCGCCCGAAGATACAGGTCGTAGATCTGGGGATCGATCTGCACCGAAGGCGCGGCACGAAAATCCAGCTTCAGCTTGTCTGCCACCATGCGGGCGATATCGATCTGGATCGCCAGCAGGTCCTCCAGCTTGCGATCATAGACCTCGCTCCACAGGTTCTGCTCATTGGCGGTGTCGAGCAGAAAGACGGCAATGCGCACCTGGTTTCCGGATCGGCGCACCGAGCCATCGAGAATGTGCGAGGCTGACAGCTCGCGGGCTGAACGCTTCTTGTCTGCGCCGCGAAAGGCAAAGCTTGAATGCTTGCCAAGCGTGGCCACATCCGAACCGCGGGCGAGAATAAGCAGGATTTCCTCGCTGATTCCGTCGGCGAAGAATTGCATGTCGCGGTCAGGCGAGAGATCGTCGAATGGCAGGACGGCCAGACGAGCCTGAGGCACCCAATGCTCCGCCATAGCGGATGCTTCCGGCAACCGTTCGGCCGGCGGCGCGTCGAGCCGGTAGCCCTGGCCATAGATCGCCTTGATCATCCCTTCGCGGCTATCCGCACCAAGCGCGATGCGCAGCTCGCGAATGGCCGAGGTCAGCGCCCCGTCGCTGACGGCGAGCCCGTCCCACACGCGGTCGAACAGGTGTGCCTTGGTGACCAGGCGGCCTTCGGCATTGAGCAGGACGCAGAGAACATCGAAGGCCCGCCCGCCGATGTGGATCGGACCGTGCGGGCCGACCAGTCGGCGATCGGCAATGTCGACTAGAAAGGGGCCGAACCGAATCGTCTCACGAACTCCGTCCATGCGTGGTTTGTATCATTGTCCCGATCGATAGGCGCGGCGCTGCGTCAAATCCTCAAAAGATTCTGGGAAGGAATGTTTCAAGGCCGGTTTCAAGATCGTGGCGCAGCGAACGGGCAGGGATCGCGCAGCAGGCACCGATGGCCGGTTGCCCCGCTTTCGGGAGAACGATCATGAAGCTCTTCTATGCCGCCGCCTTTGCCGCCAGCACTCTGTTTGCGGTCGCACCTGTCCACGCAGCGCCGGAGCGCGTCGCCGTCACGCTTGACCGCAGTGATCTGGCGACCTTTGCGGGCCGTGCTGCCGCGCTGCGCGCGGTCGACCGCGCCGCGAAGACGCTGTGCCACGTCAACGAAACCATGCTTGACCATCTCCAGCAGTGGGAATGCCATCGCAAGATCATGGCACAGCTGATCCGCGATATCGGCAACCCGGAACTGCTGGCGCAGTCGCGGCGCACCGGCGCCATTCGCACGGCTTTGCGAAATTGACTGCCCCTAGGCGTTCCCGGCCAGCAGCGCGTCGAGCGCGGCGAACTGTTCATCGAGGCCGCCGGTCGCGCCCGATTCGATCTCGGCGTCGAGGGCTTCGCGTGTCGGGAAGAGGTTGCTGATGCGGACCAGCGTTCCGCCGTCCTGCGCCGCCAGGGTCACCGTGGTGACGGCCCCGTCGGGGCTTTCCTCGTTGGTCCAGACGATCTTTTCATCGGGGACAGCCTCGAGATAGGTGCCGAAAAAGGCCATCGGCTGGTCGGACGCGGGGTGGCCGAACTCGAGCCGATAGGTGCCGCCGGTGCGAACATCCATTGCGCACGAGAGCAGCGTGATCCCGAACGAGGCCGGGACCCACCACTGGCGGAACAGGTCCGCTTCGGACCACGCCCGATAGACCAGCCGCGGCGGGGCGGCGACCATGCGGGTGACCACCAGCTCGCGGTCCGAGACCCGTTCGACCTGCGCCGCGGCGCGATCAGCCTGCTGCTCCATTGCCTTGTTCCTCTTTCATGAGATTGCCCACAACCTGGTCGAGCACGGCAAAGCGCGCCTCCCAGTTCTGGCGATAGGTTTCGATCCACGCCGCCTCCGCCTCGAGCCGTTTGAGGCCGAGCCGGCACAGCCGCACGCGCCCGACCTTTTCGGTGACGACGAACCCGGCCTGTTCGAGCACGCCGACATGCTTCTTGATCCCGGTAAGGGTCATGCCGAAGCGCTGCGACAGGTCGCCGATCGTCGCCTCGCTCTGGCCGAGCATTTCAATCACGCCGCGCCGGGTCGGATCGGCCAGCGCGGCGAACGACAGATCCAGGGCTGAGGCAGAATATTGAACCATATGGTTCAGTGTCTATCGGCGTTGCCGCCCGGGCGCAAGCGAATTCGTCTCAGGCCGGCATCACCCGGGTCAGGAAGTCGATCACCGCGGCGTTGAACTCGTCGTTCTTGTCGCCCGCGACCATGTGCCCGGCCCCGCGAATATCGGCGATTTCCAGCGCGGGGATGCGGCGGCGCAGATCGGCCACGCCGTCATCGTCGACGATGTCGCTTTTCATGCCGCGGACCAGCAGCGTGGGTACCCGGTCGGTCCAGTCGGCGCGGTCCATCAGCTCGAGCAGGTGCCTTGGATCGCCGCGTTCGTCGGTCATCATCCGCTGGTCCCAGTGCCAGCGCCAGCGCCCGTCGGGATGGTGGCGCAGGTTCTTGTTGAGGCCCGAGAGGTCCTTGGGCCGGGGCCGTTCGGGGTAATAGGCCGAGATCGCGTCGGCGGCCTCTTCGATGGTGGTGAAGCCATCGGGATTGGCCATCATGAAGCCGCGGATCTTGGCGACCCCCTTGGCCGACATCTTGGGGACGATGTCGACCAGCACGATTGCCGCCGGTTCGAGCCCGAGCGAGGCCGCAACCAGCGCGGTGATCCCGCCGAGCGAGGCCCCGACCAGCGCAAAGGGGCGCGATCCCTGCGCCGCCACCGCCATCAGGTCATGCGCGCGGGTGTGGATGCCGTAATCGCCATCGGGCGACCAGTCGCTGTCACCGTGGCCGCGCAGGTCATAATTGATCGCGTAATAGCCGGCCGCGGCCAGCTGATCCTCGCACTTGTCCCACGAATGGCGGGTCTGCCCGCCGCCATGGCCCAGCACTACCGTCGGCGCGCCGTACCGCCCGGCGACATCGGCGGCGATGGTCAGGCCCTCTCCCACGGGCACGCGGATGGTTTCGCGGTGCATTGGGCCGACGATTGCCCGCCCGCCGCGCCCCGTCAACTGGATTTTAATCGCACGATTAAGAATTGCCGCGAGCACCAGCGCTTGCGCCGCACCGCGCCGCCGGTCACTGTCGCGCCAAACCGCTGGAGGTGCCTGCCGATGCTTCGCCCTGTCCTGTTGCTTGCCCTGCTGGCCGCCCCGGCACTCGCCCATGCCGACACCGTCTATGTCCGCGCCGGGCACCTGGTCGATCCCGAGGCGGGGCGTGTGCTCGACGACCGGCTGCTACGGATCGAGGATGGGCGGGTCGCTGCGGTCACCGCCTGGGTGCCGCCGCCGGCCGGGGCCAGGGTGATCGACTGGTCGGGATTGTGGGTCCTGCCCGGGCTGATCGACATGCACGTCCACCTGGCCGACGCCGGACAAAGCGCCGAAGTGCTTGAGCCGCTGCTCCATTCGGTGGGAGAGATCGCCTATATCGGCGCGAGGAATGCCCGCACCACGCTAAATGCCGGGTTCACCAGCGTCCACGACGTCGGCTCGTTCCGCGGCTACGCCAACATCGACCTGCGCAATGCGGTCAATCGCGGCGACGTGCCCGGACCGCGAATCAGCGCGGTTGGCGGCTATATCACGATCCCCGGTGGCGGCGGCGAAGTGACCGGGATGGCCCCCGACGTGGCGGTGCCCGTGGACATGCGCACCGGCGTGGTGCTCGACACTGCCGACACCACCCGCAAGGTCAATGCGCTGTTCCAGCACGGCGCCGATTCGATCAAGCTGATCGCCACCGGGGCGGTGCTGGCCGAAGGGACCGAGCCCGGCCAGCAGGAGCTGAGCGAGGAAGAGATGCGCGCCGCGGTCGATGTGGCCAGGGCGCGCGGATCGTGGGTCACGGCGCATGCCCACGGCGCCGAAGGGATCAAGGCCGCGCTGCGCGCCGGGGTGCGCGGGATCGAGCACGCCAGCCTGATCGACGACGAAGGCATCGCGCTGGCCAAGGCCAGGGGCGCGTTCCTCGACATGGATATCTACGACGTCGACTACATCGACGAAGTCGGCAAGCGCGACGGGTGGAGCGCGGCGATCCTGCGCAAGAACCTGGAAACCACCGAGGCCCAGCGCCAGGGCTTTGCCAAGGCGGTCAAGGCCGGGGTCAAGCTGGCCTTCGGCACCGACGCCGGGGTCTATCCCCACGGGCTCAATGCGCGCCAGTTCAAGTACATGGTCCGTTACGGCATGACCCCGATGCAGGCGATCCAGTCGGCCACCACCGTGGCCGCGGCGATGCTGGGCTGGAGCAAAGACGTCGGCGCGCTATCGCCCGGGCACTATGCCGACATGGTCGCGGTGGCGCGCGATCCGCTGGCCGACGTCAGCACACTGGAAAGCGTGGCGCACGTGATGAAGGGCGGGGAACTGGTACGCTAGGTACCGCGTCGGCCGCGCTCACCCCACCATCCGTGGTTCGCCCGCAAACGGGCTTAGCCCCAGCCAGGCCGCCATAGTGTCGGCCAGGGCGCGTTCGCCGGTCAGCAGCAGCCGCTCCTCGTTCCGCGCCGCCGCTACCGTATCCAGACCCATCCAGATCGCGGTCATCGTCCGCAGGTCGGCATTGACGAACAGGTCGACATCGAAGCCCGGGTCGACCGAACAGAGGCCGGTGTCGCCCCCCGGGGTGACGATCAGCCACCATGGCCGGCCGCGCTGCGAGGGGTCGCTGAAGCGGAACTGGATCACCTGACGCGTCGGTGGCAGCGGTTCGACCCGCAGGTTGCGGCGCATGTCCCACATCAGCAGCTGCGCATCGAGCTTGTTCAGGGACAGGTCGCTTGCCACCCAGCGCTGCCCCCAGCGGCCCATCGCCTCGACGATCGGGCGCAATTCCTGCCCGGCCAGTGTCAGGCGGTATTCGTTGGCCGACGGATCGCCGGGCAAGGCGACCCGTTCGACCAGCCCGGCCAGTTCAAGCTCCTTCAGCCGCTGCGACAACAGCGCCGGCGACATCCGCGGCACCCCGCGGCGCAGCTCGTTGAAGCGCGCCGGGCCGCACAGCAGTTCGCGCAGCAACAGCATGGTCCAGCGGGTGCAGAGCAGCTCGGACGCCATCGCCACCGGGCAGAACTGGTGATAGGATTGCTCAGTCATTCAAACAGTACCTTTGCACGCCTGCATGGCCGGGCGATACCGCCACATCGGTGCAGCCGCGTCGCAGGTTCAGAATCTGTATCGGCAGACTTCAGTTTCTGAACTGGAGTCGGCACGGCCATCGGCCTAGCCCATCCTCAACACAGAGGAGATACCCATGACTGCCACTGCCATCAAGAGCGCTGCGACAATCGACTGGACGGCCGAGGCCACGCGCATCGCGGCGGAAATCGCCGATTTTGCCGCCCGCCACGACCGCGAGGACACCTTTGTCGAAGAAGGCTATGCCAGCCTCAAGCGCGCCGGATTTTTCAGCGCGCTGGTTCCTGCCGATCTGGGCGGCGGCGGCGCTTCGGTGGCCGAGATCGCCCGCTGCATCACAATTCTGGCGTCCGGCTGCAGCGCCACCGCATTGGCCTTTGCCATGCACAGCCACATCGTTGCGGTCGCCGCGTGGCGCCGCGCGCATCAGGGCGCGCCGACCGAGGGCCTGCTGCGCCGCGTGGCCAGCGAGGGTCTCGTGCTGGTCTCGAGCGGCGGCAGCGACTGGCTGGAAAGCGGCGGCGCGGCCGAGCGGGTCGACGGCGGCTATCTGATCACCGCGCGCAAGGGCTTTTCCAGTGGATCGCCGATGGGCGATCTGCTGGTCACCAGCGCGGTGACCCAGGATCCGGAAAGCGGTCCGACGGTGCTGCACTTTGCCCTGCCGCTGCGCGGTGAAGGCATCACGCACCAGCCGACCTGGCAGGTGATGGGCATGCGCGGCACCGGATCGAACGACATCCAGTTCGAACGGGTCTTCGTCGCCGACGCGGCGATATCGGGCAGGCGTCCGGCGGGCGAATGGCACATGCTGTTCCACATCATCAGCAAGATCGCCTTCGCCCTGATCTATGCGGCCTATGCCGGGGTTGCCGAGACCGCACGGAGCAAGGCGCTGGCCCTGGCGGCAAAGCGCACGCCCGATCCGCTGCTGGCGCAGCTGGCGGGCGAGCTGGAAAACGAGATTGCGGCGATGCGTCTGAGCCAGGCCGAAGCGGTGCGGATCGCCGAACACGACGATCCGGGCGAGGCCACCACCAGCGCGGCGATGATCTGCCGCACGCTGACCGGGCGTCACGCGATCGCCGCGACCACCCTGGCGATGGAACTGGCCGGCGGGCAGGCATTTTACCGCAAGGCCGGGATCGAGCAGCTGTTCCGCGATGTCCAGGCGGCGCGGTTCCACCCGCTGCAGGGCCGCCAGCAGCTTGACCTGACCGGGCGTGTCGCGCTGGGTTGGCCGATCTAGGCGGTCAGGAACGCGACAAGCGCCTTGACCTTTTTCTGGCGCCACTGCGGCAAGGGCGCGACCATCCAGTAGGCAAAGCGGCAGTCCTCGCGCGGCGCAGCGGGGTCTGCCACCAGCAGCGCGGGGATCCGGGCCCGGCCCAGCCCGGCCTGGGCCGCCGCCAGCGCCTGCCCGGCATCGCCGACGTTAAGCGGGGCGGCCTCGTTGCTGCCGCCGGGCAAGGCATCGCCCGGCCAGGCGATCCACGGCCCCTCGCCCACGGTGACCCGCGCAGCCTCGCCCAGCTGCACCCCTTCGAGATCGCCCCGCCCGTCGGTCCAGCGCACCGCGAGATCGAGGTTGGCCTCGGTAAAGTCGGCGCCGGCATCGGGGATCAGGCTGATCCGCACGTCGGGATTGGCGGTGCGGAATGCGGCCAGCCGCGGGGCCAGCCAGGCGGCAAATACATCGCGCGGGCAGGCGATGGTATAGACCAGGCTCGATTGTCCGGCCTGCATCGCCTGGACCGCATCCTCGAAATGGAGGAAGCCGATACGCAGCGCCTCCAGCCCGGCACCGGCCTCGTCGGTCAGTTCCAGCCCCTTGGGGGTGCGGCGGAACAGCACCACGCCCAGCATGTCTTCCAGCGCGCGGATCTGCTGCCCGACCGCCGCCGGGGTCACCGCCAGCTCGTCCGCGGCGCGGGTGAACGACAGGTGCCGCGCCGCCGCGTCGAACACGCGCAGGGCATTGAGGGGCAAATGGGTGCGCTTCATCGGTGGGGGCCCTAGCCCGCCGTGGCCGGGGCCGCCAGCGGGAAGAACGGGATCGCCGCTTCGAACTGCGTGCCATCCTGGCGGCGGAAGGTGTAGTGGCCTTCCATGCTGCCATGCGGCGTGGTCAGCGGGCAGCCCGAGACATAGTCGTGGCTTTGCCCGGGCCGTAGCAGCGGCTGCTCGCCGACCACCCCGTCGCCCTCGACCACATTGACCATGCCGCGCCCGTCGGTGATCCGCCAGTGCCGGGTGAGCAGCTGGACCGGCTGGTCGGATTCGTTCTCGATCCGGATGTGATAGACCCAGAACCACTTGCCCGCGTCGATGCGCGACTGCTCGGGCAGGAAATTGACCGCCACCCGGACGATCAGGCCATCGGTCATGGCGGCGTGCTGGAACAATTCCTTCATGCCGCCAAGTTAGCGACGAGCGGCCCGCCCGACAATGGCACAACGCAAACGTATTTTTGCGGATTGTCGCACGCTGACCCCTGTTGCGGGCCGGAATGCGCTGTTACCCTTGCCGCCATGCAACACGCCCTGCCGGTGACGGAGCTGTTCCTGCTCGCCCTGATCATAATTTTCGCCGTGCCGTGGCTGGTCTGGCGCTTGCTGCGAACCGATTACTACGCTCCCTTGGTGGTGGTCCAAATCGTCGGCGGTATCCTGCTGGGCCCCGGCGTGTTGGGGTCGGTCTTTCCCGGCTACTATGAAACCGTCTTCGCACCCCCGGTGATCGGCGCGCTGAACGGCATCGCATGGTGGGCGGTGATGCTGTTCGTGTTCGTCGCCGGACTCGAGCTGGACCTGGCGGAGGCGTGGAAATGGCGCGGGGAAACCGGGCTGACCGCGGGCCTGGCGCTGGGCGTGCCACTGGCCTTCGGCGCAGGTGCGGCGGTGGTGCTGCTGGGCCTCGGCGATCCGGCGCAATGGATCGGGGCCAAGGGCCAGCACTGGCAGTTCGTGCTTGGCGTCGGGATGGCCTGCGCCGTCACCGCGCTGCCGATTCTGGTGCTGCTGATGCAGAAGCTGGAGATCCTGCGCACGCCGCTGGGACAGCGAATTCTGCGCTATGCCAGCCTTGACGACATCATGATCTGGGGCGTGCTGGCGCTGATCCTGGTCGATTGGGAGCGGGTGACGCGCCAGGCCGGGTTCCTGATCGGCTTCGGTATTGCCGTAGTGCTGGTGCGCCGGCTGATCGCCGCGATTCCGGAGCGCGACCGCTGGTACGTCGGCCTGGTCTGGCTGGCGGGCTGCGGCTACCTCGCCGACTGGTCGGGGCTGCACTACATGGTCGGCGCCTTCCTGGCCGGGGCGGCGCTTGACGCCAAATGGTTCGGGATCGCGGCGATCGACCGCTTCCGCGATACCGTGCTGCTGGCCTTCATGCCGGTGTTCTTCCTTTCGACCGGGCTGCGCACGACCTGGGAAATGGGCGGCTATGCGGCGTTCGGTGCGGCCGCGCTGTTGCTGTTCGCCATGATCACCGGCAAATTGGCCGGGGTCGGTCTGGCCGGGCGATTGCTCAAATGGGGCAAGGGCGAAAGCTGGATCATCGGCTGGTTGCTGCAGACCAAGGCCCTGATCATGATCATCTTCGTCAACGTGCTGTTCGACAAGGCGATCATTACCAGCGGCGCCTTCACCGCACTGCTGCTGGCGGCGATCGGATCGACCATGCTGACCATCCCGGTGGTCGCCCCGGCTTTGAAGAAACTGGAAAGCCTGAAATCGAAGTCGGGCTAGAGCCCCGCGGCTGTCAGCGCCTGATCGAGATCCTCGATCAGGTCCTGGGGGTCTTCCAGCCCGACGTTGATCCGCAGCATCCCCTCGCTCACCCCCATTTCGGCGCGCGCCTCGGCGCTGACCGAATAGTGCGTGGTCGAAGCGTTGTGGCACAGCAGCGAGCGCGAATCCCCGATGTTGTTCGAAATATCGATCAGGTTCAGGGCGTTGAGCAGCTGAAATGCCTGCTTGCGGTCCTCCACCTCGAAGCTGAAGATCGATCCGCAGGCGTCCATCTGCTGCTTAGCCAGGTTGTGCTGGGGATGGCTGGGCAGCCCCGGATGGAGGATGCGCGGCACCCGCCCCTCAAGGAAACGCCCGACCACCAGCGCATTCTCGCTCTGCCGCTTGACCCGCAGGTCCAGTGTCTCGAGCCCCTTGAGCACCACCCAGGCGTTGAACGGCGACAGGTTGGGCCCGGTGTTGCGCTGGAACGGCAGCAGCACGTTGTTGATGAAATCGGCCGATCCGGTCACCGCCCCGGCCAGCACCCGGCCCTGCCCGTCCATTAGCTTGGTCGCCGAATAGGCCACCACGTCGGCCCCGTGTTCCAGCGGGCGCTGCAACGCCGCGGTGCAGAATGCGTTGTCGACCACGGTGACGATGCCGTGCTGCTTGGCGAGGCCGCAGACGAAAGCCAGATCGACGATGTCCATCGTCGGGTTGGCCGGCGTCTCGAAGAAGAAGACCTTGGTCTCGGGGCGGATCGCCCGCTCCCAGGCATCATTGTCACGCGCATCGACCACGGTGCTGGTGATG
>JBJTLX010000200.1:0-8577 GCA_046063245.1 Novosphingobium sp.
GCCCGGTCGGCGGCTTCGCAGACCAGGCGGTTGGCGTAATAGTTGCACATGCTGATCTTGTCGGACAGCTGGTGCTCCAGCTCCTTGTGCGGGATCTGGTCCATCTGCCAGGCGGTCTGATAAATGAAGGCGCGCAGCATCTCGCACTGGGTGGCCAGCTCGACCAGCGGGAACTGGATCCCCTGGTTGCGCGCCAGTTCCTGCCCGAAGGGCTTGCGCTGGCGGGCGTATTTGACCGATTCCTCGACGCAATAGGTCGCCGCGCCCAGCGACGAGGCGGCCTGGCGGATGCGGTTCTGGTGGACGAAGCTCTGCGCGATCGACAGCCCGCCATCGACCGGGCCGAGCACTGCGCTTTCGGGCACCCAGCAGTTGTCGAAATGCATCCGCGGGTGGTCGGTCGGCATGTTGAAGGTCCACATGTATTCGTCGACCACCATGCCGGGGGTGTCGATCGGCACCAGGATGCAGGTGATCCCCTTGGCATCGCCATCCTTGCCCGAGGTGCGGCAGAACGCGGCGCAGTGGGTGGCGACGTGCATGCCGGTGATCCACATCTTGCGCCCGTCGATCCGCCAGCCCGGCACG
Source organism: Novosphingobium sp. (assembly GCA_046063245.1). Classification (GTDB taxonomy): domain Bacteria; phylum Pseudomonadota; class Alphaproteobacteria; order Sphingomonadales; family Sphingomonadaceae; genus Novosphingobium. The sequence goes on from JBJTLX010000200.1 coordinate 589, forward strand.
CCGCCCCGGGTTTCCCGCACCGCGCGGGTTTCCATGTGGGTGGCGTCGCTGCCGTGATCGGGCTCGGTCAGGCCGAAGGCGACGCGGCGCTGGCGGTTGAACCCGCCGAGGATGAATTCCTCCTGCTGCTCGGGCGTGCCGAAATGCTCGAACATGGCGACGAAGGGGAAGTTGCCGACGATCGAATGCTCGTTCTGCAGGTCGTTGTGCAGGCCCAGGCCCATGGCGGCAAAGCGGTCGCGGATCACCGCCATGGCCAGGTTCGACCCGTCCTTGCCGCCGTACTTCTTCGGCGCGGAAAAGCGCCAGTGCCCGGCCTGGTCGGCGCGGATCGAGGCTTCGCGCAGCAGCATTTCCCATTCGTGGCGCGGCAGCCCGTCATTCTCGAAATCGGTCCGGGCATATTCGCGGCGATGATCGAAGAAGCGGATGTTGTCGTCCGCCTGTTCCAGCGGTTTGATCTCGCTGGCGATGAACTGTTCGAGTTCGGCCAGATAGGCGATCAGGTCTTGGGGCAGCGCAAAATCCATGGCTCAGGGTCCTTCCCAGCGGGTCCGCGCTTCAGCCAGCGCGGGATATTTCGGTACGTCGGCGGATAATTTGTCGAGCGCCATCCTGCGCAGCCGCGCCAGCAGCCCCGGCGTCGCAAGGTCGGCCGTGCCGGCCAGCAGCTGCGCCGCCAGCGCGGCGTCGGCGGCAAGCGGGCGCTGCGCCAGTTCGCGCGCGACGATGCCCAGCGCGTTGCGGGCGACCGCCAGGTTGAACTTGTCGCGCCCGCTGACCAGCGGCTTGATGTCGCCGTTCAGCCATTCGGACACCGCTTCGAGGATCTCGCTGCCATCGGGCTCGCCGCGCCCGCGTTCGACCGGCACCGCGGCCGGCGGCAAGGGGCGGTGCCGCTCGGCTTCCGGAGCCTGGTCTTCGAGCAGCAGCAGCAGGTCGAGCTCCTGTTCCGAGGTGCGCCGCGCGACGACGACGCGCTCGACCGCGCGATCGTGGCCGTCGCGCCAGAAATTGCCCATCTGAAGGCAGCCCAGCGCCCACCAGAAGGTGCGGTAGACCGTCCAGAAGCGGAACCGCGCCGGGTCGAACGGGACACCGCCGGCGGCTTGATAGGCTTGGGCCAGCCGCTCGATCGAGCTCAGGCCGTAGCCCGGTCGGTCGGGCCGGGTGAAGCGCCACACGGTCATGCAGCCGAAGGCCAGATCCTCGTGCGGGTCGCCCAGATGGGCCAGTTCCCAGTCGAGCACGCCTGACAGACGGCCGTTTTCGACCATCAGGTTGCCCAGCCGGAAATCGCCGTGGACCAGCCGGGGGGCGACATCGGCGGGCAGGTTGTCCTCCAGCCAGCGCGCCGCCAGCGCCAGGATCGGGCGATCGCCGCCATAGGACAGATAGCGCGACTTGAGCTCGGCCAGCGCGGCGGCGGTGTCCATCACCGGCGCGGCCAGCCCGGCCGTGGGCATGCGGTGCGTCGCCGCCAGTTCGCGCGCGATGTCGCCGATCAGGGTCTCGCCATCGGACTCGGCCAGGATCGCCGCCGGATCAGGCGTGCCCGGAATTGCCCGCATGATGAAGCCGCTGCCGATTGCGTCGCCGGGCTCAAGCTCGGCAATTACTTCCGGCGCCATCACACCGGCGGCATGGGCGGCGCGGATCAGGCTTGCCTCGCCGTGATGATCCATCGGCCGGCCCGCCATCATTTCGGCGGACGGGGCGCGGCGCAGGATCAGGGTGTGGTCGCCGGCGGTAAAGCGCCAGCTTTCCATGTTGGCCCCGCCCGACAACCGCTCCAGAGCGCTGGGCGGCGGCAGCCCGGCGCGGTCGAGCACGCGGGTCAAGCCGGTTGCCAGCACTTCTGCCGGGGTAGGGGTCACGCCGGGGGCTCCTCTCGGGGCCCGTTCGGGGCCGCTCGGGAGGATGTTAATCGTGCGATTAAATCAGTCAAGCGCCGCGGTGCAGATGCCGCCAGGCAAACCACGCCGAAGTCATTGTGAGGGACAGCCAGACCGCCGCGATCACCGCGGCGGCAGTCCGGCTCACCGGATGATCTGCCAATGCCGCCGCCTTGCCGCGCAAGTCCTCGAGCACCGGTGCGGGGATCAAACGGACGACAAGCCAGATACCGGCCGGGACGATCACCAAGTCATCGAGATAGCCCAGCACCGGTATGAAATCAGGAATGAGGTCAACCGGGCTGAACGCATAGGCGGCGACCACGCCGGCAAGTGCCTTGACCGGCCATGCGACGCGTCGATCGCGAGCGGCCAGCCAAAGGACCAGGGCATCGCGTTTGAGCAGGCGGGCCCAGTTGCGGATCGTCATGGCTGCTGCCTCTCCCTGCACCTGTCACCCGAACCCGGCACAACCAAGAAAAAGGGCGCGAAGGTTGCCCTTCGCGCCCCAATTCTTGTGCCTGCCGGCGAAGATTACATCTTCTTGGCGGCATCCGCAGCAGCAGCAGCGGCGTCGGCAGCGGCGCCCGAAGCGGCGGTCGCGGCGTCGGCAGCGGCAGTGGCAGCGCCCGAAGCGGCGGTAGCGGCTTCAGCAGCGCCCGAAGCGGCACCCATGGCGTCAGCGGCGCCTTCCGAAGCGGCGCCCATGGCGTCGGTGGCGGCTTCCGAAGCGGCGGTGGTGGCGTCTTCAGCCTTTTCCGACGAGCAGGCCGACAGAGCGAGAGCGGCGCCAGCAGCGGCGGCAGCGAGAACGATCTTGCGCATGAATGGTATTCCTTGAACAGCGAGTGGACCACGCGTGGCAGGTGTTTCCGGTGCCTTGGGGCAGCTGTGCTGCCGGGTTCCGGGCATACGCGACCACGCGGAAAGCCAACCTTATCGGTAGACTTCGCGCGGACAAATAATGCCCTTCGCATGGCGATGCAAGCAATTGTCGCTGCGCACACGATTCCATGCACACATATTCCTGCAATGGCCACGCTGCCGGGTAAATGTGGCGAGGGTATGACGGCTCTGACAGACCGCCCGAGCGGCCCGGTTCCGCGCCGGGCAAAGTGACGCGCGGCGGGCTTACGCTGGGCGGGCCATGCTGCTAGTCCTTGACCGATGGAGCCCAAGCAGCATCTCTACCTGGTCGACGGATCGGCCTATATCTTCCGCGCCTATCACCGCCTGCCGCCACTGACCAACCCGCAGGGAACCCCGGTCGGCGCGGTTTATGGCTATACCACCATGCTGTGGAAGCTGGCCGACGATCTCAACAAGGCCGACGGCCCGACTCACCTTGCGGTCATTCTCGACAAGGCCGGGACCTCGTTCCGCAACGACCTCTACGATCAGTACAAGGCCAACCGCCCGCCCGCGCCCGAGGATCTGCGCCCGCAGTTCCCGCTGATTCGCGATGCCACCCGTGCGTTCTCGTTGCCGCTGATCGAAGAGGACAATGTCGAAGCCGACGACATGATCGCCTCCTACGCCCGGGCCGCGACCGCGCGCGGCTGGGACGTGACGATCGTCTCGTCGGACAAGGATCTGATGCAGCTGGTCGGGGACGACGGCAACGGCGGCCATATCGACATGCTCGATACGATGAAGAACGTTCGGATCGACGTGGCCGAGGTCGAGGAAAAGTTCGGCGTGCCGCCCGCGCTGGTTGGCGACGTGCTGGCGCTGATGGGTGATTCGGCGGACAATGTGCCGGGGATTCGCGGGATCGGACCCAAGACCGCGACCAAGCTGATCCAGGACCATGGCAGCCTCGAAGCCGCGCTGGCCGCCGCGCCCGCGATGAAGCCGTCCAAGATGCAGGAAAGCCTGGTCGAGCAGGCCGAAATGGCCCGGCTCAGCCGGGTACTGGTCCAGCTCAGGGAAGACTGCCCGCTGCCGCTGCCGCTCGACGATTTCAAGCTCGGCACGATCCCGCCCGAACCGTTGACTCATTTTCTGAGCGAACACGGTTTCACCAGCCTGCTCAAGCGGCTGGGCGATGGCCGCGGCAGTCCCGAGCGGCGCACTCAGCTCAACCCGGCCAAGCCGGTCACCCCCGGGGTGGCCGCCGCACTTCAGGGCAATCGCCAGCCGCTGCCTGCACTGCCGGCGATCGACCGCTCACTCTATACCTGCGTCCAGGACGAAGCCGCCCTGGCGGCGTGGATCGAACGCGCCTTCGCGGCGCGGCTGGTTGCGGTCGATACCGAAACCTCGGCGCTCGACGCGATGCGCGCCGATCTCGCCGGGATCAGCCTGGCGCTGGGGCCCAATGACGCCTGCTACATTCCGCTCGGCCACGGCGGCAGCGACATGTTCGCCGAACGCCCGGTGCAGATCGACAAGGGCCGCGCGCTGGCCATGCTCAAACCGCTGCTGGAAAGCGACGCGGTGCTCAAGGTCGGGCAGAACATCAAGTACGATCTCAACGTGCTGTCGCGCCACGGGATCGACGTCGCGCCGATCGACGACACCATGATCATTAGCTTCGACATGGACGCCGGGCGGAGCGAGGACGGGATCGGCGGCGGCCACGGGATGGACGAGCTGGCGCTACGTCACCTGGGCCACACCGCGCTGGCGTTCAAAGACATCTGCGGGACGGGCAAGAAGGCGATCCCGTTCGGCGAGGTGCCGCTCGACCGCGCTACCGAATATGCCGCCGAGGATGCCGACGTCACCTGGCGGCTGCACCGCGTGCTCAAGGCGCGGCTCGCCGATGAGGGCGCAACGCGGATCTACGAGCGGGTCGACCGCCCGCTGGTGCCGGTGGTGGCGCAGATGGAGCGCCACGGCATCATGGTCGACCGCGAACGGCTGGCCGGGCTGTCCGCCACCTTCGCGGAACAGATCGGCGCGCTCGAGGGCGAGATTCACGCGCTGGCCGGGGCGCCGTTCACCATCGGCAGCCCCAAGCAGCTGGGCGAGGTGCTGTTCGACACGCTGGGCTACAAGGGCGGCAAGAAGGGCAAGACCGGGCAGTATTCGACCGACCAGTCGGTGCTCGAAGGGCTGGCGGCAGAGGGCGCGCCGATTGCGAACAAGGTGCTCGAATGGCGGCAGCTGTCCAAGCTGCGCTCGACCTATACCGAGGCGCTGCAGGCCGCGATCAACCCCGATACCGGGCGGGTCCACACCAGCTACAGCCTGGTTGGGGCGCAGACCGGGCGGCTCTCCTCGACCGACCCCAACCTGCAGAACATACCGATCCGCACCGAGATTGGGCGGCAGATCCGCGATTGCTTCGTCGCTGCGCCGGGCAATGTCTTGCTTGCCGCCGACTACAGCCAGATCGAGCTGCGCCTCGCCGCGCATATGGCCGACGTTCCCGCGCTCAAGGAAGCCTTTGCCCAGGGCGAGGACATCCACGCCCGCACCGCGCAGGAAATGTTCGGCGAGGTCAACCGCGACACCCGCGGCCGGGCCAAGACGATCAACTTTGCGATCCTTTACGGGATCAGCCGCTGGGGGCTGGGCGGACGGCTGGGGGTTTCCTCGGACGAGGCCCAGGCGATGATCGACCGCTATTTCGAACGGTTCCCGGGGATCCAGCGCTATATCCACGAAACCCTGGATGCGGTGCGCGAGCGGGGTTATTCGGAAACGCTGTTCGGGCGCAAGACCTGGTTCCCGCGGATCGCGTCGAGCCAGCAGGCCGAGCGCCAGGGCAGCGAACGCGCCGCGATCAACGCCCCGATCCAGGGCACCGCGGCCGACATCATCAAGCGGGCGATGGCGCGGATGAACCCGGCGCTGCAGGCCGCCAGGCTCGGTCACGTGCGGATGCTGCTGCAGGTCCACGACGAACTGGTGTTCGAACTGCCCGCCGCCGACGTCGCCGCAGCCACCCCGGTGATCCGCGCGGTGATGGAAGGCGCTGCCGCACCGGCGGTCGACATGACCGTGCCGCTGGGGGTCGAAATCGGCCATGGGCAGAGCTGGGGGGCAGCACATTGAGCGGCGGCATGGGGACGCGGCTGCCGGCGGGCCTGCCCTCGGGTGAAACAGTGCTCGGCTGGTCGGAAAGCTTGACTCGCGCCGCGATCCACGGCGGGATCGCCATCGGTGTGGCCTTCGTCCTGCACCTGCTGATCTTTGCCGGGCTCAAGCGCGCCGCGCGGCTCTCGGCAACCAAGGGCGATGATCTGGTCCTCGCCGGACTGCGGATGCCGACGCTGTGGCTGATGATCGCGGTGGCGATCTCGGTCGCGGCGGAAAGCGACGCGCTGATCGGGCGGGTCTGGGGCGAACTGGGCCGCTTCATCGAACCCGCGCTGCTCGGCTGGCTGTTCTTCGCGCTGGTCAAGGCACTGGCCGCGGCGCTCGATCACCGCGCCGAGGCCTATGACGACGAACTCGCCGCGCGCAGCCGCCGCACCCGCATCGCGATCCTCTCGCGTACGGCAAGTTTCCTGACCGTCTTCGTCACCGTCGCGCTGGTGCTGTTCGGGATCCCGGCGGTGCGCAACCTTGGCACCACGCTGCTCGCCTCGGCCGGGGTGGCGACGCTGGCGGTCGGCGCGGCGGCGCAGCCCGCGCTCAAGTCGCTGATCGCGGGGATGCAGATCGCGCTGACCGAACCGATCCGCATCGGCGATTTCGTGGTGGTCGACGGCGAAAGCGGTCGCGTCGAGGATATCCGCCTGAGCTATGTGGTGATCCGCACCGTGGATGAGCGGCGGATCATCGTGCCGACCTCCAAGTTCCTCGACGGGATCTTCCAGAACTGGACCCGCGCCGGGGGCGGGATCACCGGATCGGTGGTGCTGCCGATCAAGCCTGGCAATCCGATCGGCCCGATCCGGCAAGCCTACGAGGACTTGCTTGCCGCCAACCCCGATTGGGACAAGCGCACCGGCGCGCTGCAGGTCAGCGAGGCCCAGATCGGTTCGATCGAGCTCAAGCTGGTGATGAGCGCGGCGGGCCCGACCGCGCTTGGCCGACTGCGCCCGGCGATGCGCGAGGCGATGCTCGAATGGCTGCGCGAAAACATGCCCGCCGCACTTTGCGACGAGGTTTGAACGTCCTCCACCGGGGAACGTTGTTCACCCGTGCTTCTTGTCGCGGGTCGATTCGACCATGCCGGGCGCGAGGAAGCCGATCTGCTGGGCGGTGACTTCGGCCGCGCGCTTTTTCAGTTCGCCTTTCATCTTCATATAGTCGGCTTCCATCTCGGCCGAGACTGTGGCGCGCGAATCTTCGAGCGCCTCGGCAAAGTCGGCGGCGTTGACCGTCTTGGCATCGCCGTCGCTGCGGCGGATCGCGTTGAGCCCGGCACGGCGCACGACGTCTTCCAGATCGGCCCCGGTAAAGCGGTCGGCCTTGGCGGCGATGGCGCTCAGATCGACGTCCTTGGCCAGCGGCATCTTGGCGGTGTGGATCCCCAGGATGTGTGCGCGGCCCTTGGCATCCGGCGTGCCGACATAGATCAACTCGTCGAGCCGGCCCGGGCGCAGCAGTGCCGGATCGACCAGACCGGGGCGGTTGGTCGCGCCGATCAGCACCACGCTCGACAGCTCCTCCATCCCGTCCATTTCGGCGAGGATGGTGTTGACCACGCGGGCGGTGACCTGCGGCTCGTTGCCGCTGGTGCCGCGCGCCGGGACCAGGCTGTCGATCTCGTCGATGAAGATCACGCAGGGCGCGACCTGGCGGGCGCGCTGGAACAGCCGGGCGATCTGCTGCTCGCTTTCGCCATACCATTTGCTCAAGAGGTCGGATGACTTGATCGCGATGAAGTTCGCCTCCGCCTCCTTGGCGACTGCCTTCGCCAGCAGGGTCTTGCCGGTGCAGGGCGGGCCATAGAGCAGGAAGCCCTTGGCCGGGCGGATGCCGAGGCGCCGGAACGCGTCGGGATCCTTGAGCGGCAGCTCGACGCCTTCCTTCAAGCGCATCTGGGCATCGTCGAGCCCGCCGACATCCTCCCAGCGCACCGTCGGCGCCTGGACCATGACTTCGCGCATCGCCGAAGGCTGGACGCGCTTGAGCGCTTCGAGGAAATCCTCGCGGGTGACCGCCAGGGTATCGAGCACCTCGGGTGGGATCG
>JBJTLX010000201.1:0-3806 GCA_046063245.1 Novosphingobium sp.
CTGCGACAGCGCGGCAAGATAGAGCAGCTGGTGCCCGGCGGCGATGCGCGGGCTTTGCGCTGCCGGTGCCGGCTGGGGCGCCGGTGACGGAGCGACGCCAACCGGGGCAAGCGGCACCGGCACCGCCGCTTCGGGCCAGGCTGGCGGTGCCACCGGGACAAAGCGCCGCGGCGGCTGTACCGCCGGTGCTGCGGGCAAGACCGGCCAAGCCGGCGCATCGCCGCGTGCTGCGGGGGCGGCGGGCGTCGCCGCCTTGGGCGCGGCGGGGCGGCGGGCATCCGCGCCGGAGCGGGCGTCCGCTAAGGCACCCGTGGCGGCAGCGGCGGGGCCAGCTCCGGTCTGGGCCCAGACCACGCTGCGCACCCCGACCCAGGTCCCCAGGATCAGCACCAGCGCGACCACCGGCTGGCCGCGGCGGGCGACAGGGCGGCGCTCGCTCATGCCTTGATCCCGGTGCGCGCGGGGGCAGCACTGATCGGCTGGAATGCGCTGGCGGGATGGCTGTGGTGCGCGGTCTTGTCCCAGACCACCCGCTGCCCGGCCAGCGAGCGCAGGTAAGCGGCCAAGGCGCGGCGACCGGCCATGATCGCGATGATATTGCCGATCGGAATGCGCAGGACGGCGCGCGCACCTTCGGCCGCTCCGTATTCGCGCGCGGTGAACACTGCGCGCAGCGCCGCGCGCCAGAGGAAACCGGCCAGGCTGAGCGTCAGCATCGCCTGCAGCGGCGCCGACAGCGGCTGGCCCGAGGCCGCGCCCAGTTGCTGCGCGGCGATCAGTATGACGTCGATCACCAGCAGCAGATAGGCGGCGAACAGAACCAGCGCGGTCAGCGGTCCGCGCCGGTCGCGCAGCGCCATCCACAGTTCGATCGGGCGGGCGCTCCAGCCCATCCGGTCCCAGGCCTGGAACGCGATGCCGTGGACCCAGCGGGTCTTCTGCCGCACCGCAGCGCCCAGCGCGCTGGGAAAATGGCTCGAGGTCGCGACCAGGTGCCCCGCCGCGTCGCGCAGCCGCAGAAAGGTGCTGCCGCGCCCTTCGCGCGAAAGTAGCAGGCCCAGCTCATAGTCTTCGGTCAGGCAGTCGGTGGCGAAGGGGCCGTAGTCGCCGCCTAGCGCGCGCTGCTGCGCCAGCCGTGCCAGCGCCGGGCGGGCAAAGCCGCAGCCGACGCCCGCCGCCGGGATCGCCGCGCCAACCGCGGAGCGCACCACCAGCGCCTTGGCATGGGCTTCGGCAAACTCGTCGGCATAGTGACCCGCGATCCACCGCGACGACGCCTGCAGCGCCGGGCGGACCGGCAGCTGGACGAAATCGTGGTTGGCCAGCGCCGCGTCGATCGCTTGCAGCGCGGCCGGGTGGACCATGTCTTCGGCGTCATGCAGAATCACCGCGCGAAACGCCGCGGCGCTGCGGGCCTCGTCATGGCACAGCGCGGCGTAGAGGCGGTTGAGGCAGTCGGCCTTGGTGGTCGGGCCGCGCACGCCGTGCACCACCAGGCGCACGCGCGGATCGCCGCTCACCCCTTCGATCGCTGCCGCCAGGGTCGCCGCATCGTTGCCATAGCAGCCGACATAGAAGCGCACGTCGCGCTGCGGCCAGGCTGCCGTCATGTGCGCGATCGTGGTGGCGATCACCGGGGCTTCGTGGAACGCCGGGATCAGGATCGCCGCGGGCCCGGCCAGTTCAGCCCGGCCGAAACCCTCTGGCAGTCGCCCCGTCCCCGCCCGGCCGGTCAACCGCAGCCACACCCAGGTCAGGTCGATCGCGAACTCGTCGATCAGCCCGACGACGAACCAGAAGGCCGCAAAGACCAGCAATTCCCGCTCGACCAGCGCCAGCAGATGCAAGACCGGATCAAGCGCGAACCCCGATGCCATGTGTCGTGCAAGCCCCCTTGCTGCCGTGACGAACGCAAAGCCTATGAGCGATTTGGCGGCGGTGCAATCCATTGTCGGGGTCAATTTCCTGCCCTGTTAGCGGCATACAGGCTTGTGCCGCCGCAGCTTTTGCCTGATCGCCCGGCCATGACCACGCGCCGCCATTCGATTTCCCGCATTGCGACCGGCCTGGCGCGCGCGCTGCGCGGCGAGGCCGGGGCCGGGCTGCTACTGATGGCCGTGGCCGCCGCGGCGCTGGTCTGCGCCAATTCGCCGCTCGCTGATCGCTATCACCAGCTGTTCCACGGTCGGCTTGGGTGGACCCCGGTGGCCAGGCTCGACACCTGGCACCTGTGGATCAACGACGCGGCGATGGTGGTGTTCTTCTTCGTCGTCGGGCTGGAGATCAAACGCGAGGTGCTGAGCGGCGAACTGGCGCACCCGGCCCAGCGCCGCCTGCCGGTGCTCGCCGCGGCGGCGGGCATGGCCGTGCCAGCGATCGTCTATCTGTTGGTGACCGGCGGCGCGGGCGAGCTGGCCAAGGGCTGGGCCGTGCCGGCGGCGACCGACATCGCCTTTGCCCTGGGCGTGCTGAGCCTGCTGGGCCAGCGCGTGCCGCCATCGCTGCGGCTGTTCCTGCTGACCGTGGCGATCGTCGACGATCTTGGCGCGGTGGCGATCATTGCCCTGGTCTATACCGCGCAAATCGACTGGACCTGGCTGGGCCTGGCAACAGCAGCGCTGGCCGTGCTGGCCGCGCTCAACCGCTTTGGCGTGACGCGCGCCTGGCCCTATGCGCTGGGCGCGGGCGCGCTGTGGTTCGCGGTGCTGCACTCGGGCGTCCATGCCACCGTCGCCGGGGTGCTGGCCGCGCTCTGCGTGCCGCTGGCGCTGGACAAGGACGGCGACAGCCTGCTGCTGCGCCTGGAGCATACGCTGGCGCCGTTCAGCGCCTATCTGATCGTGCCGCTGTTCGGCTTTGCCAATGCCGGGGTGCACTTGCCCGCGGCCGGTCCCGGCCTGACCGCCGCCTTGCCTCTGGGCGTGGCGCTGGGGCTGTTCGCGGGCAAGCAGGTCGGCATCTTCGGGGCGGTGGTGCTGGCCGAACGCACCGGCTTTGCCGCGCGTCCCGCCGGGGCCAGCATGGTGCAGGTGTGGGGCGTGGCGCTGCTCTGCGGGATCGGCTTCACCATGAGCCTGTTCATTGCCCAGCTGGCGTTCCCGGCCGCTCCGGCACTGGTCGAGGACGCCAAGCTGGGGGTGATCATGGGTTCGCTGGTCGCGGCGCTATGCGGCTTTGCGGTCTTGCGCCTGGCCCCGCGTGGTTCGGCCTGAGCCTTACCAGCTGCCCGTATTGGGCATCGAGGCCCACGGCTCCTGCGGCGGCAGATGCCCGTCCTGCAGCAATTCGACCGAAATCCCGTCGGGCGACTTGACGAAGGCCATGTGCCCGTCGCGCGGGGGGCGGTGGATGATGTGCCCCGCCGCCTGCAGCGCGGCGCAGGTCTCGTAGATATTGTCGACGCGGTAGGCGAGGTGCCCGAAATTGCGCCCGCCCGCATAGTCTTCGGCGCTGCCGTCTTCGGCGGGCCAATTGTACGTCAGCTCGACCTCGGCCACGTCTTCCTGCCCCGGAGCGGCCAGGAAGATCAGGGTGAAGCGGCCCTGCTCGCTGGAAAAGCGGCGCACCTCCTTCACCCCGATCAGTTCGAAAAAGGCAACGGTGGCATCGGGGTCGCTGACCCGGATCATGGTGTGAAGATAGTGCGTCATGGCTGCAGCCTATGCAGAAAGGCCCGCCCCGGCAATCCGGAGCGGGCCCTTCAATCCCGAAATATCGTCGGCTCAGAACGAAAGCTTGAGCGTTCCGACCACGGCGTCGTTCGAAAAGCCATCGATCGAGTTGCCATCGACCCCGACGTAGGACAC
>JBJTLX010000202.1:0-3783 GCA_046063245.1 Novosphingobium sp.
TAAAGCATGTCTGAGTCGCACAATTCAGGCGAGACTGCGCCCGCAGACGCCAATCACGGCAGCCACCACCCGGGCGCGCATCACGGCGGCCTCGCCAAGCTCGCGATCGGCGCGATCGGCGTCGTCTTCGGCGACATCGGCACCAGCCCGCTCTACGCCTTCCGTGAAACCTTTGCCTCGCACCACGGCGCGCCGGGGATTCAGGTCGATCCGATTCACATCCAGGGCGTGCTCAGCCTGGTGTTCTGGTCGATGATGATCGTGGTGACGTTCAAATACGTCCTGACTATCATGAAGGCCGACAACAAGGGCGAGGGCGGCAGCCTGGCGCTGCTCGCGCTGATCAACCGCAAGTCCGAAAACGCCAAGTGGACCGCGCCGTTCGTGTTGCTCGGTGTATTCGCAACCGCGCTGTTTTACGGCGATTCGATGATTACCCCGGCGATGTCGGTGCTGTCCGCGACCGAGGGTCTGCAATACGTCCACCCCGGCTTCAAGGCCTATATCGTGCCGCTGGCGGTAACGATCCTGTTCGCGCTGTTTGCGATCCAGTCGCGCGGGACGGACAAGGTCGGCAAACTGTTCGGCCCGATCATGCTGATCTATTTCCTGACTCTGGCGGGGCTGGGAATCCTTCATCTCGGCGCGATGCCGCAGGTCATTCTTGAGACGATCAACCCGGTCAACGCGCTGCGCTTCTTCGTGGTCGATGGGTTCCGCGCTTTCGTCGCGATGGGCTCGGTCGTGCTCGCGGTGACCGGAGCCGAAGCGCTCTATGCCGACATGGGGCATTTCGGGCGCAAGCCGATCACCATCGCCTGGCTCAGCATCTGCGTGCCCGCGCTGATGACCAATTACATGGGCCAGGCGGCGATGCTGATGCGGCACCCCGAATATGTCGACAATCCCTTCTTCCACATGGTCCCGCCGTCGCTGACCATTCCGTTGCTGGTGATCGCCACCCTGGCCACGATCATCGCCAGCCAGGCGGTGATCACCGGGGCTTTTTCGGTGACCCGGCAGGCGATCCAGCTCGGCTTCATTCCGCGCATGCAGATCAAGCACACCTCGACCCACGCCCAGGGTCAGATCTATCTGCCGACGATCAACTGGGCGCTTGCCGCGGCGGTCGCGCTGCTGGTGGTCGCGTTCCAGCATTCGGCGGCGATGCTGCCGGCCTATGGCCTGGCGGTGGTCGGCACGATGCTGATCACCACGCTGATGCAGTACATCGTCGTGTTCCGCATCTGGCGTTCGCCGCTGTGGCGGGGCGGCATCGGATTCGTGGTCTTCATCACCATCGATCTGCTGTTCCTGGCCTCGGGCCTGACCAAGCTGCTGGAAGGCGCGTGGTTCCCGATCCTGGTCGGCGCGGCGCTGTTCACCCTGATGACGACCTGGGCGCGCGGCCGGGCGCTGCTGCGCGAGCGGCTGGCGGACGATTCGCTGCCGCTGGCCGATTTCATCGCCTCGGTTGCCAAGTCGGTGCACCGCGTGCGCGGCACCGCGGTCTTCCTGTCGGCGGCCGAAGCGTCGGTCCCTTCGGCGCTGCTCCACAACCTCAAGCACAATCAGGTGCTGCACGAGCGCGTGGTCCTGCTGACCGTTGCGGTGGCGGACGTGCCCCAGGTCGATCCCGCACAGCGCGCCACGACTCACGGCGAAGGGCACGGCTTCTACCGCGTGGTGCTGCATTACGGCTTCATGGAAGAGGTCGACATCCCGCGCGACCTTTGCGCCATCCGCAAGGCCGGCCCGCCGTTCAACATGATGGCCACCAGCTTCTTCCTCGGTCGCCAGAAGCTGGTTGCATCGAACGAGCGCCCCGGGATGGCCCTGTGGCGCGAGCACCTGTTCGCCTGGCTGAGCAAGAGCAGCGAAAGCGCGATGGAGTTCTTCAAGCTGCCGACCAACCGCGTGGTCGAGCTGGGCAGCCAGGTGAAGATCTAGCGCGGCGCGGCGCTGGACGGGGCTTCGCAATGCCCCTGTTCGCCTTTGCGCAGGGGGTGTATCATCGCGCCATGGTTCACCGCGCAGCCGATCGCCATCCCGCAGCCGCGCTCGCCGGCCTGACGCTGCTGATCGCCGCTCTGGCGAGCGCAGCGCAGTCGGCCACCGCAACGGGCAAGGACAAGCCGGCAGCGACGGTCTATGGCCGGATGCCGCCGCTGCGCCCGGCGGTGATCGACGACACGCTAGAGATCGGCGGCGACGAGATCGCCGCGCGCAAGCTCAATACGCGGCTGACGGTCGAGGTCGGGGTCAACGGCACCGGACCCTATCGCTTCGTGGTCGACAGCGGCGCCGACACCTCGGTGATCGGGGCCCGGCTCGCCGCCGGCCTGGCGCTTCCCGCCGGGCGCAGCGTGGTGCTCAACGCGATGACCGAATCGCGCCGGGTCGACCGGGTGCTGGTCGATGCGCTGCAGATCGGACCCAGCCAGTTCCGCGCGCTCGAACTGCCCCGGCTCGAGGAACGGCACATCGGCGCGACCGGCATGATCGGGCTCGATGCGCTGGTCGAGCAGCGCCTGATGCTCGATTTCGAGAAACGCCTGATCCGGGTCGAGGATGCCTCGCGGCCCGCCCCGCGGATGGACGGCGAGATCGTGGTGACCGCGCGGCTCAAGCGCGGGCAGCTGATCCTGACCCAGGTCAAGGCGCGCGGGCTGGCGCTCGACGCGGTGGTCGATACCGGATCCGAAGTGACCATCGGCAATTCGGCGCTGCGCGAAAAGATCGCCCGCCGCCGCGATGCCAAGGTGGTCAAGGCGGAGATGCTCGGGGTGACCGGAAAGTCGCAAGAAGTTGAACTGATCTATGTCGAGGAACTGAAGATCGGATCGATCACGCTGACCAACGTGCCGATCGCCTTTGCCGACGTGCCGCCGTTCCGGGTCTTCGATCTCGACAAGCGCCCGGCGCTGCTTCTGGGCACCGACCTGATGGAAAACTTCCGCAAGGTCAGCCTGGATTTCCGGGCACGCAAGGTCCGCTTTCAGCTGCGCAAATGTGCGCCGCACGGCCGCATGATCCGATTTGGTGACGCGACGATCCTGCGCGGCGATCTCGACAATCCGGCCGCCTGCCAGCTCTGACCCGGGTCCAGCGCGGCCTGGACTGGGCCGCGCCGGGCGCGCAGCCCTACTTCGCCAGTTCGACGTGCTCGAAATCGAGTTCCACCGGGGTGGCGCGGCCGAAGATCGAGACCGAGACCTTTACCCGGTTCTTGTCGAAATCGAGTTCCTCGACGATGCCGGTGAACGAATTGAACGGACCGTCGAGCACCTTGACCGAATCGCCGATCTCGTAATCGACGCTGATGTGCTTCTTGGGTTCGGCCGCGGCGGCATCGCGGGCGCCGAAATAGCGCGCCGCCTCGCGGTCGGAAATCGGCTGCGGCTTGCCCGCGTGGCCAAGGAAGCCGGTGACCTTGGGGGTGTTCTTGATCAGGTGATACACGTCGTCGTTCATCAGCAGCTTGGCCAGGACATAGCCCGGCATGGTCTTGCGTTCGACCTGGACCTTCTTGCCGCGCTTGACCTCGGTCACGGTTTCGTGCGGCACTTCGACCGCTTCGACCAGGGCTTCGAGGCCCATGCGTTCAGCTTCGGACAGGATCGATTCGCGAACCTTGTTCTCGAAGCCGGAATAGGCGTGGATGATGTACCAGCGGGCCATGATGTTACCTTGCTAAATCCCGGTTCAGGCGAGTGACAGCAGCCACTGCACGATCTTGCCGAACAGCGTGTCGATGCCGAGGAAGAACAGCGCGAGAATAAC
>JBJTLX010000203.1:0-3421 GCA_046063245.1 Novosphingobium sp.
GGCTGCGAAGGCATCGCCGGAATAGAGCCCGTCAAAGGCGCTGGCGGCGGCGCCGCGCAGACCGGCGCAGAGCGACGGCGCGACCATCACCCCGGCAACGAACAGCGCCAGCACTGATAGCCAGGTGACCGCGCGGGCATCGCGCGCGCCCTTGGACCAGGCTGCGCCGAGCAGCAGGACCAGGCCGGTCACGCTCAGCAGTTCTTCGGGCGCAACCAGGCGCAGTGACTGGGACCAGTCCATCAGTGCGCCCCCTCAGGCGTGGTATGTTCGGCACCGTCCACCGCATCTCTCACCGCAGCAGGATTGCCCGCAGTGAGCTTTGCGTCACTGACAGGGCGCGCCCGCGCCAATCGCGCATCGAGCGCCGCGATATCGGCTCGCATCGGCTTCAGGAAGCTTTCAGGATGGACCCCCATCCACAGCACTGCAGCGGCGATCGGGGCCATCATCAGCCATTCGCGCAGGTCGAGATCGGGCATCGCGGCGGCATCGGCATGCTTCTGCGTTCCGAAGATCACCCGGCGGTAGAGATAGAGCATGTAGGCCGCCCCCAGGATCACCCCGGTGGCGCAGATCGCGGCGACCCAGCTCGACAGCTGATAGATCCCGGCGAGCGCCAGGAACTCGCCGACAAAGCCGCTGGTTCCCGGCAGGCCGACCGATGCCATGGTGAACAGCATGAAGAACAGCGCGTACTTCGGCATGTTGATCGCCAGCCCGCCGTAGCGGTCGATCTCGCGGGTGTGGAGCCGGTCGTAGATCACCCCGACCGCGAGGAACAGCGCGCCCGACACCAGCCCGTGGCTGAGCATGACGATCATCGCGCCTTCCAGCCCCTGGACGTTGAAGGCGAACAGCCCGATCGTCACGATCGCCATGTGCGCGACCGAGGAATAGGCGATCAGCTTCTTCATGTCGTGCTGGACCAGCGCGATCAGGCTGGTGGCGATCACCGCGATCATCGACAGCGCGAAAATCAGCGGGGCGAACTGGGCGCTCGCTTCCGGGAACATCGGCAGCGAGAAGCGGATGAAGCCGTAGCCGCCCATCTTGAGCAGCACGCCGGCCAGGATCACCGAACCGGCCGTGGGCGCCTGGACGTGGGCATCGGGCAGCCAGGTGTGAACCGGCCACATCGGCATCTTGACCGCGAAGCTGGCGAAGAAGGCCAGCCACAGCCACTTCTGCGCACCGACCGGGAAGTCATAGGCCATCAGCGTGGGAATGTCGGTCGTTCCCGCCTCGTTGACCATCCACAGCATCGCGATCAGCATCAACACCGAACCGAGCAGAGTGTAGAGGAAGAACTTGTAGCTGGCGTAGATCCGGTCGGCCCCGCCCCAGATGCCGATGATCAGGTACATCGGGATCAGTCCGGCCTCGAACATGATGTAGAACAGGAACAGATCCTGCGCGGTGAACACGCCGATCATCAGCGTTTCCATCAGCAGGAACGCCGCCATGTATTCGCCGACGCGCTTCTCGATCGACAGCCACGAGGCACCGATGCAGATCGGCATCAGGAACACCGACAGTTCGATCAGCAGCAGCGCGATCCCGTCGATCCCCAGCTTCCACGAGAAGCCGGCGAACAGCGCAACGTTCTCAGTAAACTGCCACTGCGCCCCGCCGACATCGTAATGGCACCACAGCACCACGCCGAGCGCGAGGTTGACCAGCGTCGCGCCCAGCGCGATCCAGCGCGCCGCCTTGGCCTCGACCAGCAGGCAGGCCGCGGCCGCGATCAGCGGCACGCCGAGCATCAGCGAAAGGATGGGAAAGCCCGCCATTAGTGCACCATCACCCAGCTGATCGCCGCGGTCAGGCCGAGCAGCATGACCAGCGCATATGTATAGAGATAGCCCGACTGAAAGCGCTGGGCACCGCGGCTGCCCAGGGCGACGATCCAGGCCGCACCGTTGGGCCCGAAACGGTCGATCACCCCGACATCGCCCCACTTCCAGAACTTCTGGCCCAGCCAGAACGCGGGCCTGACGAAGATCCGGTCGTACAGCTCGTCGAAGTACCACTTGTTGTAGACGAAGCGGTAGAGCCCGCCGAGCTGCGCGGCGACCTGCGCCGGCAATTCGGGCTTGCGGATGTAGAACTGGTATGCGGTCAGGAAACCGGCCAGCATCACCGCGAAGGGCGCCCACTTAACCCAGGTCGGCACGCCGTGCATGTGGTGGATCAGTTCCTCGCTGAAAGCCACGCTGCCCCGCCAGAAATGGCCGGCGCCTTCGCTGATGAAGGCGTGGTTGAAGACGAACCCGGCCAGCACCGCGCCGCTCGCCAGCAGGACCAGCGGCAGCAGCATGTTGAGCGGGCTTTCGTGCGGATGATAGCCGGCGGTGCCGTCGTCGTGATGGCCGTGCCCGTGGGCATCGTGGCCATGATGATCGTCGTGCACCGCGTGCCGGATGTGCTCCGACCCGGCCCAGCGCGGCTTGCCGTAGAAGGTCAGGAAGACCAGGCGCCACGAATAGAAGCTGGTCAGCAGCGCGGCGAGGATGCCCATGTAGAAGCCGAACCGCCCGCTTTCGCTGGCCGAGGCATAGGCCGCCTCGAGGATCGAATCCTTCGAATAGAACCCGGCAAAGCCGAACACGTCGACGATCCCGACCCCGGTGATCGCCAGGGTGCCGGCCATCATCGCCCAGAAGGTCCAGGGGATCTGCTTGCGCAGCCCGCCGTAGAAACGCATGTCCTGCTCGTGGTGCATCGCGTGGATCACCGAGCCCGCGCCGAGGAACAGCAGCGCCTTGAAGAAGGCATGGGTGAAAAGGTGGAACATCGCCGCGTTATACGCGCCCACGCCCGCCGCAAAGAACATATAGCCCAATTGCGAACAGGTTGAATAAGCGATGACCCGTTTGATATCGGTCTGCGTCGTGCCCACGGTCGCTGCGAACAGCGCGGTGGCCGCGCCGACATAGGTCACCGTGCTGGTTGCCACTTCTGACAGTTCAAACAGCGGTGACAGGCGGCACACCATGAAAACGCCCGCCGTCACCATCGTCGCGGCGTGGATCAGCGCGGAAACCGGCGTGGGCCCTTCCATCGCGTCTGGCAACCATGTGTGCAGGCCCAATTGCGCCGACTTGCCCATCGCACCAACGAACAGCAGCAGGCACACCAAGGTAATCGTGTCAAAACGATGCCCGAGAAAGCCTATGGTTGAACCGGCATGAGCCGGGGCCGCCGCCAGAATGTCCGGAATCGACACCGTGCCAAACACCAGAAACACGCCGAAGATGCCGAGCGAGAAGCCGAAATCCCCCACGCGGTTGACGATGAACGCCTTCATCGCAGCCGCGTTTGCAGAGGGCTTGTGATACCAGAAACCGATCAGCAGGTAAGATGCCAGCCCCACCCCTTCCCAGCCGAAGAACATCTGCACCAGACTGTCCGCCGTTAC
>JBJTLX010000016.1:0-4516 GCA_046063245.1 Novosphingobium sp.
CCTGGCTGCATGGCGGATGGACGATTGCACCGGCGCCGGCGATGCCTTTGCCCGCACCGCCTCCTTGTCCGAAAACAGCGAACTGAGCGCCGCCGCGCTATACTGGCAAAGCCGGGCGCTGGTCCGCTGCCGCAAGCCGGAACTGGCCGCCGCCCCGCTCAAGCAGGCGGCGCGGATGGACGAGACGCTGTACGGCATGCTCGCCGCCGAACAGCTCGGCCTGGCCCTGCCCCGAACGCATGAGGCGCCCGATTTCAGCCAGGGCGATTGGCAGGCGATGCGCGACGTGCCCAACGTCCGGGTTGCGGTCGAACTGGCCGAAGTGGGCAAGGACGGCCTAGCCGACGAAGTGCTGCGCCATCAGGCGCGGATCGGCGCCGCCGGGCAATACCAGCCCTTGTCGCGGCTCGCCCGCGACCTTGGCCTGCCCTCGACCCAGCTGTGGATGGCCTACAACGCGCCCTATGGCGGCAAGCCCGAGCCCGCGGCGCGCTTCCCGACCCCGAAATGGACCCCGGTTGGCGGATGGAAGGTCGATCCGGCGCTGGTCTATGCGCATGCGCTGCAGGAATCGGTGTTCCGCACCGGTGCGGTCAGCCAGACCGGCGCGCGCGGCCTGATGCAGATCATGCCCGCCGCGGCCAAGGATCATTCCGAGGATCTGGGCTATCGCGGTTCGCCCAGCGATCTCAACCGTCCCGAAGTGAACCTGGCCTTCGGGCAGCGTCACCTCGACATGCTGCGCGGTTCGCCCGCCACCCAGGGGCTGCTGCCCAAGGTGATGGCGGCCTACAACGCCGGGCTGACCCCGATCGGGCGCTGGCAGTACGAGATCAAGGACAAGGGCGATCCGCTTCTGTGGATCGAAAGCGTCCCCTATTGGGAGACGCGCGGCTATGTGAACATCGTCATGCGCAATTACTGGATGTACGAGCGCCAGGCCGGTGGCCCCTCGGAAAGCCGGCTCGCCCTGGCCCAGGGCCTGTGGCCGACCTTCCCCGGGCTGAGCGGATCGGAGGCGGTGCGGCTCAGCGCCAACGGGACCGTGCTGCGCAGCCGTTGATGCTTCCATAAGTTCTTATTTTGTTCTATATCGAAGGGATGACGAGTCCCGTCCCGCCCCTGCGCGGTCGCGGTGCCCAATCGGGCGCGGTGCCGCAGCGTTTCGGCCTGGCCGCGCGCGAGGCGGATGGCGATTGGCTCGACGCGCGCGAAGCGGTCGACGGCCCCGGCCCGCGGCTGCAAACTACGGTGATCGAGGAGAAGCCGAAGACGATCGTCAGCTTCAACCAGTCGCCCGACATTCCCTTCGACCGTTCGATCAACGCCTACCGCGGCTGTGAACACGGCTGTGTCTATTGCTATGCCCGGCCGACCCACGCCTTCCACGACCTGTCGCCGGGGCTCGATTTCGAGACCAAGCTGTTCGCCAAGCCCGATGCGGCGCGGCTGCTGCGCGAAACGCTGGCCAAGCCCGGCTACAGGCCCGCGCCGATCGCGATGGGCACCAACACCGATCCTTACCAGCCGATCGAAGGACGCTATCGGATCACCCGACAAATCCTGGAGGTCGCGCTGGAAACCGGCCATCCGGTGACGATCACCACCAAGAGCGCCCGCGTGACCCGTGACCTCGATCTGCTGGGCGAACTGGCGCGGCGCGATCTGGTTGCGGTCGGGGTATCGGTGACCAGCCTCGATCCGCGCCTGTCGGGTCTGCTCGAACCGCGCGCCTCGTCCCCGGCCAAGCGGCTCGAGGCGCTGGGCAAGCTGGTCGCGGCGGGCGTGCCGGCGCATGTCTCGGTCGCCCCGGTGATCCCCTCGATCACCGACGAATATATCGAAGGGATCCTCGAACAGGCCGCAGCGCGCGGCGTCCGCTCGGCCAGCTGGATCATGTTGCGCCTGCCGCACGAGGTTGCGCCGTTGTTTCGCGAATGGCTCGACGTCCACTACCCCGACCGCGCCGGCAAGGTCATGAGCATCGTCCAGTCGGTGCGAAACGGCCGCGACAACGATGCCACGTTCTTCACCCGGATGAAGCCGCAAGGGGTCTGGGCCGACGTGTTCCGCACGCGCTTTCGCATCGCCACACGGCGGCTGGGAATGAACGTGGCGCGCATGGTGCTCGACTGCAGCCGGTTCGTGCGGCCCAGCGCCAACGGGCAGCTGACGCTGATCTAGCCGCCGCTGCCCGTCGCCACGTCAATCGTGGTGGATCTGGCTACGCTTGGTTTCCAGTGCCCAGAAAACATGGGTCACCCTGCGCCCGCCGCCGGGCAGATCCATCGCAAAGACGTCCGGCCGCCCTTTGCCATCTTCATGGACCGCAGCGCCCCATTCGGCCGGGCTATCGCCGGGATCGCCGTCGTCGACCACCTGGGGGGCTGGCTTGCGCAAGTCGCGAATCCCGAAGTTGGTGGACACCACGGCCGCCGACGACGTGTAGCTGTCGAAATGATTGTAGATCAGACCGAGCTGCTCGAAATCGTGCGCGTTGGGATGCAGGTTCTTCAGCGGACCGTTTGCGCCGCCGCCTAGCGGGTTGCTGGTATAATCCATGCAGGTGCCGAGATTGAGATTGTCGAATGCTTCGTCCTGATGGCCCAGACCGAAATCGTGGCCGATTTCCTGACAGGCGACCAGCGCGCGCCACTCGGGCTTGTTGTACGTCGCTGTGTTGAAATAGGTGTCGTTCAGCTTGGTCGTGCCGGACTTGATATGACCCTGCGAATCGAGCGTGATCGATGCGATCCCCAACCACCCGCGCGGACCATATGCCTCATTGCAAACCAAAATCTGGCCGCTGATCGCGGAGCATCGCTTGCGATTTGCGCTGGACGCCGCGCGAGTCAGGGCCAGAACACCCCCTGTCGGATTCCAGTCGCTGATTGCGGTCAAGACTGACGGTGTCCATTGCGACGTGACCGAATAGTTCACCGTCAGATCGACCTGACCAGCGGCATTGGCCCAGTGATAGCCATTCCAACTATGGTTGGCGAGTGCAGGAACGGCTGCAAGGGCGGCGGTCAGCGCGGCAAGGCCGCCAAAACGTGCAAACTTCATGTCAGCAATCTCCCCCGATAGGCGACGTGCCGGAAGAGTGTCACAGATCGGCGAAAAGGCAAGGCTCCCGCCGGACGCAAAACCAACTGTCCGCTCAGCCGCGAAACCGGATCAGCCGGCTGTCCGCCACCGCCGCGGTGCGGTGCGGCACGACATCGCGGATGTATTCTTCGTTCTTGACCATCGCAATGAACACCGTGCTGTCGGGATAGCCCATGACGAAGGCTTCGTCCCATTCGTCTTGCGGACCGGTCACGACGCATTCGAGCGGTGCGATCCAGACCATAGCGGCGCCGTCGCTTGCGACCACCCGCTGAAACCCCTCGGCATAGATCGCATAGGCCTCGCGCCCGGTCAGGCCCTTGCCGTGATTGGGGTGATCCGTCGGGTAGTCAGCCAGGTCGCGGAACTTGATCAGGTTGAGCATGTGGATCGGCGTGTCGCGGGGCAGATCCTTGAACTGCTGCCAGTTCTCACGGGATGGGTCGATATAGGCCATTGGCTTCTCCTGTTCCTCCCCCTTGGGGGAGGGGGACCACCGTAGGTGGTGGAGGGGCACGTGCGAGTGGTCCCGAGATCGAAAGGGCAGGACCACTCGCCCGTACCCCTCCACCATGCTGCGCATGGTCCCCCTCCCCGTTCCGGGGAGGATCAATCCGCCAGCTTGTAGTCGCGGAACTGTTCGCGCAGATCCTTCTTGCTGACCTTACCGGTGCCGCCGTGGGGAATCTCTGCGACGAATTCGACCGCATCGGGCAGCCACCACTTGGCGCAAGTCTGGGCCAGATGCGCCTTGATCTCGTCGCCGCTGACCTCGGCCCCGGCCTTCCTGACCACCACCAGAATCGGCCGCTCGTCCCATTTGGGATGATAGATGCCGATCGCCGCCGCCTCGGCCACGGCGGGGTGGCTCATCGCGGCATTCTCCAGTTCGACCGAGCTGATCCATTCGCCGCCCGATTTGATCACGTCTTTGGTCCGGTCGGTCAGCTGCAGGGTGCCGTCGGGATGAAGGCCGGGGTCAACGTCGCCCACGCCTGGGGCATGACCGAGACCAGCCCGATCGGCACCACCGGGGCCAAGACCTTCGACTGGGACGATCTCAGCTTCGAGCAGCAGGTCGACATCAAGCAGATGCAGGGCCGCGCCCCGTTCGGGGTCGAGCTGCGCTGCGTCGATCTGGGCGATCCGGCCAAGGTGCTGCCGCGCGACGGCAAGACCAGCGGCGCGCTGCAGGTGCGCGGGCCGTGGGTGATCAAGCGCTATTTCAAGGCCGAGCAGGATGCGACCGATGACGAGCAGTGGTTCGACACCGGCGACGTTGCGATCCTTCATCCCGACGGCACCCTGCAGCTGACCGACCGGACCAAAGACGTGATCAAATCGGGCGGCGAATGGATCAGCTCGATTGATGTCGAAAATATCGCGACCGGACATGATGCTGTTGCGA
>JBJTLX010000204.1:0-7239 GCA_046063245.1 Novosphingobium sp.
CGCAGTGACCACCGCAACGGCGGTGCGGGCAATGCACCCGCCCAGTGGCACGGCCAGAGAACATACCGCCATGATCCGCGCACCGTATCGCATCTCGCCCGCTCCCGAAGAACGCGGCGGATGCTGCACGGTGCGGGTTACAGTGGAGTGAACAGGGCGGCACGGTGCGGCGCGCCGCCCGTTGGATCAGGCGGCAGGCGTCGGGGGCGTCGGCGGTGTGGGAGGGGTCGGCGGAGTAGGCGGCGTGGGCGGCGTTGCCTTTTCCTCATCATCCGACATCGTCTCGACCGGACCTTCGCAGATCAGGCTGCCCGATCCCATCGAGCTGACCTTGCAGCGGGCGCGGCCCTTCACGGTGACCGAGCCCGATCCCATGATCGTCGCTTCGACGTCGCCGTCCGAGGCGAAGGTCGTGTCACCCGATCCGGCGATCGTCACCTTGGCCTTGTCGGTCTTGAGCGCGGCCATGGAGGCCGAGCCGCTGCCTGCGACCGTCATGTCGAGCGACTTGACGTTGCCGGCACCGCGAAAGCTGCCCGATCCGGCGATGTTCAGGTCAAGGCTCTCGCCCCCGACATTGCCGGCCTCGACCGTACCCGATCCGGCAACCGTGACCTTGGCCTGGGGGGCCAGCGCCGCTGCGACGATCTTGCCCGATCCGGCCATGACCATGTCCCTGGGCGCGGGCATGGTGACGTGGACCACCGCGATCTTGGTGCCGTCCTTCTGGAACAGCTTGCCCTCGCGCAGGATGCCGAGCGAGCCATCCTTGAGGGTGAAGCGCAGCTTGTCGACCGCATCGGGATCGCCGTCGACGGTGATCGCCAGCTTGTCGCCCTGGGTCAGCTGAACCTCGTCGGGACCGGCGACGACCAGTTCATCGGGCGCCTTGCCCGACAGGTCGAGGTCGGCCAGCTTCTTGCCCTCCTCGCCGTTGAGCGTGATCGTGGCCTTGTCGCAGCCGGCCACGGCCGCAGCGAGCGCGATGCCGACGATCGGGGCAAAGGCCCGGGCGAAATGCTTGAACTTCATGGCCACCTCCTGGCTTGTGTATTATCGATATAATACGGCAAGGCGGACATGGCAAGAGGGCGGCCGCAAAGATCATGCGAAAAGGGCCGCCTCTTGCGAAGCGGCCCCCTCGGGTGATCGGCAATCGCGGGGAAATCAGGCGGTGGCCTGCTCCGCATAGTATTTCGGCGCATGTTCGTTGAGGATCGCCAGGATCTTCTTGAGCGCCGAAGGCTCGTCGGTCTTTTCCATCGCGGCCAGCTCGCGCGCCAGGCGCGACGAGGCGGCTTCGAAGATCTGCCGCTCGGAATAGGACTGTTCGGGCTGGTCATCGGCGCGGAACAGGTCGCGGGTCACCTCGGCGATCGAGACCAGGTCGCCCGAATTGATCTTGGCTTCGTATTCCTGGGCGCGGCGCGACCACATGGTGCGCTTGACCTTGGGCTTGCCCTTCAGGGTATCGAGCGCTTCACGCAGGGTCTTGTCCGAAGACAGCTTGCGCATCCCGATCGCTTCGACCTTGCCCACCGGCACGCGCAGCGTCATCCGTTCCTTTTCAAACCGCAGAACATAGAGTTCGAGCTTCATCCCGGCGATTTCCTGCTCTTGCAGTTCGATCACCCGGCCAACGCCGTGCTTGGGATAAACAACGTAGTCACCAACATCGAAGGCGTGCGCCTTGGCTACCATGTAACGTCCTTTCATTCAGCAGGACGGACGCGCGAACGCGCCGGAAACCGGTGAATGTGGCGGGATCTGCGGGAATGCACTTGCGACCCGGCCCGATGTCCCCATCAACCGATCTGTTCGCCTTGCCTTTCATGACCTAAGGCTGCGCACAGAGCCACGTGGCTCCGGCAGTCACGGATTATATAACATAACCGTAACAATATTGCCAGAGCGCAGAATTCCGCGCCGCGGCGCGGGATTTTCCGCCGCTTCAGCCGGGATCAGTTGCAAAACGCGCACCGATTCGCCGGCGGGCAGGAACTCTAGTCGCCCTCGCCCGGCTCGGCCGAAAAGTACTTGTCGAACTTGCCCTCGACACCCTTGAAATCATCCGCGTCGGCCGGCGAATCCTTCTTGGTGGTGATATTGGGCCATTCGGCGGAGAACTTGGTGTTGAGTTCCAGCCATTGTTCCAGCCCGCTTTCGGTGTCGGGCAGGATCGCCTCGGCCGGGCATTCGGGTTCGCACACCCCGCAGTCGATGCATTCGCTGGGATTGATCACCAGCATGTTTTCGCCCTCATAGAAGCAATCGACCGGGCAGACCTCGACGCAGTCCATATACTTGCACTTGATGCAGGCGTCGGTGACGACATAGGTCATGGCGATTGTGTTCCCTCAGGCGTTGACGTTGCCCCTGCTATGGGATTTGCAGCCGCCGCGTCAAGCACGCGGTAGCACGACTGCGCTTCGGCGGCCGGGCCGCGCCGCGCGGGCAGGGCGACGACCTCGATCACGGTGACCCCGCGCGGCAGCGGCAGGACCAGCACATCGCCAACCCCGACGGCCTGCGCCGGGCGGGCGATGCGGCGCCCGTGGTTGCGGATGTGGCCCTGCAGGACCAGCGCCTGCGCCGCGCTGCGCGTCGGGGCGAGGCGCAGGAACCACAGCAGCTTGTCGATCCGCACGCGTGCCTACCGGACGAGTTCGGCCAGGGCCGCGAAGGCGCCATGTGCTGC
This sequence comes from Novosphingobium sp., assembly GCA_046063245.1. Classification (GTDB taxonomy): domain Bacteria; phylum Pseudomonadota; class Alphaproteobacteria; order Sphingomonadales; family Sphingomonadaceae; genus Novosphingobium. The sequence continues at coordinate 2,699 of JBJTLX010000204.1, forward strand.
CGCGGCGCCGCCGACTTCGCCCGCGGGCGCCGCGCGGCGCAGCGGCCGCCAGCGCCAGCGCGGCGGCACGGGCGGGCCAAACGCCCCCGCCGGCAGGGGTCGCGGCACGCTGGCGGTGAATCCGGCAAGCCGTAGCAGCTGCGTGTAGCTTAGCGTCGAAAGCCCGGTCGAAATCGCCAATGCCGGGTCGATCACGAAGGGCCGGCTGCCCGCTGCCACCCGCGACCCATGCGCAAGGCGCAGCAGCTTTTCGGCAATGTCGAGCCGCAGCGCCTGCTTGCCTAGCGCGCGATAGCCGGGGGGCGTCAAGGCCTTGCCGGACAAGGCGAACACCGGCGGCATGCCCGGGACTATTGCCGGTATCTCGGTACCGCGAACCGCCTGCAGCGAGCGCCAGGCGAGCAATGCCGGGCCTTTCAGCATGGCCGGGACGAACAGATCGAGCGCGCCTACCGTCACGCCGAGACGGCGCAGACGGTCGCGCTGGTCCTTGCCGAGGCGGTCAAGCCCGGACTCGCCGCGATCGAGCATGCCGCCGGTCTCGACCAGGCGGATCAGCAGCGCGCGCAGCTCGGGTCCGCCGGCCAGGTCCGTGCTGGCCTGCTGCAGCCGGTGCAGCGGCCCGAGCGCGGCCAGCGCCTGGCCCAGCCAGGCCGACAAGGCCTGCTCGATCTGCTTGCGGAGCGGTCCCGGCAGACTGGCCAGGGCGGCGCTGCAATCGACCTGCGGGCCAAGCACGCTGCGACCCGGGGTGAGGATCGCGATCGGCTCCTCTTCCCACAGGATCCGTGCGCCCTGCAGGCTCAGCGCCTCGTCACCGGCGCCGATTGCCATCAGCAATGCCGTGCCGCGCCGATCGAGCAAGGCTGGCAGGTGCCGCTCGGCCGCGGCCAGCAGCAGCTTGCGATCAGCCAGTCGCGCCTGCGGATCGACCCGGAAGCGGAAGCCGGCGAGCTGGCCGATCGGTTCGCCATCGACCAGCACGGCATCGTCCTCGACCGTGACCGGCAGCAGCGCGGCATCGGGGCCGAGCTTCTTCATCAAGACCGACGTGCGGCGATTGACGAAGCGTTCGGTCAGCCGCGCGTGCAGCGCATCGGACAGCCGCGCCTCGACCGCGCGGGCCCGCGCCGCCATCTCGTCGCGCGCCAGCACCCAGTCGGGACGCTGGGCGATATAGGCCCACGAGCGGATCGCCGCGATCCGCATCTGCAGCGTGTCGATGTCGCCGCCAGGCTGGTCGAGGTCGGCAATTGCCCGCGCGACGAAATCGCCGCCGAGCTGGCCGCCGCGCAGGTCCTGCCACAGCCGCGCGACGAAGCGGGCGTGAGTATCGACCCCGGACTGGCGGAAATCGGGGAGCGAGCAGGCCTCCCACAGCCGCCGCACCGCGGCACTGCCGCGCACGGTTCCCGCCACATCGGCGTCCTCGGCGAGGCGCTTGAGCACGGCAAGGTCGATGGCCTCCGGCGCGGCGGCTAGCGCATCATTGTCGGGCCGGCGCTCCAGATCGGCGATCAGCACTGCCAGGCTGTCGAAGCGCGGCTGGGCCTCGCGCCAGAACAGCCGGGTCAGCGGGGCAAAGCGGTGCTCCTCGATCGCGTAGATCTCTTCGGGCGTGAACGCGGCGTCATGGCTGCCCGTCCCCGCCAGGGTGCCGAAGGTGCCGTCGCGCTGGTGACGCCCGGCGCGCCCGGCGATCTGCGCCATTTCGGTGGTCAGCAGGCGGCGCTGACGCAGACCGTCGAACTTCGATAGCCCGGCGAAGGCGACGTGATCGATATCGAGATTGAGCCCCATGCCGATCGCATCGGTGGCGACCAGATAGTCGACCTCGCCCGACTGGTAGAGCGCGACCTGGCGGTTGCGCGTCTCGGGCGAAAGCGCCCCCATCACCACCGCCGCCCCGCCGCGGAACCGGCGCAGCATTTCGGCCACGGCATAGATCTGCTCGGCGCTGAAGGCGACGATCGCGCTGCGCGGCGGGATCCGGCTGAGCTTGCGCGCGCCGTTGTGGCTCAGCGTCGAAAAGCGCGGGCGGCTGACGATCTCGGCCCGGGGCAGCAGCGTGCGGACCAGCGGTTCGATCGTCGCCGAACCCAGGATCATCGTCTCGTCGCGCCCGCGGGCGTGGAGCAGGCGGTCGGTGAAAATGTGGCCGCGTTCGCGGTCGCCGCCCAGCTGCGCCTCGTCGAGGGCGACGAACGAGAGGTCGGCGCTGACCGGCATGGCTTCGGCGGTGCACAGCAGCCAGCGCGCGTTCTTGGGTTCGATCCGCTCCTCGCCGGTGATCAGCGCAACCCGCTCGGCTCCCTTGATCGCGCAGACCCGGTCATAGACCTCGCGCGCCAGCAGCCGCAGCGGAAAGCCGATCGCGCCGGAGGAGTGCGCGCACAGCCGCTCGATCGCGAGGTGGGTCTTGCCGGTATTGGTCGGCCCGAGCACCGCCATGATCCGGCCGTCGTCGGAACGGGGGGTACCCGGAGGGGAGGGCTTGGCCATGTCTCGGCCTAGATGGCATCGCCCCAGGGGCTCCGCAAGCGGGCCCGCGGCGACGATCCCCAGCGGCGCGGCAACCTGCGGGCTTAGGCAAAGTTTAACCATCGCGGGTGCAGGGAGGATGCCGGATTTACGGCGTCCCGGGGGGCAGCACACTTGTTCAAGCCGCGCGAACTGGCGGAAGATGGCCACGGCGGACCCCATGGGGGCGCTGCGGTGCTGTCGGTGCTCGCCGCGCCCGGACCTGCGCCGCGCGGAACTGCCGCACCCTTGCTGGTCCGCCTTGCCGCCCGGCGCCGCCACCTGCTCGACAATCTGGCCCGGGCCGACTGGACCACGGACCTGGCCGACGGCATCGGCAGTGCCCAGTGGTTCCGCGGACTGGCAACGCTGTTTGGCCTGGGCGCGCTAGCGCTGGCCCTGGCTCCTGGCGAAGCCGCGGTGCACGCCGCACCGGCCATGGCGCTCGATGCCGCCGCGCGCGACGAGTTCCGCAGCCAGATGATCCAGCCGCTCGCGCTGGGCGGCGATAGCGGCCGCCGGATGAAAGCGACCAGCGCGGTTGTCCCGCTGGCCAATGCCGCCCCGCGCACCACGGTGCAGCTGACCGCGACGCTGGGCCAGGGCGACAGCTTCCAGCGGATGCTCGAACGCGCCGGGCTGGGTGCGGGCGAGGCATTGCAAGTGACCCGGCTGGTTTCGGGTGCGGTGCCGCCCGATGCGATCGCGCCGGGAACGCAGGTCGACATCACGCTGGGGCAACCCGCCGCCGAATATGCGCCGCGTCCGCTTGAAAAGCTGGCCTTCCGCGCCCGCTTCGATCTCGATCTGGCGGTCGCGCGCAGCGGCGCGGGCCTGGTCCTGCAGCAGCACCCGATCCGGGTCGACACCACCCCGCTGCGGATCCGCGGCACCGTGGGGACCAGCATCTACCGCTCGGCCCGCGCCGCCGGTGCGCCGATCGGCGCGATCCAGCAATTCCTCCAGGTGCTCGACCAGCACCTCAGCCTCGATACCGAAGTCCGCGCCGGCGATACCTTCGACATGATCCTTTCCTATCGCCGCGCGGCCAGCGGCGAAAGCCAGGTCGGCGAGCTGCTCTATGCGGGCCTTGAGAGTAATGGCCAGCCGCAGGCGCAGCTGCTGCGCTGGGGCAGTTCGGGCCAGTTCTTCGAAGCCTCGGGCATGGGCGCGCAGCGCACCGGGCTGATCATGCCGGTGATCGGTGGGCGCATCACCTCGAACTTCGGGATGCGTTTCCACCCGGTGCTGGGCTATTCGCGGCTCCACGCCGGGGTCGACATCGGTGCGCCCTACGGCTCGCCGATCTATGCCGTCGGCGACGGCGCGGTGATCTTCGCCGGCTGGCACGGCGGCCACGGCAATTACGTCAAGCTCGACCAGGGCGGCGGCTATGCCACCGGCTATGGCCACATGAGCCGGATCGCAGTGGCGCCGGGCATGCGCGTGCGCGCCGGGCAGGTGATCGGCTATGTCGGCTCGACCGGACTGTCGACCGGGCCGCACCTGCACTACGAACTCTACCGCAGCGGCGTGCCGGTCGATCCGATGTCGGTGCGCTTCACCGTCAGCAACCAGGTCGACGCGGCAGAACTGGCAGCGTTCAAGGCGCGCCTTGCCGCGCTCAAGCAGATCACGCCAGGCGGCGCGATGACCAGCCTGGCCCCGCGCCAGGCGACTGTTGCGGTTGCCGCCCAGCGCGAGATCGACCGTCTGGGCAATTGACCCCGGGCGCGCTTTTCACCCGGCCAATCTTCGCCTAGTAAGCTGCGCCATGACCGGTTTTTACCCCGCCACGCGCCTGCGCCGCACCCGTTCGACGGCGTGGAGCCGCACACTGCACCGCGAAACCGTGCTGACCCCGGCCGATCTGATCTGGCCGCTGTTCGTCACCGATGGCAACGGGGTGGAAGATCCCGTCGCGGCGTTGCCCGGCGTTTCGCGCTGGTCGGTCGATCTGGTGGCGCAGCGCGCGAAGGAGGCCGTGGCGCTGGGCATTCCCTGTGTCGCGCTGTTCCCCA
>JBJTLX010000205.1:0-5717 GCA_046063245.1 Novosphingobium sp.
CGGGGCTGATGGCGGTGCGCAGCGCCGACCTGTTCGGCTTGCTGGCGCGCGTCACCAATGACAATTCGCAAGGCGAGTACTATCTGGTCGATGTGGTCAACGTCGCCAATGCCGATGGCCGGACCTGCGCGGTGGTGATCACCTCCGATCCGCACGAGGTCGAAGGGATCAACAGCCGCGCCGAGCTCGCGCTGGCCGAACACCGCTGGCAGAACCGCCGCCGAAAGGCCGCGATGGACGAGGGCGCAACGCTGATCGCGCCGGAAACCGTGTGGTTCGCCTGGGATACCAGGCTCGGCCGCGACGTGCTGATCGAACCCAACGTGTTCTTTGGCCCCGGCGTGACCGTGGCCGACAATGTCACGATCCGCGCCAACAGTCATATCGAGGGCGCCAGCCTTGCCTCGGGCGTCGAAGTCGGCCCGTTCGCCCGGCTACGCCCCGGCGCGGTGCTCGAAGAGAAGGTCAAGATCGGCAACTTCGTCGAGGTCAAGAAGGCGGTCATGGGCAAGGGCGCCAAGGCCAACCACCTGGCCTATATCGGCGATGCCGAAGTGGGGGCGGAGGCTAACCTGGGTGCGGGCACCATCACCTGCAACTATGATGGCTATTTCAAGCACAAGACCGTGATCGGGGAGCGCGCGTTCATCGGCAGCAATTCCGCGCTGGTCGCCCCGGTGACGGTCGGCGCAGACGCGATCGTCGGCGCGGGCAGCGCGGTGACGCGCGATGTGGCACCGGGCGAACTGCGGATCGTGCGGGCCGAACAGCTGGTCAAACCGGGCTGGGCCGACCGGTTCCATGACGCGATGAAAAAGAAGAAGGCGGAGAAAGCCAAGCCTTGACATGATATCATGATATGATATCAGTATATCAATGACCCGCATTCTCGCCGATCTGCCCGATGATGAAATCAAGCGGCTTGACCAGCTTGCGTACGAGCAGGGCAAATCGCGTGCGGCTGTGTTGCGAGAGGCAGTGGCCGCCTATCGTCCACCTGGTCCGCTTGATTGGATTGAGGCCGGTTTCGGGGCCTGGAAAGATCGTACCGACATTGGCGATGCAGTCGAATGGCAGCGGCGCGAACGTGCTGCCAATACCCGTCCGTGGGACTTCGATTATCCTGAAGTCAGGGCTGAATTCCCGGACCTGTTCGACGAGGAAGACGATCGTGAGCACGCTCGGCATCTGGCGTGGCTCGCAGAAAACGGAATGAAGTTGGGAGACGGCAACGTCAAGCCGGGGTCGCTCAAGAAGAAACTTGTTAGAAAGTGAGCGGATTTGCGTTCGACAGCAATATCGTAATCGACACCCTCAAGGGCTATCCGCAAGCGCGCGCCGAATTGGAGCGCGCGGTTTTGCGAGGCGGCCGGGCCTGGATCAGCCGTGTGGTCTGGATTGAAGTCATGTCGAAAGGTGAGGGCGAAGGCCTCCGCCGTGCGCAGGCACTGCTCTCTGGCTTTGGTGTCGATGAAGTCGATGAGGAAATTGCCTCGCGGGCTGCTGCATTGCGCCGCGAGCGGCCTCGCCTGAAAGCTATGGACGCGATAATCCTCGCGAGCGCGCTTACTCGAGGCCGCGTCCTCATCACCCGCAATACTAAGGATTTCCCGGCCGAGATGCCGGGCATCCGGGTCCCCTATACCCTCTAAAGAAAGCACCCCAAGCATGTGCGGCATTATCGGTATCGTCGGCAAGGATCAGGTCGCGGAGCGGCTGGTCGACGGCCTCAGGCGGATGGAATACCGCGGCTATGATAGCGCCGGGGTCTGCACGGTCCACGACGGCCAACTGGTCCGCCGCCGCGCGCCGGGCAAGCTGGCCGGTCTGGTCCGCGAACTGGCGCGCGATCCCGCGCCCGGTACCACCGGGATCGCCCACACCCGCTGGGCCACCCACGGCGCGCCGACTGCCGCAAACGCTCACCCGCATGCCACCGCGGTGCTGGCCCTGGTCCACAACGGGATCATCGAGAACTTCCGCCAGCTGAAAGACGTGCTCACCGCGCGCGGGCGGACCTTCGAAAGCGACACCGATACCGAGGTGGTGGCGCACCTGCTGTCCGAACAGGTCGAGGCCGGGCTCAGCCCGCAAGACGCGGTCAAGGCGGTGCTGCCGCAGCTGCGCGGTGCCTTTGCCCTGGCGATTGCTTTCAAGGACCATCCCGACATGCTGATCGGGGCGCGGCTCGGCTCGCCGCTGGTCCTCGGCTTTGGCGAGGGGGAGACCTACCTCGGCTCCGACGCGCTGGCGCTTGCTCCGCTGACCCAGCGCATCGCCTATCTTGACGAGGGCGACTGGGTGGTCATCACCCGCGGCGGCGCGCAGGTGTTCGACAAGGACAACCAAGCGGTCGAACGCGAGATCACCATGTCGGGTGCGTCGGCGGCGGAGATCGAGAAGGGCAATTACCGCCACTTCATGCAGAAGGAGATATTCGAGCAGCCGACCGTGGTCGCCCAGACCCTGCGCAGCTATATCCGCCAGGTCGACCAGTCAGTCGCCCTGCCGCAGTTCGATTTCGACCTGTCCAGCATCCACCGCGTCACCATCGTCGCCTGCGGCACGAGCTATTACGCCGGAATGGTCGCCAAATACTGGTTCGAACAGTTCGCCCGGCTGCCCGCCGACATCGATTTCGCATCCGAGTTCCGCTATCGCAATCCGGTGCTCGAGCCGGGCGGGCTCGCGCTGTTCATCTCGCAGAGCGGGGAAACCGCCGATACCCTGGCGGCGCTGCGCCACTGCAAGGAAAACGGCCAGACCATTGCCGTGGTGGTCAACGTCCCGACCAGCTCGATGGCGCGCGAGGCCGACCTGCTGCTGCCGACCCACGCCGGACCCGAAATCGGGGTGGCCAGCACCAAGGCCTTTTCGTGCCAGCTCGCCGTGCTCGCCGCATTGGCCGCGCATCTTGCCGTCAAGCGCGGGATGATGGACCGCGCCGAAGAGAACGAGGTGGTCAAGCATCTGCTCGAAGCCCCGGCCAGTCTCAATGCCGCGCTGCTCCACGATGCCGAGATCGCGGCGATGGCGCACCTGGTCGCGCCGGCCCGCGATGTGCTCTACCTGGGCCGCGGGCAGGACTATCCGCTGGCGCTGGAAGGCGCCTTGAAGCTCAAGGAAATCAGCTATATCCACGCCGAAGGTTATGCATCGGGCGAAATGAAGCACGGCCCGATCGCGCTGATCGACGAGGCGGTGCCGGTGATCGTCCTCGCGCCGTCGGGACCGCTGTTCGAGAAGACCGTCAGCAACATGCAGGAAGTCCGGGCGCGCGGCGGCAAGATCGTGCTGATCAGCGACCGGGACGGCATCGACGAAGCCGGTGAGGGCTGCCTGGCGACGATCGAAATGCCCAAGGTCCACCCGCTGATCGCCCCGCTGGTCTATGCCATCCCGGTGCAGCTGCTGGCCTATCATGTTGCCTGCGTGAAGGGCACCGACGTCGATCAGCCGCGCAATCTGGCGAAATCGGTCACGGTCGAATAGGCGGAATTCCCGCGCTCCATTCGTCGCGGATTTGCGCAGCCTTTACGCGGCGATAACGATTGCCGGCCTATGCATGCCGGGTGAGCAAAAAGTCCGTTACGCCTTCGCTGCCCAGGGCCATGCCCGTCACTGCCGTCCTTGGCCTCAACGACGCGGCCGAGGGCGATTGGGCGCGGCTGCGCGGCTTGCAGTATTCCAGCCTGGCCCGGGTCACCAAGGCGCGCGTCGCCGCGCATCTGATGGCTGCGGTCGGGGTTGGCTGGATCTATCACGCGCACATCCACTTTGCCGCCCTGATCGGCTGGTTCATCGCGCTCAGTGCGACGCTCTGGTACGGGGCGCAGATCGATATTGCCCTGGTCGATGCCGACCGCCGCCGGATCGGCCGCGACGAAGTGCAGAAGCAGACCATCGGGGCGATCGCCAATGCCATGGTCTGGGTCGTACCGATGGCGTTCTTCGCGCCCTATGGCGATTCGATGCAGAAGCTCGAGCTGTGGGCGATCTGCGCCATGCTGATGACCGCCTGCGCGGTGATGCTGCCAGCGGTGCCGCTGGCCAACCTGATGTTCACCGGGATCGTCGGCCTCGCCTCGCTGGCCAGCTTTGCCTATTCGCTCAGCGTCGAGATGATGATCGTCTCGTTGCTGTTCATCGGCGTGGTGGTTCGCGGCGCGATCGAGAACGCGCGTTCGTTCCTGACCGCGCGGGTCGCCGAAGCCGGGATGGCTGAGAAGAACGAGGTCGTCTCGCTGCTGCTCAAGGAGTTCGAGGAGGGCGAGGCCGACTGGCTGTGGCAGATCGACACCTCGCGCCGGGTGCGTTCGGCCAGCCCGCGCTTCGCCTTCGCGCTGGGCCAGACCATCGAAGAGATCGACGGCAAGTCGTTCATCCAGCTGATCGCCGGTGCCGCCTGGGAAACCGGGCAGTTCCCGCCCAGCCTCCACGACCTGGCCGAACGGCTGAAGCGGCGCGAGAGTTTCTCCAACCTGCTGGTCCGCGTCACGATCGGCGGCGGGCACCGCTGGTGGGAGCTGTCGGGCACCCCCAAGCTGGATGACAACGGCAATTTCGACGGCTTCCGCGGGGTCGGTTCCGACGTCACGCACGAGCGCGAGAGCTCGGAAAAGATCGCCCACATGGCGCGCTATGACACGCTGTCGGGCCTGCCCAACCGCATGATGGTGACCGAGGCGCTGGGCGAAGCCATGCGCTATGCCGATCAGTGGCGCACCAAATGCGCGTTCCTGATGATCGACCTCGACCGGTTCAAGGCGGTCAACGATACGCTGGGCCATCTGGTCGGCGATTCGCTGCTGGCCAAGGTTTCTGAGCGGCTGCGTTCGATCTGCAGCGACAACGAGCTGTGCGGCCGGCTGGGCGGCGACGAATTTGCCATCGTCGTGCGCGATGCCTCGGACCACACCCGTGTCGCGCGGATTGCTGCGGCAGTGATCGAAGTGCTGTCGCGGCCCTATGAGGTCGATCACCACACGCTTTACATTGGCGCCAGCGTCGGCTCGGCGATCGGCCCGCGCGACGGGACCACGGTCGAAACGCTGATGCGCAACGCCGACCTTGCGCTGTACCGCTCGAAGGAAGAAGGCGGCGGTCAGCACTTCGGCTACGAACCCGAACTGCACGCGCTGGCCGAAGAACGCCGCAAGCTCGAATTCTCGCTTCGCCGTGCGCTCGAGAAGGACGAATTCGTGCTGCACTATCAGCCGGTGGTCGACGCCCGCGACGAGAACATCGTCAGCTTCGAAGCACTGCTGCGCTGGAACAGCGACGAACACGGCATGGTCAGCCCGGCCAAGTTCATTCCGCTGGCCGAGGATACCCGCCTGATCGTTCCGATCGGCGATTGGGTGCTGCGCGAAGCCTGCCGCGAGGCGGTGCGCTGGCCGGCCCACGTCAAGGTGGCGGTCAACGTCTCGGGCGAGCAGCTGCTCGACACCCATTTCCTGCCCAGCGTGATCAGCGCGCTCAACCAGACCGGGCTCGCCCCGCAGCGGCTGGAAATCGAGGTTACCGAAAGCATCTTCGTGCGCGATGCAGTCACCGCGCGCGCCGCGCTGGAACAGATCATGGCGCTGGGCTGCGGCATCGCGCTCGACGACTTCGGCACCGGCTATTCCTCGCTGGCCTACATTCGCAACCTGCGGTTCTCGACGATCAAGATCGACCGGACCTTCGTCCAGGGCGCGGCCGCCAACAATCCCGAG
>JBJTLX010000206.1:0-2730 GCA_046063245.1 Novosphingobium sp.
CATGGACGTACCGATCTCGATCGGCGTCAGCCTCGCGACCGGGCTCAGCTTCTACGAGACCGCGACCGGCGGCGAGCACGCCTGGTTCGACGGCGTGCTGATGCTCCTGTTTTTCCTGCTCGCCGGGCGCGCGCTCGACGCGGCGATGCGCGACAAGGCGCGCGCCGGGGTCGATGCCCTGCTGCGCCAGGCGGCGCCGGGGGCGATGGTCGTGGCGCGGGATGGGGGGCTGCAGTGGCTTCCCGCATCTGACCTCGTCCCCGGCATGGTCATGCGCGTCGCCGCCGGAGAACGACTGGCGGCAGATGGCACGATTGCACAAGGTGCCAGCCAGTTCGAACAGTCGCTGCTGACCGGAGAGAGCACTCCCGTTTCCGCTGGCGAAGGAGCGGCGGTGCTGGCGGGCACGCTAAACCTTGACGCGCCGGTCGATGTGCGCGTTTCCGCCGCCGGGCAGGGCACCACCCTGGCCGAGATCGCCCGGCTGATGGAGGCAGCCGGGCAGGGCCGCTCGGCCTATGTCCGCATCGCCGACCGGGCGTCGCGGCTCTACGCCCCGGCGGTCCATAGCCTTGCCGCGCTGACCTTCGCCGGCTGGCTGCTGGCCGGGGCCGGGATCCACCAGGCGCTGGTCTATGCCATCGCCGTGCTGATCATCACCTGCCCCTGCGCGTTGGGCCTGGCCGTGCCGGTGGCGCAGGTCGTCGCCTCGGGCGCGCTGATGCGCAAGGGGATCATGGTCAAGGACGGCTCAGCGCTCGAACGCATGGCCGGGATCGACCGCGCCCTGCTCGATAAGACCGGGACCATGACCCTGGGCCGTCCCTTGCCCGATCCGGTGGTGCTGGGTGCTTTGCCGCCCGACGCCGCCGCGGTGGCACTGGCGCTGGCCTCGCACAGCCGTCACCCGCTGTCGCGCGCGCTGTCCGCTGCGCTCGCCGCGCGCGGGGTTCGTCCGGCCGAGCTGAGCGCGGTCGGCGAGGAAGCCGGGCACGGCCTGCGCGCCGTGTGGCAGGGCACGACGGTCGCGCTGCATCGGCCCGAAAAGGCCAGCGGGATCGCCACCACGCTCGATATTGCCGGGCGGCCGACTTGGCTGATCCCTTTCGCCGACCGGCTGCGCCCCGATGTCCAGGCCGCGCTGGCCGATCTGGCGGCGCTGGGCGTCGAACCGGCGATCCTGTCGGGCGACAACGCCGCCGCGGTGGCCGAAGTCGCGCACGCCACCGGCCTGTTCGGGCGGGCCGCCGCGACCCCGCAGGACAAGCAGGCCGCAATCGCCGCGCTTCAGGCCCAAGGGTACACGGTGCTGATGGTCGGCGACGGGCTCAACGACGGACCCGCCCTGGCCGCCGCCGACGCGTCGATCGCGCCGGGCAGTGCCAGCGACGTCGGACGCCAGGCCGCCGACATGGTTTTCCTTGGCGATGGCCTGGACGCGGTGCCCCGCGCGATTCGCGCGGCGCGGCGGACCATGGCGGTGGTCCGGCAGAACTTCGTCCTGGCGATCGGCTACAACCTGCTGGCAGTGCCGCTGGCCATGGCCGGATATGTCACCCCGCTGATCGCGGCGGCGGCGATGTCGTCCAGCTCGCTGATCGTCATCGCCAACTCGCTCCGGCTGGTGAGGGCGGCGCGGTGACCGGGATCGCGCTTTTGCTGCCGCTGGCGCTGATCATGGGGCTGATCGGGCTCGGCGCGTTCTTCTGGGCGCTGCGGCGCGGCCAGTTCGACGATCTCGACGGTGCCGCGGCCAGGATCCTGATCGACGAGGACGAGCCGGCATGAGTGCGCTCAGGGCCATCGCGCTCGCCGCGCTGCTGCCCGCGGCGCTGACCGGCCCGGCTGCGGCCGCAGCCGCGCCGATGATCGCGCTGTGCACCGGCGACGGACAGGTCCACATGGTGCCGCTGCCGGGCGGGAAGCCGCAAGCCCCGGGCGGAGACAACGGTGCGTGCTGCATCAAGGGCTGCCATTCGGGCGCGACCCGCAAGAAAGCGTTGCGGGAAATTGAGCCGCCGCAATGAACCGCGCTGCCGATGCGGCCACAGTGACCGGCATGTGGCCCTACCATCCCGATCTGCTCAGCACTCCGGTGCCGCGCTACACCAGCTATCCCACCGCCGCGGAGTTCGCGTCCGCGGTCGGCGCGGCGGATACCGATGCCGCGCTGCGCGGCGCGCACGGCGACGTCTCGCTCTATGTCCACATCCCGTTCTGCGAAAAGATCTGCTGGTACTGCGGCTGCAACACCGGGGCGGCCAACAAGACCCGGCGCCTGCAGTCCTATCTCGACGCCTTGCACCGCGAGATCGCGCTGACCGCGGTGCGCCTGCCCAATGCCGCGCGGGTGCGCCGCGTCGCCTTCGGCGGGGGCAGCCCCAATGCGATTGCGCCGACAGATTTCGTCCGTCTGCTCGATGCCCTGACGCTGCATTTCGCGCTCGATCGGCCCGAATGGTCGATCGAGCTCGACCCGCGCTCGTTGACCGACCAATGGCAGCAGACGCTGGCCGGCGTCGGCGTTCGCCGCGCCAGCATGGGCGTGCAGACTTTTGCGCCGCACCTGCAGAAGGCAATCGGTCGCATCCAGCCCGACGCCGATATCGAACGCGGGACACTCATGCTGCGGAACGCCGGCATTACCTCGCTCAACTTCGATCTGATGTACGGCTTGCCCGGCCAGACACTCGCCGATCTCGAACACAGCCTGCGCCGGACGGTCGAGCT
>JBJTLX010000207.1:0-3304 GCA_046063245.1 Novosphingobium sp.
AGCGCTGGGCCGGCGGGGCGAAATTGCCGCCGCCCGACGCGCCGACGCTGCTGTGAGGGGCTACTTCTTGCCGCGCAGCTTGCGGTGCGCGCTGAGGTCGAACACCTCGCTCGGGCCATTGTCGGTCTCGAGCAGCCCAAGCCGGCGGGCGACTTCCTGGTAGGCTTCCTCTTCCCCGCCGAGGTCGCGGCGGAAGCGGTCCTTGTCGAGCTTTTCGCCGGTGGTCATGTCCCACAGACGGCAGCCGTCGGGGCTGATCTCGTCGGCGAGGATGATCCGGCTGTAATCGCCGTCCCAGATCCGCCCGAATTCCAGCTTGAAGTCGACCAAGCGGATGTTGATCGCGGCGAACATCCCGCAGAGGAAATCGTTGATGCGGATCGCCATCGAGGAGATGTCCTGCATCTCCTCGTTCCCGGCCCAGCCGAAGCAGGCGATGTGTTCCTCGGCGATCATCGGATCGCCCAGCGCATCGTCCTTGTAGTAGTATTCGATCAGGGTGTGGGGCAGCGGCTCGCCCTCGGGAATGCCGAGGCGCTTGGAGATCGAGCCGGCGGCGACGTTGCGCAGCACCACTTCGATCGGAATGATCTCGACCTGGCGGACCAGCTGCTCGCGCATGTTGAGCCGCTTGATGAAGTGGGTCGGGATGCCGATGTGCGCCAGCCGAGTGAAGACATATTCGCTGATGCGGTTGTTGATCACGCCCTTGCCGTTGATCGTGCCCTTTTTCTGGGCGTTGAAGGCGGTCGCATCGTCCTTGAAGTACTGAATCAGGGTGCCCGGTTCGGGGCCTTCGTAAAGGATCTTGGCCTTGCCTTCGTAAATCTGGCGGCGACGCGACATGGGACACTTCCTTGGACGTGAAAAGGCAAGCCCCGGCATGGCAAGTCGGTACGGACTCGCGCGGCCGGGGCGGACAGGCGCGCCCTTACGCGAAAACGCCGCGCGGTGCAATCGAGCCGCGTCGGGGCGCGGGGACATGCAAGCCGGTGGACTTGCGCCGCGCGCCGCGGCAGGATGAAGCGGTGAAGCGCACCCTGTCGATCCTTGCCCTGCTGCTGCTACCCGCGGCGGCACACGCGCAAAGCGCACCCAGCTTGCAGCAACAGGTCGAAGCGGTTCTGGCCAAAGCCCCGGGCGGGACCCGCTTCGGCCTGCTGGTGGTCGATCAGGACGGGCGCGAAGTGGTGGCGATCGATCCCGACCGGCGCTTCATTCCCGCATCCAACACCAAGCTGTTCACCACCGCGGCGGCGCTGGACATCATCGGCCAGGACGCCGAAGCCGCCGAAGCCCGCGCCATGACCAGCCTGGCGCTTGTCCCGGCCAAACGCGGACCGCCCGACGTGATCCTGCGCGGCGGCGGGGCGGCGCTTTCGACCGCAGCCGACTGCACCAAGCGGTGCCTGGGCGGGCTGGTTTCGGGGATCGCGATGAAGACCCGCAAGGTCGGCAACGTGATCGCCGACGACACCGCCTTCGTCGATCAGCGCTGGTCGCCGGGGATGAGCTGGAACAACATCCCGACCGATTCCGGCACGGCGACATCGGCGATCGTCGTCGATGACAACGAGCTGCCGCTGACGGTCGCTCCGGCGACGCCCGGGGCACCGGCGGTGGTGACGGTCTCACCCTATTTCACCCTGCACAACGAGACCATTACGACCAGCGAGGGGCAGACCAAACTCGATTTCGACCGCGCCATCAACGGCCGCGAACTGCGCGTCTTCGGAACGATCCGGGCCGAGGCCGCGCCGTGGACCGAGCTGCTGGGGATCGACGATCCGGCCGACTATGCCGGCTGGACGGTACGCCAGGCGCTGGCCGCGCGCGGGGTCAAGGTGACCGGCACGGTGATCGTCCGCCACCGCGCCCCGCACAGCGCGGCGGCGGCACCCGCTGCTGCGGTCAAGAACACCTTCGCGATCGGCGTGACGCCGCCGCCGCTCGCCGAGGAAGTGGCGATCATCAACAAGCGCAGCCAGAACCTCCACGCCGAGGTGCTGCTGCGCCGCACCGGGCTGGCGGCGCAGGCCCGGGACCTGTTCGGTCCCGACAACAGCGAGGCCGGATCGATCGAAGCGGGCCAGGCGGCGCTGCGCACGGTGATGGACAAGGCCGGAATCGCCCGCGCCGGCTATGACTTTGCCGACGGTTCGGGGATGTCGACCTACAACCGCGTCAGTCCGCGCGCCGCGGTCGGCCTGCTGCGCTGGGCCGGCGGACAAGGCTGGGGCGCGGTCTGGCGTGCGTCCTTGCCGGTCGGCGGGGTCGACGGCACGCTGCGCCGGCGCTTTGCCGGGACGCCCCTGGCCGGCAAGCTGTGGGCCAAGACCGGCACGCTCAACGCCACCAACGCGCTGTCGGGCTATCTGCAGGCCGCCAGCGGGCGCGAACTGACCTTCGCGATCTTCGCCAACGACGTTCCCGACGGCGCCAACGCGCTGGTCGCGATGGATGCGGCCGTCGTGCTGATTGCCGCGGCACGCTGACCGGGCAATCCGGCGCTGTGGCTTGGCTGACACAGTTGCAAAGCGATCCGCCGTTCGCGTGCGACGGTATGGTCAAAAGTTCGTAAATGCGCTGGTGCCACTCCGATCATTTGATAGCCTGTCGCGGCAGTGTCGCATTGCGGCCGGTTTTCAGGGGGACAGAATGATTTCACGCACGATGTTTCGCGTTGCCGGTGTCGGCGGGGTCGCTCTGGGTGCGCTGGTCGCAATGCCCGTGGCGGCGCAGGAGATCACCAGCCAGAATGCCCCCGCGGACGAGGCCAAGGACAGCCAGATCGTGGTCACCGGATCGCGGCTCAAGCAGGATCCCAACAATTCCGCGCTGCCCTTGCAGATCATCCGCATCGAAGACCTCAGCCGTGAAGGGATCAACAGCGCCGAACAGGCGGTCATGTACCTCAGCAGCAACGGCAGCGGCGCGGACAACCTCGCTTCCAACGCCGACGTGATCAGCACGGCCGCGGCCAACCGCGGGGCCAATGGCGCATCCTTCGCCAACCTGCGCGGGCAGGGCGCGGCCAGCACGCTGGTGCTGCTCAACGGCCGGCGCGTGGCGGCGCACGGGCTGTCGGGCGCGGCGGTGGACGTCAACCAGATCCCCTTCGCGGCGATCGACCGGATCGAAGTGCTCAAGGACGGCGCCTCGGCAATTTACGGCACCGACGCGGTCGGCGGGGTGATCAACTACATCACCAAGAAGAACTACACCGGCGTCAACGCGACCGGCTTCGTCGATATCACCGAAGCGGGCGACGCGCCGATCTACCGGCTGTCGGGCACGGTCGGCT